>CANPOY010000020.1 GCA_947575805.1 uncultured Lachnospiraceae bacterium
CACACGGACCTGAACCGTGCGCGTCTGCCAATTCCGCCATTCCTGCGAACAAATTGTATTTTACACGATCATTACACAAAAGTCAATGGCTTTTTTAAAAAAATTTGCAAATTAAGGAAAAAGGATGCAAATCCCCGGGGCATGCCGCCCCGGCGGGTTCACATCCTGCATATCCCTATCGTTCCGAAATCCGATCACATGATACCGGTATAGCCTGAACTCCCCTGTACGTTATATGCACCGTTCGCCGTATATCCACTGCCGACATTCGCCTGCGTATTCATATAGTAATCCACAAGGGAAGCGTTGGTAGCAACGGAAGACCCGTAATCCTTAAAGAAATCCTGTACCTTGGACATATCTGCCTTTTTAAACGTGTCCTCGTCGATCTTCATTCTGCCCTTGGCATCCACATTGATTCCAAACTGCTTCAGCACATCCGCATTCTTCGCCGTTTTTTCCCTGATAGAGGTCAGATTTGCCACAACGCCGGAATTTGAACTGGATTCTGCGGTGTCGAACATACGGTTATAATTGCTGACAAAGCTTTTTGCCACGGAAAAAATCTTATCAACCTCATATTTCTCCGTACCGTCCTGATCCTTCACCTTTTGATACAATTCACTGTCTGCCAGCGTTTTACTGTCCGCCTTCAGGCCGGCCGCACCGGAAATCACCGGCTTGCCTGTCTCCGTTTTATCCGTCTGGTCCGTCTTGTCTGTCGTATTCTTGCCGGTGGTTATTCCCGCATACTGAACACGGGATGCCAGCCTGGAACCATAGCTCATAATATCATCCGCCGAGAACAGCTTCTGCACTTTAGAGAGATCCGCTGCTTTCAGTTTGGCTTCATCCACCTCCAGTGTACCGTTTGAATTTACCCTGACACCGATTTCCGAAAGCTTGCCGGAGTTCGCAGCCGTACTGCTCATCATATTCGCCACATACGCCGTTTTACCCGTCAATGTAGAACCCTTTGACGCATTCACCACATTATTATAATCCGCCACAAAGGTTTTCACGGCTGAAACCACCTTGTCCGCCGCACTTTTACCGTTTTCCGTATCCGTATAAGTTGTACTGTTCTGCAACGTGGAAAGAGACTTGTTCAAGCTTGAAAGCCCTGATGTCAGATTGGCATTTGCCGCCTGCACATCCTTGGATACCCTGGGATTCTTCTTCTCCTCTTCCAGCTTTTTCAGAATATTCTTTGTGCTGCTCTTCCCGCTGCCTGCCGATGGTGCAGTATCCTGGCCCTCTGCGTAATATGCCTTCATCAGCTTCCCGTAACTGCCGTTCTTGATAGCAGCGTAATCACTGAGGAAATTGCTGCCTGCAACGCTGGCTGCACCGCTCCCCAGACTCCCGAACAAAAACGAAACATCCTGTTTCTCGTGAATATTCATATCGCACCTCCTTGTATATAATTATAATCGGCTGATACGCCATAAAAATTTATAGCCTGCACTATTTTGATTCCCGGGCCAATGTTTCAAAATCCGCCCTGTACGTCTCGTCTCCAAAGGCCCCGTGCAGCCCGGCCCGTCTACTATCGTTCCTTTTTTCCATTGTATCACATTCATTGCACAAAGTAAAACGATTAATTCGCCAAACCGGGGCTGTCCAGCCGCATTCTGGCCAGAACCGCCAACAGCTCGTATTTTCTGGGCAGATCCATCCATCTTCCGCATTCCGCAAAGAAGGGGGAAAAGGCGGAATCCAACCCCAGCTCCCCGATTTCCTCCAGCAGACGGTCCACCTCTTCCTCCAGGCATACCCATCTGGGCGCCGGCTCCGCTCTCTGCACCTCTTCCCCCGTCCTGTCTGGCCCCTCCGGGGCAGCGGCCCAGGCTTCGGCTCCGGGTATCATAAATCTCTGGAACCGCTCCAGGGGATTCAAGGCACCCATCAGCCGCCGCAGCAGAAAGGCGATGGCATTCAACTGGGGAACGCTTGCAATGTCGTGGAGCATACGAATATCCACCCGCTCATCTCCCAGAATCAGAAATCCCAGATCCCACACCTGCATCACTTCCGTGGAAGCCCCCAGGGGACGGGTATTTAAATAATTGGCATCCACCCTGTCCTGATTTGTAAAATCCGCCGGTTTCAGTACTTCCTGCTTACGGCCGCCTGCTCCGTACACATATGCCGCCTGCAGCGCCTTGGCGTCCTTCGTCACCTGGCTGATCCGGTAGTCCTTCATAATATAGATTCTGTCCGCCGCCTGCAGATATTCACTGCTGCCCCCGATCACCAGGATAGTGGAAACCTTTCTCTGCCCGGCCAGCTCCTGCACCCTTTCTACAAAAGGCGTAATCGGCTCCTTCTCAATCAGTTCTTTCATCACATGATCCTGGATCATAAAATTAGTGGCGGTTTTGTCCTCGTCGATCAATAGCAGCTTTACGCCCCAATTCACCGCCTCCACGATATTGGCCGCCTGAGAGGTGGAACCGGAGGCGTGGTCCGTAGAGAAATCCCTCGGATCGCTGCCGGGAATCCACTTGATAAAGGGAGAAAGATTCCCGTGCCTTATCCTTCTGCCGTCCTCCGCGGAAATCTGCATGGCAGAAGGCACCGTGATCACCAGCTCTCTGCCGTCGCCGCCGATATGGTCGTAAATTCCGGCGCTTAAGGCATCCAGCAGGGTACTTTTCCCGGAATATCCGCCCCCGGTGATCACCGTGACGCCCTTTTGAAAGACCATGCCCCTGATGCCGGCCACCTCTGTCTCGTCCTCCGGCGTTGACTGAAAGGGCACTGCATCCTTCATGGGAAGATCGCTCCCCTGGGCCCTGGGCAGGATACTGCCGTTAGCCACAAAGGCACAGCAGTCATGGTCCAGAAGCCATTTCCGGATGTCGGCCTGCTTTTTGGAAAGCTCCACCGCCCGTCTCAGGCCCTCCCTGTCAAATTCCTCCACATAACGGTTCACTGCTTCCGGCAGGTAATCGCAAAGCATTTCTGCCGCTTTCTTGTGCTTTCCCCTGGGAAGCTGTACCTGCAGCATGATGCTCACACAAAGATAAGCCGGAATCCCCCTTTCCCCGTCTACAGGCGTAATGATACAGCTTTTTCCCGGGGCATAGGAATTCACCCCGTTATCCCGCAGGCCGTCCACCGATTCAATGGTATTTTTACCCACAAGCCGGTAATACTTCTGGGGCACGATTCTGGCAGCAATTACGTTTCTTACAAGAACCTTGCTGTTAGGCTCATAAATAAAGTAATGTCCGTTTTCCACTGCCGTCCGCTTCCGGTTGTCATTCTCCTCATTCAGGACCCGGATGTAGGGGATCAGCCCCCGGAAGATATAATCCAGCGCCGCCGTGCTCGTATCTTCCGTTTTCAGTAACTTCATGGGAATATGGATGGTGACTGTAGGCTTAGAAAGCTCCAGCCGGTTGCTCTTGGTGATTTCATAGCTGATCTCCCCGTCCCAGTACACCGCATGATTATGGACAATCGGATCTTTGTCCATAAAAGTTTCATACATCTTTCCCTCATACATCTCCTCATATTTCTCACTGGTCGGTTTCATATTCATTATATAATATCTTAATCTTTTCAAATTCTGTTCTCCTTCCAAAATTTGCGCGCAAAAAAGACACACCGTTATGATGTGTCTGCCAGCCTACGCTATTTTTGCCCACGCACACGATCCCCTGCCATGCGGGGGGTGCAATCGTTCATAAAGGTAATTAAAATCGGCATACTTCATGCCCTGTATTCAGTTGTTCGGATCTACCGCCTTTTCGATTTTTCTCATATCCACAATACCTCCTTCAACTGAATCCCTCTCCGCCCGGCAGTTACGAACCGCATACGGCAGAGAAACCTTATGCAACTGCATACAGTATATCATCGCGGCCCTGAAAAAGCAAGCCCGATTCGGCGTGAGGAAAATCTGCTATGCAGACTTTCCTCACGTCAGATCCTTCTTTCCGTATTTCCAGAACCCGGCAGCAATTCCCACAAAGGTAACAGCCAGCCCCACCCCCAGATATTCAGGCTCTATCCGTCCGTTTGCAGTAATATCCGCACCGTCAGTATATCCGAAGGGCGTAATATACTTTAGGAACCCCGCTTTCTCGGTAAGATTCGCCACAATATTCAGAAAATAGAACACTGCGGCAAGTCCCAGACCCAAACCCGGCCCGCCGCTGCCCAGAAAGGCAGAGATTCCGAAGCAGACTGCCGCCGTCTCTATCTGCATGATAAAGTATGCCAGAAACATCAGCCCCAGCAGCTTTCTGTCCGGGGACTCACCGACAAACAGCGCGGTCAGGGCCGTCACTGCCACGGCTGCCCCATTGAGGACGGTAATCTGCACCAATACCGCAATCAGCTTCTGGGTAAGCACCCTTCTCCTGCTCACGGGATGAGTCAGCAGAAACTCCGCGGTATGCTCCTTCTCTTCCTTTGACAACGCGGAAATGCCCAGCAGCGCGGCAAAGAACGCCCCGCCCAGGCCAAGGATATTTCCGCATTCCACTCCGAAGAATCCTGTGAACTCACCGAAATTGATCCTGTCCATGCCAAACGCCGCGGAGAACCCTCCCATATTTCCAAAGGCCTGGCTGAGCTCCCCCATCTGCTTTGCCATTTCCGGATAGATCAGAACACAGGTTCCCAGCAGGAAGGCAATGGCCGCCGTCCATATCATAAGCGGGATTCTTCCCTGCCTGATTTCATGCCTTAATATTGTCATTGGCTTCCTCCTTGTAATAGTGCATAAAAATCTCTTCCAAATCGGGCTCCGTAATATTCACATCCTCGACAGGCAGCCGTGCCAATGCACTCATCAGTTTCCGGAGATCTCCGCTGTACAGGAATCTTACCGTATTCCCCTCTGCCCTGATATTCCGCATCCCCTCCAGCACCGGCGGCGCAGCAATACCTGTCAGAGTAACCTCCTTCGCATTCGTGTGCCCAAGCGCTTCTATACTGTCACAGGCTAATATCCGCCCTTCTTTGATTACGGCCGCATGCTTGCAATACTTCTGTATTTCCGAGAGGACATGGGAAGACAGAAAGATCGTGGTCCCCGCCCTGTTCCGTTCCTCCAGAATCCTGTAAAATTCCCGCTGTATCAGCGGATCAAGCCCGCTTGTAGGCTCATCCAGAATACACAGATCCGGAGCGTGCTGGAGGGCACAGACGATGGAAACCTTTTTCCGATTGCCCAGAGAGAGCTGATCAACCCTTTTATTCACATCCAGTTCCAGCCTGCGGCACAGCCGACTGGCTTCCTCCCTGCAGTCCCGCTTCCGCAGGCCGGCAGAATATTCCAGAACCTCCCCCGCCTTCATTCCCCGGTAGAAATTGGCCTCCGACGGCATATAGCCGATCCTGGCAAGCAGCTCGGTACGCTTTCCGCGAATATCCTCTCCGAATATCTTTGCCGTCCCTCCCGTGGGAGCAATCAAGCCTAACAGAATGCGGATCGTAGTGCTTTTCCCCGCGCCGTTGGGCCCGATAAATCCCAGGAAATCTCCCTCCGGCACGGCCAGATCCACATCGGTAATCCCCCTTGCCCTGCCATATATCTTCGTCAGTCCTTTGGCTTCTATTGCGTATCTCCCTGCAACCATACTTACCTCCATGATTCTGCTCTGCAGAATCAAAATCAGTGCGGAAAATGCCCGCGCCGTTATCTGTCTTTCAGATAGATCTTCTTCCAAAATTTCAGCATTTCTTTAAAATCCTTTTCCAGCTTTTGCACATCCAGCTCCTCGCCTCGCTGGAAAATTTCCCACAAATAGCCTTCGGAAGCCAGATACATTTCCCGGTGCATCATTTTAAGATCAAGTCCTTCCACAAAATCCCCGGGATGAATCCTTGAGAATGCGTCCCTGGCCTTTCGTCCGAAATACTTCTGATAGCTCTCCTGGATCGCTCCACAGATCTCCGGATCCTTTTCATAAAATGCCTTCACCACAAACCCTGTCATATCGGGATACTTTTTCATCATGTGGATTTTGGCCCGCATTCCCCGCTCCATCATCTCAAAGAGATCATCAGGCTCATAGCAGCCATATTTGGTGAGGTACTCCACGGTGATGTCACACGCCCTGTCCCACAGGAAGAGATACAGCTCCCGCTTATTCACAAAATAATGAAACAGCAGAGATTTACTGATTCCCGCCTGGCCGGCTATTTCCAGCATGGGACTCTTCCGGTAAGAATTCCCGGCAAATACCCGGAATCCCGCATGGATAATCTTCTGCTGCTTTTCCTCCGGCAGCAGGTAAAATTTTTCGTTCATATTGTTTCCTACCTTACCCCTATACTATATCTCCATTGACCGTTTTTGAGAAGCCCCGGATTTTACACAGAAAAAGAGTCCTCAACAGGAGGACTCTTCCGGCTATGAGGACTCTTTATGCGTATTTTCCATATTCTGCCGCAGCCGATGTCTTCTTGTGAGCACCGTAATTCCCGCAAGTATGGCAATACTTGCCATTGTGACCGCGATACCCGCTGCAGCCCCCGCCGGGCGGTATTTCATCACGATTTCATATTCTCCCGCTTCCAGGTCAAAGGCCATGAGACAGCCTCCGAACAGCTCTCCCGATCTCTCCTCCCCGTTCATCCATACTGTCCAGCCGTCCTCATAAGGTACCGACAGGATCAGCCGCCTTGGCTCCTCCAGCGTGATCCGGCCTGAAACGACGTCACTCTCCCACTGCACCTCTTCCAGGTGAGGCGATGCCAGCTTTGCCAGCACCTCTGCCAGCAGCTCTTCATTCATTTTATAAATATCCGCGGATATTTTCGGGGTTTCATCCTTCTCATCCCCGTTTTTTAATGTGATCGTCTGCCCTGCTTCCAAATATCCAAGATAAAGAATACATCCCCGCTTCAGGTCGCCAAAAGTCTCCTCATCCCTGCTGCCGCCGATGCACGTGATCTTGGAGGTTCCCGACGCCGTTACCAATCCGTAATAAAAACCACCTTCTTTGGCCGTAAACTGCACGTTATCTCCTGAGACCAGCTTTTCCGCCGCCCGAAACAACTGCCCGGACAGTCCCAATTCCCGTACAATCCGGTTCTGCAGGCTCATGGGCTGGCTTTCATACCCCTCCGGTATGTCGAATCCTACCGGCGCCGTATACCCAAACGGCAGATCCGCATTACACTGATAAAGACAGATACCCCCGCTCTCGGCGACTTTTGTATACAGGCTGCAGTCATAGGCCTCCGACTCTCCGAACATGTACTCCACATTCAGCAGAGCCGAGGTCAGCCCCGTGGCGCCGTCAAAGCCGTAATATACCTTACTGTGCCGCATTCCCAGCCTGTTGTACAGATCCATAACATCCGAATTCAGCGTGGAAGAAAATATGCTGGCCGAGGGGTAGCCCGCCAGTGTCGCATCATTTTTGGTCTTACGGGTAAACTTCTCCACCCGGTAAAAGCCCGGGCTCCTCTCCTGTGTCCACCGGTACAGCGCCTTGTAATCCTCCTGCTGATTCAGATAGGCTTCACGGTCAGTGGTGCCGATGCTGGTATCCCAGGTGTTGATGCAGCACTCTGTAAACACCACTGCCAGCGCCACAACACCCACTGCCCACCTGACGCTTTTCTTCTGCCTCGTCCTGTACAGATACAGAAGCACTGCATAAATGGTCACAAACACAAATGTCAAAAGCTTTACGCCCAGCTCAAAGTCCTCGTGATCCACAAATTTCTCACAGAACATAAGGAACCCCACCGCAGTAAGATACCCGCAGAGAATCTGCCGGGCATCCGTCTCTTCCAGATGCCTGTATGCGTCATATGCCATGGTCAGCACCAGAAAGACATAGAGAAAGGACTGTCTCGCCGGAAGAGAATCCGGATAGTTCAGGCCGTGCCAGATAAAATTCAGGACATTGGTGGAAAAGCTGATCAGCAGAAAAGCCGCCAGGCCCATCCTGCAGAACCTTTCCCGGATGGATATACGCCGGTTCATCAGATACATGGGAATCAGCATCAGCACCGCGCTGCCACAGTAGATATTCGGCCAATGATCCAGTCCCCGCTCCGTATAAACGCAGACACAGTGTCTTGCCAGCATATCCAGCACCGAAAAATAGGATTCCACCTTTTCGGGGAATGGTGCATTCCCGAAATCCGTCTGTAAAATGGCACAGACCTCCGGAATCAGCAGTACCGCCGCAAGCCCTCCCGCCAAGGCGGAAAACACCGCAAAATATCCTATACTGCGCAGACGGTTTCTCCTCTCCGTTATCAGCAGCATCCCAAAATACAGCACCAGGAAAATGCAGATCATAATGGACAGATAGTAATTGGTAAAGATGGAGAACGCCAGCGTCAGACAGTACAGCCCCCACCGTCCTTCCTTAACCAGACGCTCCAGCCCCAACAGGATCAGGGGCAGCACCCAGATGCAGTCCAGCCACATAATATTGTAATTATAAGCCGCCATGAACCCTGAAAACGCATAGAACATGGAAAAGAGCAAAACTGCCCGATCCTTCGTCTCAAAATGCCTCTGAAAATACAGACATGCCGTCAGGCCGCATAGCCCGGTCTTAAAGACCACAAGATAGCTTAAGAATTCCACCTCATGCTCCACCGGGATCAGCAGCCCCAGAATATGAAAGGGGCTGGCCAGATAATAGACAAAAAGCGCCAGAAAATTAGAGCCAATGCCTGCGTAAAAAGAGAAATTAAGACCTTCTCCCCCTCTTATCCTGCGCATCAGTTCACTGAAAAACGGCATATACTGATGATACAGGTCACCGGAAAGAAAGCTCCTGTTTCCAAAGGGATAAATGCTTTTCACGACAAAAAGGAGAAGCATGACCACCACCGGCAGCAAAAAGGCCAGCAGCAATACTGTATTTTCCTGCTTTATTTTATATTTTTTCATTCAGACAAGCCTCACAACATATATTTAATGAAACAGCTTATTTCAGGAGATAAACGGATGAAAATTGCGATTGCGGGAAAAAAGGGCGCCACAGAAAACTATGTGCGCTACGTGGCCTCGGCCGGCATGGAGCCGTCGGTCACCCTGAACCCCGGCGAACTCACAGGCTGTGATGCCCTGATTCTTCCCGGCGGAGGCGACATTACACCGGCCTTCTTCGGGGAGCGGAACCGGGCTTCCCACAACATTGATACGGAGTTGGACGTTCTGCAGTTCCAGGCCCTGGATCTGTTCCTCCGCAGCAGAAAGCCCATCCTCGGCATCTGCAAGGGAATGCAGATCATAAACGTCGGCCTGGGAGGGACTGTGATCCAGGATCTGCCCACCGCTGACCTTCATAAATATAATAACGGTGATCGATACCACGCCACCGTCATCGAAAAAGATTCCTGGCTGTACTCCCTGTGCGGTGAAAAAGCCACCGTCAACAGCGCCCATCACCAGTCCATCGGCAGACCCGGGCGCGGCCTGCAGGTCATACAGTACTGTCCTGATGATCTCTGCCCCGAAGCCATCACTCATAAAAGCCTTCCCATCCTGGGAGTACAATGGCATCCCGAACGCCTTGATTCCGGAAAGGCTACCCTTTCCGGCGAAGCCGTGCTTTGCTTTTTTGCTTCCTTGACTGGGCGGCAATGTCAAAGAGAGCCTTGATGACTGTCCGTAATATCTTAGCCGTGTCGTCGTCGATCTCCTTCAGCGCGGTCACAATCCCATTCATACTCCGCTTCCACTCCGCAGTCATATCTATGAGATTGTCTGCCTGGGAGGCGGACACCACCTGAAACAGCGTATCCACAAAGATCCTGAGCTGCTCCTCGCTTAAGGAGAGGATCCATGTATTCAGCGTGTTGTCCATCTTCTTCCTGCGCTCATAAATATCATTGACCGCTTTCAGGTGATCCCCCTCCACCAGCCAGGTATAAGGGTCATGCTGCATCAGCCCCAGAGACTTACTCTCCACCACCCTGAAGTGCATGTCGGATTCAAACAGCATCCCTACCAGAGACGAATGAGGCAGGATCTTCACCACTCTGTCCCTGATTCTTTCATAATGGCAGGCCTCCAGCACCTCAGGACGAAAGCCCGGCCCATCCAGATTGTAGATCTTTAAGATCCTCTCCTGTACCTCCGGTGCACAGCACATGGCACTGTATACGGCCAGGTTTCCACCCTTGGAATGCCCTCCCATATAGAAGGGACCCGTAATCCTGTCCGCCACGGCGTTCAGATACTCCACGCTGTACTCCTGCCCGGGTACCGGCGAGCGAAATGCCATGTTAAAGTCTTCCTTCCAGCCCACAATGGTCTCATCCGTCCCCCGGTATGCCACATAGACGGTCCCGTCATTGAGGATATAAGTCACTGCGGAAAACTGGGTCTCCGACTTCTCGTCAATCTCATTGACATAATAATTCAGCAGCAGGTCGTTGAATCTTTTACCTGCCAGCATTCCCTCAATCAGTGCCCGGTTGACCTCCTCAAAGCGCACGTCCGCAAACAGCTTTTCGTATTTCGGGCTCTCCTTTAAGCTTTGCAGCGTAACAAAGGGAAGCTCCTCACTGACCTCCGGCACCATTCCCTCGAATTTCAGATAAGACAGCTGGCAGAGAGCCAGACTGTCAATTTCCGTCATCGCCTTTTCCTGAAAAGTGTATTTTCCGTAGTCCCTGATATAACTCAGCACTGTTCCCATAGAAATAACCTGCCTTACCTGTCCTCTATCCCCACATATTCCCTTCTGTCCATCACACTCTTATAAGCAGGACGGATAATCTTATCCATATTGATCAGCTCTTCGATTCTGTGAGCGCTCCAGCCCACGATCCTGGCAACGGCAAATATCGGGGTATACATTTCCAGCGGAATTTCCAGCATACTGTACACAAATCCGCTGTAAAAATCCACATTGGCACTAACGCCCTTATAAATATGTGCCTTCTCCGCAATCACCTCCGGCGCAATACGCTCAATCATGGAATACAGGGCAAAATCCTTATTGCGTCCCTTTTCCTCCGCCAGCTTCTGCACAAAGCCCTTGAACACCTGGGCTCTGGGGTCGGAAAGGGAATATACCGCATGGCCCATACCATAAATCAGCCCCTTGCGGTCGAAAGCTTCCCTGCCCAGAATCTTCTTCAGATAATTCCTTACCTCGTCCTCATCCTCCCAATCGGACACATTCTTTTCGATGTCCCGCATCATCTCCACTACTTTGATATTGGCGCCGCCGTGCTTGGGCCCCTTCAGGGAAGAAAGCGCCGCCGCAACCACGGAGTAGGTGTCGGAACCCGAGGACGTCACCACGCGGGTGGTGAAGGTGGAATTGTTTCCGCCGCCGTGCTCCATATGCAGCACCAGCGCAACATCCAGCACCCTTGCCTCCAGATCCGTGTATTTCCTGTCCGGGCGCAGCATCATCAGCAGATTCTCCGCCGTACAGATCTTTTTGGAGGGACGATGTATATACATGCTTTCATCATTCTGATAGTGGTTATAAGCATGATACCCATATACTGCCAGCATGGGGAACACCCCGATCAGCGCCATGCACTGCCGCAGCACATTCTCAATAGAGGTATCACTGCAGTTCTTATCATAGGAGGCAAGCGTCAATACACTCCTTGTCAGAGAATTCATAATGTCGCTGCTGGGCGCCTTCATAATGACATCCCTTGTAAAATTGGTAGGCAGCGTCCTGTAGGATGCGAGAATCTCCCGGAATTCCTTCATCTGCTGCGCGCTGGGCAGTTCCCCGAACAAAAGAAGATAGGATACCTCCTCAAAGCCGGCATGCTTTCCCATAAATCCCTTGACCAGCTCGATACAGTCATAACCGCGGTACCACAGCTTTCCTTCACAGGGCGTCTTCACCCCGTCCACCATCTTAAAGGACTCGATTTTGGAAATATTGGTCAACCCGGTGACAACACCGTTTCCGTTCTTGTCCCGCAGCCCTCGCTGCACTTCGTACTGCTCGAACATCTGCGGCTCCAGTCTGTCAGCCTCCCTGCACAATGCCGCGTATTCATTTAAATATAATTCACTCTTCTTCAATAAACATACCTCCGTTTTTCATCTTATTCTATTGTTCCAATGAAATGCTTCTCCACCAGCTCCCTGCGCTGCTGTTCCAAAAGAATCAGGCTCAGATCCTCCGGCTCCTTCAGGTCGAACCTGGATCTGATAAACCGTTCCATACTCCTCTCGATACTGGTGAGCACATTCCGGCTGGTAACCTTTTTTGCGCTGTCCTCACAGGGAGTAAAGGTAAATACAATGTCCCAGTTCCCCAGAACATCGTGATGGTTCTTCCCGGCATCATTGCGCTGGGCCACCGTGGTGACATTGATACCCGTCAGGTCAATCCCCATAGGGCATTCCTCCAGCCAGCGGTAGCCGGTGACAAAACGCAGCACTCCGCGGAACATTCCCCACAGGACTTCCCTTGCCCTGTCCTCCACCCCGTCACAGTGGAGGTCAATCGCTTCCATATACCAGTTATACTCAAACTCGGGATCTATCTTCCCTTTTTCATTACTGATTCCCTCAAACATTTTCCGTTCCCCCTTATACAAATAATTCCTCGTCAGATCTATAATTCAATATATCTTCGTTGAGAGTCACTCCAAATTCCCTGCCGATGTCTCTGAGATTATCGTCGGTAATACACTGTCTGGTCTTCCTGCCGCCGTTTGCCGACAAGGTAATGCAGGCGATCTGGGAAGCCTTCTCGATAGTGTGCATCAGGCCGAAAGCGGTATCAAAGTCCGGGCCGGATACAAAGAGGCCATGGAAAGCCCAGACTGCCGCGTCATATTTCTCCATCTCTGCGCAGGTCGCCTTTGCTATCTCCGCTCCCCCGGGCACCATCCAGGGTACTACTCCCACTCCGCCGGGGAACACGACGCAGCATTCTGTCTCGCTCTTCCACAGCAGCCGGGTAAACGCCTCCGCAGAAAGGGGCAGTATGTAGCTGAGAGACACCAAATAAGGCGGATGGGCGTGATAAATCACACGGGTGGCTCCGCCAGTGGCCCGTTTCTTCACGGAATGATTCATAAAATGACTGGGAAATTCACTGGTAGGCTTCCCGCCGTTTTCCAGCCCCCATACAATGCGCCAGGAATCCCCCTCCTCGTTGATTTCCACAATGCAGATATTATCCTGGGGCTCCAGCTCCACATTTCTCAGGTACTTTCCGCTGCCGGAGGCAATAAAGTATTCCCCCTTGAGATTCGCCGCCCGGACTCCCATGGACACCCATTCTCCTGGCTGCTCCCGGAAAAAGGGACGGCACTGCACCACCTCTTCCTCCCGCATGCGATAGGTCAGATTCCCGCCGTTTCTTTCATGCCATCCCATAGCCACACCGTCAGAACACATGCGTATGTAATCTTTTATCACCTTTATGTCTTCGATGCTATACATTCTCCATCCCCCCTTCACTTATCTTTTTAAGAGGACCTCGTCCTCGTACTCTTTGACCTCTGCAAAGAACTCCCTGTCCCCCGGAATTCCCTGGCGCTTACAGTATTCCTCCCAGATGTCTCCTAACGGCAGCAGCTTCACCGCCTCCTGTTCCACCATCAGCCGGGTAAAACCCGCCTCGTCCTGCAGCCGCTTCAGCCGCTCGTCAGGAGTACAAAGCGCCGCCAGCAGTGCCTTCTGCCAGCTGCGGAAGCCCATGGCCCAGGCAGATATACGGTTGATGCTGGCGTCAAAATAGTCCAGCGCCATATAAACCCTCTCCAGGCCGTCACAGCGCACGATCTCCTTTGCCATCTCCCTGGTCTCATCATCGAAGAGCACCACATGGTCGCTGTCCCAGCGGATCGGCCTGGTAATGTGCAGCGCAATTTCCGGGAAAAAGCAGAGCAGAGCAGGAATCTTATCGGACACCGTCTCCGTCGGATGATAATGGCCGTTATCCATCAAAGGCAGGCAGCCCTCATGAGTGGCCGCAAAGCTTAAGGTAAACTCCGCGCTCCCCGTGGTGTACGCCTCCACACCGATGCCGAAGACTTTGGATTCCACACAGGGCTTCACCTTGCTCCGGTCAAAGGGCTCGGAAAGAATCTGCTCTATGGAATCCCTGTATCGCATCCTGGGACCCATGCGGTCCGCGGGAATATCCTTAAAGCCGTCCCCCGTCCAGATATTCATCACGCAGGGAACTCCGGTCTCCTCTGCAAAATACTGGGCAATACGGATACATGCCTTGCCGTGGTTAATCCAGAAGTCCCTGATCTCCCTGTCGGGACTGCTCAGCGTCAGACCGTCCTTCACCTTGGGATGGGAGAAAAACGTCGGATTGAAATCAATCCCCATCCCCCGTTCCCGGGCAAAATCCACCCACTTTCTATAATGTTTTGGCTCCAGCCGATCTCTGTCAGCAAACTCCCCCGGTTCAAAAACTGCATAAGAAGCATGCAGATTAAGTTTTTTCTTTCCGGGCATCAGGCTTAATGCCTGATCCATGTCCTGCATCAGCTGTTCCGGCGTCTTCGCCTTTCCGGGATAATTGCCCGTAGTCTGAATGCCTCCCGTCAACGGGCCGTCATGATCAAAGCCGGTCACGTCATCTCCCTGCCAGCAGTGCAGGGAAACGGGAATTCCTGCCAGCTTTTCCATGGCCGCCTCCACATCCACTCCCCAGGAATCATAAATCTCCTTCGCCGATTCAAATCTTGTCATACACCATCTCCTCTTCAGACATAGGTTACAATATCAAATGAGCGGCGCACACAGTCCCTCGCCTCTTTTAAGTCCGATAAATCCCCCCGGGAAATCATCTGCACAATCAGGTTGCCGATAGCCGTAGCTTCGGCGGGACCGGCGTAAACGGGGATTCCCGTCTCCCGGGCTGTCAGCCGATTCAGGTAATCCGCATTGGAGCCTCCGCCCACAATATGGATTTTATCGTATAACTGTCCCGTAATTGTCTCTATTTCCCGGATCGTCTCCGCATAACACTTGGCCAGACTGTTGTAAATGACGCAGGCCACCTCTCCGATTCCCTCCGGCACCTGCAGGCCGGATTCGCGACATGCCGCCTGCACTTCCTCCGTCATGTTCCGCGGCGCCAGGAACCTGTCGTCATTGCAGTCTACTATAGAAGAAATGGTACATTTTTCGGCCAGCCCGCAGATTTCCCCATAGCTCAAGTCTCCTCCGATTTCCTTCTTCACGGACTGAATCATCCACAGACCCATGATATTCTTCAGATAACGGAAACGGTAGCCATAACCGCCCTCGTTAGTGAGATTGTGCTCCCTGCTCCGGCAGGAACAGTCTGCTTCTTTCAGCTCCGTGCCCATCAATGACCAGGTGCCGGAGCTGATATACAGCGGTGTATCGCTGTCTGCGGGCACTGCTGCCACTGCGGAACCGGTGTCATGGGTGGCGGCGGCTACTACCGCACAGGCAAAGCCCACCTCCTCCTGCACTTCCTTCCTCAGCTCTCCCAGCACGGTACCGGGCGGCACAAGCTTCTGAAAAATCCTTTCGGGATACTCCAGCCTGCGGATCAGGTCAAAATCCCATGTCTTTGTGTCCGGGCTTACCAGCTGCCCCGTGGTGGCATTGGTATATTCCGTAACCGCTCTGCCGGAGAGCAGATAATGAAAATAGTCCGGAATCATCAGCAGCTTCTCCGCCCTTTCCAGCTGCTCCCCGTGCCTCTTCTTCAGCGCCATCAGCTGATAGACCGTGTTAAAGATCTGCTTCTGGATACCGGTTCTGGCATACAGCTCCTCCTCTCCTATGATCCTGTATACCTCACTGTCCATCCCTTTGGTGCGCCCGTCCCGGTAAGCCACGGCATTGCCGATGCGCTGACCGTCCCGGTCCAGAAGGATAAAATCCACCCCCCAGGTATCCACGGAGACGCTGACCGGGATTTTCCCCGACTCCCTGCACTTTTTCATGCCTGCCTTAATCTGGCGGAACAGTTCGTCCACATCCCAGACATACTCCCCGTCCCGCTCCGCCATACCGTTGGGAAACCGGTGAATCTCCTCCAGCTCCAGCCTGCCGTCCAGTAAACTCCCCAGAATATGCCGCCCGCCGGACGCGCCTATATCGATTGCCAGATAATATGTACTCATGACCTTCCTCCTGCCGGAAATACCACGATAAAAGAATTGTAACACATTTCTCCGGCTTTTGATATAATATATTTATTAACTTTCTTGACTTTAACGCTACACACTGATAAACTGATGTCAAAAAAAGAAAAGAGGCAGCCATGAACAACAAAGAAATTCCTTACAAAATCTATCTCGAAGAAAAAGAAATGCCCGCCAGTTGGTACAATGTGCGTGCAGATATGAAAAATAAGCCCGCTCCGCTTTTAAACCCGGCCACCTTTCAGCCCATGACCGCAGGGGATCTGGAAGCCGTGTTCTGCGCCGAGCTGGTGCGGCAGGAGCTGGACGACAGCACGCCCTATATTGATATTCCCCGGGAAATTCTTGATTTCTATAAAATGTACCGCCCCTCACCTCTGGTACGGGCGTATTGCCTGGAGAAGAAGCTGGATACCCCGGCTAAAATCTACTATAAATTCGAAGGAAACAACACAAGCGGAAGTCATAAGCTCAACTCCGCCATTGCCCAGGCCTACTATGCCAAACAGCAGGGCTTAAAGGGCGTCACCACGGAGACCGGCGCCGGCCAGTGGGGCACTGCCCTTTCCATGGCCTGCTCTTATTTCGATCTGGACTGCAGGGTCTTCATGGTAAAGGTCTCTTACGAACAGAAGCCCTTCCGCCGGGAGGTCATGCGCACATATGGGGCAAGCGTAACACCTTCCCCCTCCGATACCACACGGGTGGGCAGACAGATCCTGGCAGAACATCCGGGTACCTCCGGAAGCCTGGGATGTGCCATTTCCGAAGCCGTGGAGGCTGCCACCGCTGCCGAAGGCTACCGTTACGTTCTGGGCAGCGTACTGAACCAGGTAATGCTGCATCAGTCGGTAATCGGCCTGGAAACCAAAGCCGCTCTGGACAAATACGGAATCGTACCGGATATGATCATCGGCTGTGCCGGAGGGGGCTCAAATCTGGGTGGCCTGATCTCTCCGTTTATGGGTGAAAAACTGCGGGGGGAGAGGGACTACAGGATTATCGCCGTGGAGCCCGCATCCTGTCCCAGCTTCACCAGAGGACGATTCGCTTATGATTACTGCGATACGGGCAGAGTCTGTCCCCTGTCCAAAATGTACACCCTGGGCAGCGGCTTCATTCCCTCTGCGAACCATGCCGGGGGGTTACGCTACCACGGCATGAGCAGCACCCTCTCCCAGCTCTATGACGACGGCCTGATGGAAGCAAGAAGCGTTGAGCAGACCGCCGTATTTGCGGCGGCGGAACAGTTTGCCCGGGTGGAAGGCATCCTGCCGGCTCCCGAAAGCGCTCACGCGATCAGGGCCGCCATCGACGAAGCTATGAAGTGCAAAGAAACAGGGGAAGAAAAGACCATTGTCTTCGGCCTCACCGGCACCGGCTATTTCGATATGGTGGCATATGAAAAATATAATAACGGTGAAATGTCTGATTATATCCCCACGGACGCGGAGCTGGAGGCAGGTTTTGCGGGACTGCCTAAAATTAAGGCATAAGCATAGATTCCTATACGGAATCTCTCGGAGCCAGGCCTCCGAAGAAAAATGCCCGGGCGAACCTGTTCGCCCGGGCATTTTTCGGCGTGAGACTGACAATCGCTGAAATAATGCAGAAGATTATTCTCTCATGGCCTCTACGGCAGAATTGATGTTCTGCACGATCTCTTCGATCTCCTTATTTACCGTGCTGCTGCGTCCGGACAGCTTGCCCACTTCCTTTGCCACCACGGCAAAGCCGTCTCCCGTACTGCCTGCCCGCGCCGCCTCAATGCTGGCGTTGAGAGCCAGTATCTTCTGCTTATTCTGCAGCTCCTTCAGCTCGGTCGTTTTGACGGTAATCTGTTCCACCAGCTCGTGGGTGGTGTCCACACCCTTGGCCAGCTTTTCATAAATCACAACATTTTTCTTCTTCGCATACTCGGCGTTGATAAAATTGTTCAGCACCTCGCCCAGCAAATTAGCAGACGCAGTGATAACCCTTTCTGTCCGCACACTGACCTTGCGCAGCGCATCTATGTACTGATCCTCGTTTACCCCGATTTCCCGGGCCACCCGGCGGAACTGCTCCTCGTCAGGCTCGGCAGGCAAAACCTGGCCGCCGATGACGGAACCTACCTTTTGTCCTTCCACTTCAAGGGGAATGCCAAAATCGATCAGACCGGCATGGCAACGATACACCCCCTGGCCCTCCCTGTCGCACTTTTCGCACCTGGCGCAGCCCACACTGCTCCCCCTGGTGAGCTTGATGCAAAAATCCGTAAAATTGTAGCACTGGGAAATATATTTTCCGTCCTCTCCCACCGCCACCGTTGCAAGCCCCGTTGCCGCCGCCCAGTTTGCCATAATATCCTCAAACTTCTTCATATCGGTAAATTCCTTAATATTCATGCTCCGCCTCCTCTATCCCCCATCTTCAAGCCTGCACCACAGCTTGCGTTTCACGTCTCTCACTGTTATTATAGCACGTTCGCCCCATTACCACAAGAAGCAGGACTCCCGGAAGTTTATCGTTGACGCATTTTTTTTATTTTGATACCATTGAATCAGAGCGGGCCTGCAAAGTGAATTGCGTGAACCGGATCCTCCGGCGGGGCTGCCGGCAGAACCCGATCGGAATATGGCCCGGATAGAGCATATCCGGACCACAAATAAAAAGCTTATTTTATAGATAAGGAGATTTCACATGACTGACATCGTCATAAACACATCTAATATAGTGCATCCCGTAAGTCCCATGCTTTACGGCATCTTCTTCGAGGACATCAACTACGGCGGGGACGGAGGCCTGTACGGAGAGCTGATCGCCAATCGCTCTTTCGAATATTATGAGCGGGAAGTAAATCCCCCTGCCCATGCGGAAGGCGCTCCCGACATCCAAACCATGTGCTGGGAAACCCTCAATGGCTGCCGGTTTACCATTGGAAAACGCTTCCCCTTAAGCAAGGCCCACAGTAATTACGCCCATCTGTCAGGGGAAGCCGGAAGCGGACTCCGCAACCTGGGCTTCTGCGGGGAAGGGCTTGCCGTCCGTGAGGGTCAAGCCTTCCGCTTTTCCTGCTACGCCAGAAATCCGCTGCCCATGAAGCTGACCGTGAGATTTGCAGATAAGAGCGGTGACCTGTACGGAAGCAAAACCTTTTCCCTGGTAAGATGCGGACACGGCTGGTCAAGATACCGGCTCACCCTCACTGCCACGGGAAGCTGCCGCCAGGTCTACCCTGAAATCCTTCTGGAATCAGAGGGGACACTGGACCTGGACCTGATCTCCCTCTTTCCCGAAGATACCTTCCTGAGCCGGGAAAACGGTATGCGCCGGGATATTGCCGAAATGCTCCAGGCGCTTCACCCCGCTTTCATGCGCTTTCCCGGCGGCTGCATCGTGGAAGGGCGCAGCTTTGATAATATGTACCGCTGGAAGGACACCATCGGCCCGCTTTCGGAACGCCCCACCAACTGGAACCGCTGGCAGATGGAGGAATATCAGCTCGACGGCCGAAGCTCGGCCGATTATTTCCAGTCCTACGGGCTGGGGTATTATGAGTATTTCCTTTTCTGCGAGGACATAGGGGCAAAGCCTGTGCCTGTCATGAATGCCGGCATGACCTGCCAGTGGCACGAAGCCCTGCTGGCGGATATGAATGAACTGGATCCATGGATTGAGGACATTCTGGATCTGATAGAATTTGCCAACGGCAGCGAGGACACCCCCTTGGGCCGCAAACGGGCGGAAATGGGACACCCTGCCCCCTTTGGCCTGGAATATATCGGCATCGGCAACGAACAGTGGGGACAGGTTTATTTTGAACGCTACGAAGCCTTTGAGAAAATACTTTCCGAGAAGCACCCGGAAATCAAGCTGATCACCTGCGCCGGATGGACGGCGGAGGGCGAGGATTTTGACACTGCTTACCGCTGGATGGAAGCCAACAGGAACAGGGCATATGCCGTGGACGAACATTTTTACAAATCCCCGCAATGGTTTCTGGAAAATATCCGCCGCTACGACGGCTATGACCGCAGTCTGCCGAAGGTTTTTGCCGGAGAATATGCAGCCCACACCCACGAGGATACTTCAAAGCGCGTGTGCAACTGGTTTGCGGCCCTCTGTGAAGCAGCTTTCCTCACCGGTGTTGAAAAGAATTCCGACCATGTGGTCATGTCCTGCTACGCTCCCCTGCTGGGGCGCACCGGCCGCCAGCAATGGCAGCCGGATCTGATCTGGTTTGACAATGAAAGCGTATACGGCACTCCCAGCTACTATGTACAACTGCTTTTCGGCAACAACCTGGGGGCCTCTCTGGTGGAGACGAGCCTGGCGGAGGATACGGCGGCAGAACCGGCGGCATCCGCATCCCAGGCAACGGCCATTTCCCCTGCAGCGCTGGCAGGCGGCGCCATCCAGACATCTTCCACCCTGTCTGAGGACGGGAAGACCCTGTATGTAAAGCTGGTCAATCTGGCGGACCGGAACCTGGAGGTCACCCTTAAGACCGACCGCCCCGTCAGCGCCTGCCGCCGCTTTACTCTGGCCGCAGACCCGGAGGACGTAAATTCCCACGCCAAGCCCCGCAGAGTATCTCCCGTGGAGGATACCCTGCCGGGAATCCACCCTGCCGGTACAAAAGACCTGCCGCTCTGCCTGAAGAGATACAGCGTCACGGTTCTGGCCTGTACTTTAATCTGAACCTGCAGCAAAGGAGCCGGACTTTCCGTCCGGCTCCCGCTTACATGCTTCCGTATACCGCACTGGCATGAGGAGCCAGCTTACACTTAAGAACTCCGCCGGAAATGTCTGCCTTCTCCCCGGTCCAAAGCTCCGTCAAAGCTATGCCTTCTGCCATGTCTGCTGCCTGCAGCTCCACGGACAGCTCTGCCTCCTCTTCGCCCAGGTTAAACAGAGCCGCATATTTGGCACCCGTCTCTTGATTTGCCGCTTTCCACAAAGCCTTCGTATCATCCAGACAGATCTGTCTGGGCCTGCATGCAGGGGTCAGCATGGCCAGCACCCTCCTGTTGGTCAGCAGAGAGAGTGTCTCCTGGTCCAGCTTGGTCAGTTCCGCCCCGATCATCAGGGGGGAACCGAAAAGGCACCAGAGCGTCATCATGGTACGCTCCTCCGCCAGGGTAAAGTTTGTAGTACGTTCCCCGCCGAAGCCCTTGCCCAGATATCCTATGGGCAGCATGTCACAGTCCGGGAAACATCCTTCCGACACGTGGTTCTGCCACAGCTCGCAGCGATGAAACATATCCTTTAACAGCTTCCAGTTATCCCAGAAATCATCCGTAATGCGCCACATATTGGCATAAGTCTCATAATGCCAGGCTTTATCGATCAAAGCCGGCCCCGGAGACAGGGAAAGCACGATTTCCCTTCCGCACCTTTGGATTGCTTTCGCCAGCATCTCGATTTCATGACGGGCAGAATACGGATTATGAGGATATATATTGGTGTTGCATATATCGTCGCACTTTATAAAATCCACACCCCATCCGGCATACAGCTCCAGAATCGAATCATAATAAGCCTGGCCCTCCGGCATGTTCCGAACACCGTACATGTCCGGATTCCAGCCGCATATAGAAGAAGGATCCGCCACCACATTGGCCGTGGTTCCGGTGCCCTTCACAGGCATATGCCTGTGTGCGGCAATCCTGGGGATACCCCTCATGATATGTATGCCGAATTTCAGTCCCAGGGAATGTACATAATCCGCCAGGGGCTGAAAACCCGCTCCGCCTGCGGCGGAGGGAAACCTCTCCGGATCCGGCAGCAGCCTGCCGTACTCATCCATCTCCAGCTCGTTAAACGGAATATACTGATACCTGTCCCTCTGGCTTCCCGCTCCGTGGGCAAACCACTCAATGTCAATTACCACATACTGCCAGCCAAACTCCTTCAGATTAGCCGCCATATAGTCGGCATTGGCCCTCACCTGTGCTTCATTGACCGTAGTGTCATAATAATCATAGCTGTTCCACCCCATGGGCGGGGTGATTGCAAATTTGTTTTTGTCCATAATCTTTGGTCTCCTCTCGTCCCTGCTTTTCCCAATTATACGACGCCCCGGCTTTTTCTGCAATCCTGTATTTTGACACTGACGCCGTCAAATCGTGCACCCTGGTGTTCTATGCAATAGGGCTTTCCCTCCCCGGAATTCTGCAGTTGCAACCGTGATTTTCAATATACCATACAGATTATTTCTGCTTAGCATTTCCCGCTTTGCTGCAAGTGCTGCCAATGGCTCCCTCTGCTTTCCTTTCCAGCTTGCCCCCACAGCGGCAAAAATAGTAAAAAACACCCACCAGATCCGCCAGCAGCCACCCGATGGGAACCGACCACCAGATTCCCGACACCCCGATTGCCGGAATGGCAGACAACAGATACGCCAGCGCCACCCGGGTTCCCAGAGAGAAAAAGGTAAGCACCAGGGACATGCCCGGGCGGTTCAGGGCCCGATAAAGGCCGTACAGCATAAACAGACCGCCAATCCCAAAGTAAAAAACGCCCACAATGTGCAGATATGTCATGCCCACGGCAAGGATCTCCGTCTCTTCCGCATGAATAAACAGCAAAAGGAGTGGCCTGGCAAACAGGAACACCACTGTGGAGACAGATACTGCAAACATCAGCATCATTGTAAGAGACGCCCGGATTCCTTTCCGGATACGCTTCGTCTCCCCCGCCCCGTAATTTTGCGCCACAAAGGTGGAAAAAGCATTGCCGAAATCCTGCAGGGGCATATAGGCAAAGGAATCGATCTTGGTGGCCGCCGCAAAGGCCGCCATGACCACGGAGCCGAAGCTGTTTACCAGCCCCTGCACCATCAGGATTCCCAAATTCATCACCGATTGCTGCATACAGGTCAGGACCGAAGCACCTGCAAGCTCCCTGATGCCTGCTGCCCGTATACGCATCTGCGGACGGGCCGGACGAAGCTCAGGGCATTTCCTCCAGGTGTAGACCATGCTGCCCACACCGGAAAGCCACTGGGCGATCACCGTGGCTGCCGCCGCCCCCTGCACACCCCACTTGCAGACCAGTACAAATATCAGGTCCAGAACAATATTTACCACGGCGGAGATTCCCAGAAACACCAGCGGCGTAACGGAATTTCCCACCGCCCGCAGAAGGGATGCAAAAAAATTATAGAGAAAGGTTGCCAGAATACCTGCGAAGATCACCAGCAGATATTCCCGCATGATCGAATAGACATCCTCCGGCACGGACAGCAGGCCCATGATCGGATCCAGCAGCAGAAAAACTGCCCCGTTGATCAACAGGGAAAGTATCCCGATCATCACAAAGGCGGTAAACACATTCTCCCGGAGATGTTCCCAGGCCCTTTCCCCGTACCGGATGGAAAATACGGCGCCGCAGCCCATGCACATCCCCAGAAAAAGAGAGGTGATAAACGTGAGCAGCGTATAGGATGAGCCTACGGCCGCAAGCGCACGCTCCCCCAGAAATTTTCCCACTATCAGTGTATCCACCACGTTGTACATCTGCTGCAGCAGATTCCCGCAGATCATAGGAAAAGCAAAGACCAGGATATTCTTAGTGACCGGTCCCTTTGTCAGATCCATCTGCATACCCAATTCCCTCCTGTCCTCTTCTTTCGTAAAAAGCATCCGACAACGATACCGTGATTATAAGCAATTCCGTTCCGGATGACAAGAGGAAAAGCCGCCGGCTTTCCGCCGACGGCCCTTTCCGTGAACAAATCTTCTGTTTACAGATACCGTTACCCTTCGATGGCAATATATCTGTTTTGCTGAATCCTGCGTGCATCCTCCCTGGGAACTCCCAGCGTCAGGACACCGTTCTCGTATTTCGCCTTAATGTCCTCCTGCTGTACGACCTCGCCTACATAGAAGCTCCTCTGCATGCTTCCGGCATAGCGTTCTCTGCGGATATACCTGCCATCCTCATCCTTTTCGTCCTTGTCCAGCTCCTTGGCTGCGGTTATGGTCAGATAACCCTTATCCAGCTCCACGGAAATCTCGCTCTTGTCAAAGCCGGGCAGCTCCACCGCCACCTGATAACCGCTCTCGGTCTCCTTTACATCAGTCTTCATCATATTCTTTGCGTGCTTCCCGTACAGCCTTCTGTCCGCATCCGAAAACCTTGAAAGAGCCCCTTCAATCCACTGATCAAACAGATCCTCTGCAAAAACAGCAGGTACGCCGAAATTACGTGTCAACATAAGTCATCTCTCCTTTTCTTCTCAAAAACTTTTGTTTCCCTTGTTCTAGATATAATATAACACGCATTATCAGCACTGTCAACAAATGAGTGCTAATCAATTTGTAAACTATTTCTAAATTTCCAATTAACTTATATTTGACTTGCAAAAAATTGAAAATCTATTATTATTATGTTATAGGAGATGTTTTTCCCATCGCAAACCTACATACAAAACGCGAAACAGCTATGATGAAAGGATGGCACGTAAATGAAGATCAAAAAAAGATCGGAACTTATCAGATCGGTTTCGGAGTTAAAAGAGGCGAATTATACGGATTCTCCGGAACTGCAGAAAATGTATCAAAGGCTGCGGAGCGGCCGGAAGCAGCTGGCAGAGGTGTTTGACAAAAACATCCAGGCCGTAATGCAGATCAGCTCTCTTGATCTCACCATGCAGTACCAGACAGAAAAGATCGTGGATATTTGCCGGAAGATCGAGCTTGCCTCGGACAGAATCTTTGGAGCCTCCGGCCATTCCGGCGCGGCAGTCCAGGCAAACAACCAGCATACAGAGCTGACAAACACGATCATTGATGTGGCCTCCAAGGCCGACGATGTAAACCGCAAGATCGAAGAAGGTCAGAACGAACTGACCGCGATCAGGGATCTCTCCAATCAGACGATCGAAATATCCAAAAAGCTGCAGCAGGACATCAATGGCCTGTCTCAGATCATCGACAACATTGGAGCGATTATATCAGGGATTGATACGATCTCCATGCAGACAAATCTCCTGGCCATAAACGCCAGCATAGAGGCTGCCCGGGCAGGCGAGGCAGGACGCGGCTTTGCAGTCGTGGCTGGACAGATCAGGGATCTCGCCGGCGAAACACAGAGTTTGACCAGCAATATGAATGAATTTCTGGAAGGCATCCGCAGTGCCTCCCGAACCAGCATACATAGCACCGCTGAGACAATGCAGGCTCTGGAAAGCGTGACGGAAAGAATTGGCAACGTATGGAATCTGAACAGCCAAAACCAGGCCCAAGTTTCGGAGGTCAGCGAATCCATCAGTTCCATCGCGGCAATCAGTGAAGAGCTCAGCAGCTCCATGACGGAAATGGAAAACCAGCTGCGGGACAGCACTGACTTTATGAAACAGGTAAGTATTGATCTGGGAGAGGCCGTTAAGCCGGTATCCGGAATAGAGCAAAAGCTGGACGATGCTGCGAAGCAGATTGGCAGTATGACAAAGGATCCCTTCTATCATCTGGAAAATGCGGAATTTGCACAATACGTAAAAAGTGCTATTTCCGCGCACCGCACGTGGCTTTCCAACCTGCAGAAAATGGTCAGCGCCCGCGAGGTTTTTCCGCTGCAGCTTGATTCTCAGAAATGCGGATTCGGCCATTTCTATTATGCCCTCACTCCGCAGATTCCCGGAGTTCTTCCTATTTGGGAAGCTCTGGGAGAAAAGCACAGAAAGTTCCATCAATTTGGAGCAGACGTGATTCAGGCTATAAACAGTGGCAGCTATGCCCATGCGGAACAGATCTACCGGGAGGCGGAAAATTATTCCCGGGTACTGCTGGATGACCTTCAGCAGATCTATAATTACGCCATGAGTTCATAAGATCATGGAACATAGGGCTATACGGCCTGCAGTGATACAGTGACTGCTGCAAAGCCTTAACAGGATTGGATTTTTCGGAAATGAACAGCATTTTTATCGCCACACAATTGCTTTCGGTAATTGTGTGGCATATTTATGTGAAAAAACTATGGGGCAAAGCCTTATGAAAGAAAAGAAAACACCGCAGCCCTTTCCTGCACATTTCGGAAAAGAAGCAGCCGCTTAGGTTGACAAGCCGGCAATCCGCCGCTATAATCACTATCATCATACATACAAAAGGGAGAATAACCATGGGAATACATATTATCACAGATTCGGCTTCTGACATTGCGGGTTGCGAAAGAGATAATTTAACGGTTCTGCCTATGACCATTACCTTTGGAGAGGCGGAATACCAGGACGGTGTTACGCTGGATCATAAGCAATTCTATGAAATGCTGATCGAAAGCGATGCCCTGCCTGTCACAAGCCAGATACCCCCTTTTCATTTTGAAGAGGCCATGAAAGAGATCGTTGCAAAAGGAGATGACGCCATTGTCATCACCCTGTCCGGCAAGCTGTCCGGCACCTGGCAGAGTGCCGTGACAGCCTCCAGGGATTTCCCCGGTTCGGTTTATGTGGTGGACAGTGAAAATGTCACCGTAGGCGAACATATCCTGGTGGAGTATGCCTTCCGCCTGATTGATCAGGGCATGACCGCCGCCGAAATCGCTGACGAACTGAACCGGTTAAAAAAGCGGATCCGCCTGGTGGCGCTTCTTGACACACTGGAATACCTGAAGAAGGGGGGGCGTATTTCCGGCGCCGTTGCATTGGCCGGAAACCTCCTGTCCATCAAACCCGTTATCGCCATACAAAACGGCGAGGTAGCCATTCTGGGAAAGGCCAGAGGTTCAAAGCAGGCTAACAACCTGATTGTAGAACAGATTTCCGCCGCAGGCGGCATTGATTTTTCCATGCCCTATTTCCTTGGATATACCGGCCTGAGCCAGGACCTTATCCGAAAATATATAGCCGACAATGCCGCGCTCTGGGAAAAGGAAACCGACAGTCTGCCCGTGAACAGCGTGGGCGCCACCATCGGAACCCATGTGGGGCCGGGGGCTATCGCGGTAGCCTTTGTTGCAAAGCAGGATTGATACGGGAGGCTCAGCGCCTCTCCGGTCTCCCGGGCCACTGTCTTCCGTCCTCCGGCATCTGCGGCGGCTTTTCTCCGCTTACCGGCATCTGCGGCCTGCCGCCGAATTCACCCCTGCCGCCGCCAAATCCGCCGAAACCTTTTCCATAAATCAGCCCATCCAGCGTTATCTCATATTCTTCATTACCCACATGAATCGTATAGCTTCCGCCCTCTACCATTCCGGGGCAGCTGACCACCACGGAATTGAAACCGCTCTCCGCCGTGCAGGCTGCCAGCACATTGCCTTCTTCGTCCTGCAGACTGATTTCCGTGCCGGCCTCACATCCGGCAGTGTTGATCAGTGCGGAGCCCTGGGTGGAGGTCTCTCCGAAGTTCATAGCCATAGCAGAATCGCCCACAGCTACCACTATGCCTCCTGTAATCTGTGCGCTGCTCTCGTAATCAATGGCACCGTTTGCCCCCGATTCCGGCCCGGATATGTATACCTCACCGCCGGTCACGGTGATGCTTCCGTTCGAGTCTATTCCGTCACCGTCGGCATTGACATACAGGACGCCTCCCGAGATCACCAGAGAGTGGGAGTCATCGCTGCCCCCAGCGGCATTGAGGCCGTCGTCTGCGGCATACAGCCTCACGAACCCGCCTGAAATGACCACATCCTTCCCCTCGATTCCCTCATAGCAGGTAGAAATCTCGATACTTCCTCCCGCTATCTGTGCCGTTTCCTCTGCGTGAAGCCCGTCATCCCCTGTGGCAATGTCAAATTCGCCACCGTTTATGCTTAGACTCTGATCGGAATGCAGCGCATCATCCTGAGAATCTATCTGAAAGCTACCATTGTTGATCAATACCTGACCGTCTGCCTTCAGGCCCTTGGCGCTGATTTCATCCCCTTCCTCATCCCTGGCCACAGTCCTGTTGGCACTGCCCTTCCCCGCCGTCAGCCGGAATTCACCGCCGTCGATCTGCAGATAAGCCCCTGCACTGATGCAGTCCCCGTCGGACACGATGGTAACACTGCCGCCGGTAATACAGACAAAGCCTTTGTCTGTCTGATCCTTGTTCTCGGAATGAATACCGTCCTTGCCGGAGGTAATATAAATATCCGGCATCCGAAAATCCGCTCCTTCTGAAGAGTCTGGGATTCCCGCTGCTTCCGTACTCCCTGCGATACGCACACTGTCCTTTCCCGACAGTCCATGCCCCGGTACGGTTACGGTTATGGTTCCCCCCGTCACCTTCAGGTCGTCCTTGGAGACAATGCCATGTCCGGCAGCCGCCGTAATATTCAGGCTGCCAGATCCGTTGATTACCAGGTCACTTTTGGCGAAAATAACCCCGTCGATATTATTGTCATCCAGCTTCGTATAACTGATGCCGCCGGACAAGGTATTTACCGACCCCTCCGCCAGGGTAAGAAACACCTTATCCGCCTGCCTGACATAGATCGCCGCCCCCTCACTGCCGGAAATCTCCGCATTGTCCAGAACCAGCTGGACCTTGGCGCTTTCCTCCACGTCCACGACAATCATGCCCCCCTTGGAGACGCCGCTTACGATATAGACTCCTGCCTCCGTAATGGTAAAGCCGCTGTCATCCAGCTCCACCCTGATGCCGTCCTCTTCGTCATATTCCCCGCTCAAATCCCGGTCCGTAAACATATTCTCCATATCCGCCGCAGTAATTACATCTGCCTGTGTTCCCGAGATCTGCGCTCCCGCAGCCTGGCTCCGGCTTTCGGTTACCGGAGTATTCTTTACCGCTTCCTTCTCTTCCCTGCCGCAGCCGGACAACATGCCCACCGCCAGACAGAGGCTAATCCACAAGACACACCCTTTTTCCCATACTTTTCTTCTCATAGCACACTATCCTCCATGGTTCCGCTTCGCGGAATCTCAAATCCGTCATAACTCATACGTCACAGTCTCCCTGCGGGATATGGAAATCTCCAGATTGCCGTTTCTGCACCGCAGCTTATCGATCAGATCCTTCTCCGCTTCTCCTCCATTTAGCACCATCTCATAGGTGAGCCGGAACAGGCTTCCCATATTTGTGGTCTTTACCTGCACCAGCTCATGGGAAGAAGTGTACTCCCCCAGCACCTCGTCAAAGGCCCCCTGGTAATCCAGATCCTCCGGCACGGTAATACGGAGCACCTTATATTTTTCGGCGTTTTTCCTGCTGCCGAAATCCAGCCTGCTGTAGAGCATCATCACTCCGCACAGCACCAGTGTAAACAGTACTGCATATCCCAGATACCCCATACCGGCGATCAGTCCCGCACACATGGCCATGAAAATGGCCCCGATTTCTCTGGCTGTACCGGGAACGGAGCGGAAACGTATCAAGCTGAAAGCTCCTGCCACCGCTACTCCCGCGCCCACATTGCCGTTTACCATCATGATGACCACACAGACAATGGCAGGCAGCAGCGCCAGGGTCGCCAGAAAGCTTTTGGTATAACGGTTCCTGTAAGTATAACAAAGACCCAGGACCAGCCCGATCACCAGCGCCCCTCCCAGACAAATCAGAAACTCCGAAACGGATATAAGCTCCGTGTACTGCGTGTCAAAAATCCCTTTGAAAATAGTATTAAGCATAAATCAATTCTCCTTTTTCCCTGTTATAAATTTCCGTATACGCATTGCCATACTTTGAAAAAGATGTCTTCCTGATCTCCGACTCCGAAAGAACCTTTACCATCCACAACGGAATTCCCCCCGGGGTCTTGATTTCCATCAACGTCTGTCCCGGTTTCAGTATGGAGTCCCCATAGATTCCCTTCCCCAGGGAAAGATCCGTCTCCCGCCAGAGAATATTTTCGTCAAAAGTCACCCTGAATTCTCCCGGTTCTATGGTTTTGTACGCTTCTCTCTCATAAGAAAGAAATACCTTTGGTGACAGCGTCCGGTAAAATCCTAGGAAATAATCGATTTCCTCCGTGATCTGGGATCTGTCCGGCGCGCCCGCATTGCCGGACAGATAGCTCATTGCTGCCTGCTCCGGAATATGTATCCGACGCTTATAGACCACGCCTTGATACTTCTTTTTCAGCTCCACAAATACTTCATCCTCCGGGCTTGCCGGGCCATAGCTCCTGACCCTCAGCTTTTCCTTATACACCGGCTGCTCCCCGGAACGCCTGGCCAGCCTGTAATTGTCCGTATCAAAATAAATATTGCGGATGGTGCTTCTACCATAGGCATCCGGTTTCATGTACCGCTTCATAACCTCCAGCACCGCCTCCTTCTGCCCCCGGTTCAGTAAATATTTGATTTCATATCTTTGAAATACTGCCTGTGAATTCATCCTTCCTCCCGTTCCGCCTAACCGCTCTTTGTGTCCCGGACAAGAAACCTGCACCGCCCCTCTGGCGGCAACGGATTTCCATCGGCATCTGTCGTTTACAGGTTTCATTCTATCAGACAAACCTAAATCCAGCCTAAATCTAATGTGAACAATTTGTGTTTTAAAGAGATTTTTGATAAAATGTCATCAAAGAGCTATTAGAACGGAGAATACCATGCGCCTGTTAATTGCTGAAGACGACAGAGATATTGCGAAAGCCCTGACTGCACTTTTTGAACACAACCAATACAGCGTTGATACCGTATACAACGGGAATGACGGCTTCGATTATGCCTTGATCGGGAACTATGACGGTATCATACTGGATATTATGATGCCCGGGAGAGACGGCCTTGAAGTGCTGCGAGCCCTGCGGGACGCTGGAATCAGGACCCCTGTTCTGCTGCTTACTGCAAGAGGAGACGTCGAGGATCGGGTAAACGGGTTGGACGCCGGGGCAGACGATTATTTACCCAAGCCCTTTGCTGCCAGTGAACTGCTGGCAAGAGTCCGCGCCATGCTGCGCCGCAGGGAAAATTATCAGAATGATATTCTGGAATACGAGGGTTTAAGCCTGAACCTCTCCACCTTTGAGCTGGGCTTTGAGGGTCGGGTCTTGCGGCTGGTAAGCCGGGAATATCAGATGCTTCATCTGTTGATGGAATCCCCCGGCGCCGTCATCTCAACGGATCAGTTTATGGAACGGATCTGGGGCTGGGACTCCGATGTGGAAGTCAGCATCGTCTGGGTCTATATCTCCAATCTCCGTAAAAAAATTGATCAGCTGACAGCGCCGATAAATATTAAGGCGGTTCGTGGTGCCGGTTACTGCCTGGAAAGAAAATAAGGGGAAACTTCCATGATCACAAAATTAAGAAGAAAATTCATTTCCATCACCGCAGCGGCTCTGTTTGCCATGATTCTGTTGGTACTGGCCGCCGTCAACGGTACGTTTTTCTTCCAGACCAACCGGCAGCTGGACGGACGCCTGGATTCCATGCTGAGCGAGCTGCTTAAACAGCATGCGGACGGGCTTCCCCTGTCAAACGGAAACCGGGAGCAGGAAGAACCGCCCCCGAACCTCCGGGACATACCGCAAAACGGACTGCCGCATTTTAAAAACCGTCTGCGCATCCACGCCGACGGCTGTGTAATTTTTCTGGACAAAGACGGAAATATTCTGGAAATCCGTCAGGACGCGGCCCAAAACTATTCCCGTGTAGAGCTGTCCTCCGTGGCGGCCGCGCTGCTGAAAAAGAACCGCACCAGGGGATGGCATCAGTATTTCAAATACTATATTACTTCCTGTTCCGACGCAAACGGGGAATCGAAAACCGTGATCGGCCTGATCAATGCTTCCTTCGACCTGAACGCGCTCTTTACCATGCTGCTGATCTCGGCGGTGATCGGTCTCGTCAGCTTCCTGTTGGTGCTTTTTATCATTATACTGGCCTCCGGTCACGCTATACGGCCTATTGCAGACAGCTATACCCGCCAGAAGCAATTTGTCACTGACGCAGGGCATGAACTGAAAACACCCCTCACCGTTATCTCGGCTGACAGTGAGCTGGCGAGAATGATATATGGGGACAGCGAATGGTTTGACAGCATTGACAGACAGGTAGAAAGAATGAACAGCCTGGTACGCAGCCTGATCACCCTGGCAAAAATGGACGAAGAAGAAAAGCCTGCGTTCTCCCTTTTTGATCTCAGCGATGCCGTGTATGACACGGCAAAATCCTTTGAGGGACTGCTGCATTCCCGGGGAAAACTGATCACCCTGGATATTGCGGACAACATACGGTACTGCGGCGATGAGGCAAAATTGCGGCAAGTAGTGTCCATTCTCATGGACAACGCCGTAAAATACTGTGATGAACAGGGAAAGGTGACTGTAAGGCTTTTCCAGGAGCGGCAGATCAGGCTGCAGGTGATCAATGATTTCTCCGATACGGAAGGCTGCGAGCCGGATAAAGTATTTGAACGTTTTTATCGGGCTGACAAAGCGAGAACCCCTGACGGAGGGTACGGCCTGGGGCTCTCCATTGCCAAATCCATCGTTGAGCTTCACAGGGGCCAGATCCGGACAAAGACTCTGGATCACGGGCGGATCATGTTTGAAGTAGTCCTGGCCCCGGCATAAGCATTTTTTATTCCACTCCGTTCCAGCAGTAAGTGCAAAGCTTCTTTTGGTCGATTCCCACAGAGGCAATCATATCGTCCAGCCTGTGGAAGCGCAGGCTGGTAAAATTAAGCTTTTTGCCGATGCGTTCCACCATCTCGGCATATTCGGCCGTATCCGGATCTACATAATACTTCAGGTCAATCTTTCTGTCCTCCTGCTCCATCTCTTTCAGAATCCTTCTGGTGATCAGATCCATTTCCGAAGAAGAACGGGAGAAGGTCAGGTATTTACACCCAAAGAGAAGAGGCGGACATGCAGGCCGGATGTGTACCTCCTTTGCACCGCTCTGATAGAGAAATTCCGTGGTCTCCCGCAGCTGGGTCCCCCTGACAATGGAATCGTCGATCAGAAGCAGGCTCTTATTTTCGATCAGATCATGCACCGGAATCAGCTTCATCTTCGCAATCAGGTTCCGCTGGGTCTGAATCGTAGGCATAAAGGATCGGGGCCAGGTCGGGGTATACTTGATAAAGGGCCGGGAAAAAGGAATCCCCGAGCGGTTCGCATAGCCGATGGCATGGGCGGTGCCGGAATCCGGCACCCCCGCCACAATGTCAGGCTGCACATGGTCCCTCTCCGCCAGCTTTGCCCCGCAGTTATAACGCATCTGCTCCACGCTGATCCCTTCATAAGAGGAGGAGGGGTAGCCGTAATAAATCCACAGGAAGGTACAGATCTTCATTTCCTTTCCGGGCTGTACCAGGGTTTTCAAGCCCTCCGGCGTCACCACCGCAATCTCTCCGGGCCCCAGCTCCCTGTCAAGGGTATATCCCAGGTTCAGATAGGCAAAGCTCTCAAAGGATACGCAGTAGGCCCCTTCCTTTTTCCCGATGGATATGGGCGTCCTGCCCAGCCTGTCCCTGGCGGCATAGATCCCCTTGGGCGTCAGGATCAGAATCGTCATGGAACCTTCAATTATCTCCTGAGCATACCGGATTCCCTCCACCAGGTTATCTTTCTGGTTTACAATGGAAGCCACCAGCTCCGTGGCATTGATGTCGCCGCCGCTCATTTCCAGGAAATGAGAATGCCCTTTGGAAAACAGCTCGTTGATCAAGTGCGCGGAATTATTGATCTTGCCCACTGTAGTGATGGCATAGGTGCCATGATGGGAGCGGACAATCAACGGCTGAGGCTCATAATCAGAGATACAGCCTATCCCCAGCCTGCCCTTCATCTCATTTACGTCTTTATCAAATTTAGTACGAAAAGGAGCATTCTCGATATTATGGATCGCTCTGTTGTACCCTTCTTCTCTGCTGTAGACTGCCATGCCGGCCCGTCTGGTTCCCAGATGGGAATGATAATCCGTCCCGAAAAAGAGATCAAACATACAATCCTCTTTTGATGCCACTCCGAAAAAACCACCCATGCTGCACACTCTCCTTACGCATTTTTACAAAACTGCCGACATACCGGCACATTCCTTATACACTTATCTCTGCTTTTACACCCAGCAGCTCCCGATTCTCTTCCAGGAGGGGGCGTATCACATGATTTAAGAAAGCATCCACCTGCTCCACAGAACGCCCCACGTATCTCCCGGGATCCATGGTCTTCTGCAGATCATCCAATGACATGTTAAATGCCGGATCTGCCGCGATCAGCTCCAGCAGATTATTTTCCTTTCCTTCTACCTTTACATTTCGTCCTGCCTCCATGGAGAGCTCACGGATGCGCTCATGAAGCTCCTGCCGGTTCCCCCCTGCCTTCACCGCATCCATCATGATATTCTCCGTGGCCATGAAGGGCAGCTCGCTCATAAGCCGCTTTTCAATGACTCTGGGATACACCACCAGCCCGTCCACCACGTTCAGGCATAAATCCAGAATTCCGTCCGTGGCCAGAAAACCCTCGGGGATGGAGAGACGCTTATTCGCCGAATCGTCCAGCGTGCGCTCGAACCACTGGGTAGCCGACGTTATGGCCGGGTTCAGGGCGTCGATCATCACATATCTGGACAGGGAGGCAATCCTCTCGCTTCTCATGGGATTCCTCTTGTAAGCCATGGCGGAGGAGCCGATCTGGCTCTTCTCAAAAGGTTCCTCCACCTCCTTTAGGTGCTGGAGCAGACGGATGTCATTGCTCATCTTGTGGGCTGACGCCGCAATGCCTGCGAGCACGTTTGCCACCCGGGTATCCACCTTTCTGGAATAGGTCTGGCCGGACACGGGGAAACACTCTTGAAAGCCCATTTTCTCCGCAATCATGGGGTCGATCCTGTCGATAGTCTCCTGGTCGCCGTCAAACAGCTCCAGAAAAGATGCCTGGGTGCCTGTGGTGCCCTTGGAACCCAGCAGCTTCATGGTCCCCAGCACATACTCCAGATCCTCCAGATCAAGATAGAATTCCTGCAGCCAGAGGGTGGCCCGCTTGCCCACGGTAGTAGGCTGGGCCGGCTGGAAATGGGTAAAGGCAAGTGTGGGCTGGCCTTTATATTTTTCCGCAAAATCCGCCAGCTTTGCAATTACATTGATCAGCTTTTTCCGAACCAGCCTGAGCGCCTCGGTCATGATGATGATGTCCGTATTATCTCCCACATAGCAGGACGTGGCCCCCAGATGTATGATCCCCGCCGCTTTGGGACACTGCTGCCCGTATGCGTATACATGGCTCATGACATCATGACGCACTTCCTTTTCCCTGGCCTTTGCCACGTCATAATTAATGTCCTCCGCATGAGCCTTCAGCTCCTCAATCTGCTCATCGGTGATAACCGGGCTGCCGTCCCGGGACAGTCCCAGCTCCTTCTCCGTCTCTGCCAGGGCGATCCACAGCTTTCTCCAGGTCTTAAACTTCATATCCGGTGAAAAAATATACTGCATCTCCCTGCTGGCATAACGCTCCGACAAAGGACTTTCATATCTGTCTGTACTCATAAATCAGGGCCTCCTCTACTCTGTTTCCTCAACAACTGCTTTCCTTTCTTCCGATGAGTTCATCATAGCCCCCACGAAAAAAGAAGTCAATACATTCGTACACTATTTGTCACGGTTTCGCCCGCCTGATAAAACATTTACTCCACATCGTACTTGTCCATCATCGCAAGGATCTCCCCGGCATAAGCGGGATATTTGTCTGCAATTTCCATGATTTCCTTCCGCGCCGTATCCGCCACGCCGTTGTTGTATTCCAGCTGTTTACGCAGCGTCTGACGTCTCAGGATCAGCCCGTGGCGTACCTCCACCATCTCTCTGGGATCCAGAAGGGCCTCGGGATGGCTGATCCAGCGCTCCGGGCTGTTCACCCGGTAGTTCTTCATCTTTGACACCATCAGCTTCTGGAAGTACTCGGTCTTTGCCTCTGCCTCGGCGAATTCCTTGCGCTCCTCCTTTTCCTGCAGATACTGGTTCCAGAGCTTTTCCAGGGCCGCGGCACTTTCCGCGTCATACTTGATGCGCAGGTACTCCTGCAGGTTTCGGTTATTCACGTACCGGATCTTCACTTTATTCTGAAGCAGTATCAGCTTATTGATCGCCCTCTCCACCCGGCCCAGCTCCCTCTCGCCGTCCGTATATTTAAGATACAGGATTGCCACCGCCACCACCACGGCCCCCACCGCCAAAAGGTAACCCATCCGGGTATCCATCTCCAGTGCAAACTGCAAGATAACCAGCAGCACCATGCAGACGGTAAAGGCGGTTATGAAGATAACGGACATCCCCCGGAAATTATTCAGCATGGTTTCCAGCTCTGCCCGCCGATACTCGTAAGCGCTGCGCTCCCTGTCCAGGCGCTTCAGATCCTGCCGCACAAGCGCTCCATAGCTCTCACACTCCTTCAGCTTGCCGATGCCCTCCTGAACCTCGTCTTCCTGCTTGCGGATCTGATAGAAGTCATTGTCGCTCATGCGGTTCTCTTTTCCCCGGTAGCGCTCGCATTCCTGTTCCTGGGCCAGGAGCTGCCTGGCGATCTTATTTAAGCCTTCCCTCTCCTCCTCCGGCAGCGCCTCAATCTCCTCCATATCCGTCAGGTAAGAGGTCACAAGCCCGTACTCCCCGGACAGCAGATTGATCTCCCTGGACGCCTCCGCCATCTGCTCGAGGCAGTTGGTAATATAACGGCTGCGCTGCTCTTCGTCCTGGAAATCCACATCGTCCCTGTCGTAGACAATATTTTCCCAATCCTCCTGTACCTGCTCCCGAACTTTCTTTTTCTTTCCGAATAATCTGCTCCAAAATCCCATATTCAGCCTCCATGTCCGCTCCGGCGAGCTTTTTTCAATCGGCAGCACTCTTTCGATAGCTGTCCTTCAATATCCGGGTCAGTCTTTCATTTTCCTCGTAATATTTCTGCCTGCGGTCACCTGTCCGCAGCTCCCTGTGGTTATATAGCTGCAGGTACTCCGGCTGCTGTTCCCATTCGTCTGTCAGCCGCTCCACATCCTTTTCCAGCTCCAGCGTCAGCTCATATCCCGCCCGGTTTTCCGCCGCCAGGGAAACGTACTCGCTTTCCGTCAGCACCATTCTCTTTGCCGCCAGGTAATCCCGGTAAAAATCCTGTCTCGGTTCCAGCTCATAAGCCCTTAGAAAGCACTCCGCCGCCTGCTCATAAATCATGAGCCCTGCCAGCGCCACTCCCTTGTTATGCCAGATCAGGGCAAGACATTCCGCCGCCGGGAGAGGCTCCCCTTCCTCCACATTCTCCTGCCATTTCCCGATCAGACGTTCGTACTCTTTTACCGCTATACGGTACTTTTTATTCTTTACCATATAATCTATCTGCCGCTTTTTCTTCTCAATACTGCTTAAGCCCGCTCCCTGCTTTAATACCTGCTCCGTTTCCGCCGCGGCCTGCCTGTCATAAAGCCCTGTAAAATTAAGGATTGTGGTCACAAAGACGCTGAGGGAGCCCTTCTTATGGATCATAGGGTGAAGCGCCCGGGCCAGCTCCTTCAGACCGCATTCTCTGTCGATCCAATCCGTGAGATCGTCATTCATAATGGAAAAATCCAGCAGAAACGCGTTTTCCTTCAGCACAAAACACAGCTCCTCCATAGAGTAGACATTGATTTCAATGCCCGGCACACAATATGGAATTGAAGCATAGTTTCCGACGCAGATGCTTACCCGCATAACAGCCTCCTAGAATATTTCTATCGTTTCCTGCCAGACCTTTCCGACAGCCGGCCGGATCTCTCCAAATCCTTCATCTTCTATCCGCACGGTAAGAATATTTTCCGCCTCCATATAGAATTTCCCCAGAAGCCTTGTGATTCCCGGCGGCAGATCCTCCAGAACAATCGGCGCATGCTTGCTGTTTCGCCCGGTCAGAGGTGTAATGGTCACCTGTATCTCATTACCTTCCTGCAGATAAAATTCTGTCTCAACAGCCGCCTCGTACCAGTTGACACCTGCATCCAGCAGCGCCAGATAGGACTCCTCACCCTGACGTAAAATGTCCATGCCGATGTTTGCCTTCAGCTTATCTTTGCTTAAGAATACATATTCCCTTCCGGCATCTCCGGTGCCCATACGTTCCCGCATTCCGAAGACGGCCCCCTTGCTGAAAAGGTTATTGCCCTGAAACACCCGACGCTTCCGGCACAAATAGCGGAGGGATTCCTTCATCCATTCCTGTTCAAATCCGTCGCCGATCAGAAAGACGCTTCCCACCAGCTGTCCCTCGCACAGCTCCTGTGCTATCCTCAACAGCGCGCCGTCGGATTCTTCCGCGTTCATCTCCCCCCCATCCCCGTCCTGCCCCGGAAAGGGATATTCCTTTTCCTCGATAAATACCACTACCGGCGTGGTCCGGCGATTGCACTCCATCCGGTACGTTCTGATGCAGTCTTCTCCCCGGGTCAAAAGCACCGATTGATAGGCCAGCAGCTCCTCCGGCTGATAAAGCATATAATTATAATAACCTTCCATATAACTCTGAAAGGCGATCCTGTCCGTTTTCAGATGAAGTCCTGCCGCCATCCGGCCCAGTACCTCCAGCATTCGCGGATTCAGCTCCTTACAGGTAATCATCAACGCCCCTATCTTGTCGAAAGCGGCAATCTGAGACAGTACTCCCAGGCTTCGTTTGACAAACAGCGTCAACAATGCCACCGGATCCAGGCTCTCCCCGTCTACCAGCACAGGCTCCCCGTCCACCGCCAGGGTCAGCAGGTTATCCACCAGGATCCCCTGTTGTTCCGCCTCGTATCGCAGGGCTTCCTTCCCGTAAAACCACTGATTCACGCCGGCACGCTTGCACAGGACCGTAGGGATATTGTAATTCTCCGTTCCCGCCACCTGGGAAAGGGTCTCCGCCTCATCGGAATCAAAGCGGCTGTAGCTGACCTGCGAAAACTCATTTCCCAGGTCGTATCCTATGATGACCTTTCCGTTATTCAATAGTCCCATGTGCCCTCAGCCCCCGTTCTATTTCAGTTCAAACAACCTGCCGTTTAAAAAGTCCTTTTTGTAATACTCCTCCAGGAGATGGTCCATAGTGTCAAAGTCCTCCAGGGCCTTGCTGATCACAATATCGTTGACCAGGTGATAACGGCTCTCCGCCTCGCTTCCCCGGATGTCGCTCTTCTGCAGGGTGCCGCTCTCTGTCAGCTGCTCCTCCCCGCCCCGCTCCTCCGTAATATAGTATTGAAGACTTTCGCCAAAGAACAGGATGAACTCCTTAAAAAGCACCCCCGCATAGACCTCCCGCATATACTCGGAATTGTACTCATCCGACTCGCCGTTCTCATGCAGAAGCACATAATGGATCCGCGCCCTCACTCCGGGATCCGTGCGATATTCAATGATTGTTTTGTCAGCCATCTCCTGCAGCACATTTCCGTTATGTCTGTATTCTCTGAAAAACTCCAGATGAATGTGCTGTTCCAGCAGCTCATCCAGAAAAACCTCTGTCAGCCTCTCCGCATTTTCCGTCAACTCGCCCTGATTCTCCGCATAATATTTCAAAAAAGCCAGCTTACACACTTTTTTCACAGGCTCACCCCGCAGATACATGCGCTGGATCTCGTCGAAAACATCCCTTTCCGTAACCCTTTCCCTCACAAAATACTCATATGCGCACTGAGACAGAAACGCCGTCTCCACCTCCAGCTTTGCCACCTGCGAGACATAATAGCGGAAGATGTCCATTTTTTCTCCCACGAAGGAACCGGTATAAAGCATCTGCACCAGAATATTCTCACTCAGCCTGTAACAGTCAATCTCAAAGGACCGGGCCGCCTTCCATACATCCCTGAGGCTCTTGGTCATTCCCCGGTAATACATGGTCAGATAACGAAGAATCGTGCCGTTGTATTTTCCCTTGCCGAAAGCATAAACCGCCGAAGCCGTCAGGATGTCGTCCTCGGCCATATTACCTTTTTCCATAAGAGGCCCGATGAGCCGGACCAAAAGCTTCGCATCTATAAAATAAGGCCCGTAATCATACAGCCACTGTCTCGCCAGCTCCAGGTCCCCCCGCAGCACGATATAGCGAAACGCAATGCCCCGCTCCTCTGCAGTAAGCGTCGCGGGATCCAGCCGGCACAGATATTTGTCCAGCTCTTCCGGCGCGTCCGCATCATAATAATACTGCAGGAGCTTTAAGGACAGTTCACTCTTTAACCGGACCTCCGTCCGGTCAGACTCCGCTGCCCGCCGGGCCCTCTCCGCGCCCTCCGCCGATCTTATGACTCCCTCTTTCTCGTTACTGCACAGATAGAGATCCAGCTCCGGATTGTCTACGGGAAACAAAGTTAAGCTTTTCAGGAATTTCCCGGGAATCATCAGCTTCTCCATGGTATATTCCACACTCTTTAGGAACCGGTTATTCCACGCATCTTCAAAGACAATGGTATAATCGCTGCCATACAGAGAAATCCATACCTTGCCGCCGATGACCTGGTATTCTGCCGGATACAGATTCCCCGGCTGATACACATACACCTTCCTGATTCGCTCATCCTCCACCCGGATCATATGGGCAAACAGCAGCCTTGACAGAGGTCCGCAGGTCTGCCCCGTAATCATATCCGGCTTCAGCAGACGATTGTACAGATCCGCAAGATGCCTGTTAATATGAGCCCGTGCCACCTGTTCCATACAGAACTGTTCCATACGCATACGGTAGGCGTCCAGTATGTCCTTCATCTTGTCCTCGTTCCGCAGTATGTAATCATAAAGGTATGCCGCGCGCTCATAATCCAGGCTGCTCTGATAGGAGAAATACAGGAGCACCACCTTGGGAATCTCCCGGGGCACGCTCAAATCAAGTGCCATCATATAATATTCATACAGATTTGTGATACGCAGATTGTTTTCCACACCCAGCCTGTACCACTCAAAATACCTGATATCCGTCTTGTTTCCTTTGATCAGCAGCGTACAGATCTGCTGCAGGATGCGGACATCCTCCTTTTTCTCATACAGCTTCGCCAGCGTTCTGTACAGCACATCCGAATACTCCCTTACCTTATCCGTCAAATAAAGAAGCTGCCCCACCACCTCTGCCTTCAGCAGCTCCTTTCTGGCCCCATACCACAGTACCTGCCGTTCAAAGGAACCCAGTCTCCTCAGCAGTGCCGGATTGCCGTTCAAAAGCGCCGCCGCCTCTATATAAAGGATGGGACTGCTGCAGCCTGCAATAAACTGCTTTTCCAGAAAAACCCATCTTCCCGTCACAGATTTGTGGTACTCCTCCGACAGGTACAGAATCAGCCAGCCAACCCGCCAGTCAGAATTATCCTGACGGTAAATATGCTCCACCTCCACCGTAACCCTGTCCACATATTTCTGATCCCTGTGAATCAGCGTACTCAGATAAAGGTAGTACGCCCGCAGGGTATCGTCCCCTGCTCCCTTTTCCAGCAGTTCTGCCACATGATCCAGTATCCACCCGGCCTCGTTGAAACTTTCCTCCGTAATCAGCATCTGTGCCTGAAACAGCCTTGCGGCCACATCGTTTTCATCCATGGCCACCAGCTTGTCCACCAGTTTTCCCGTCTCCTTCAGCCAGGTACCCGTACTGATCTTCTTCACCCGGAATGCCTGGTAAAATTCCATCATCTGCACCGTACAGCGCTTCCTGGTCACCTCCTGAGGATTGCGAAGCGAGCCGTCACCGATCCTGACCGTCACCGGGATGTCCAGGGAGACAAACGCATTATAGAGAAAGATCCGGCCGTAATTCTTCCCATCCCGACAGAGATTTTCGTCTATAAATACAGGAAGTGCACAGTGGTTACCCAGAAAATCATCATCCGTAAGCACCTCCTTCTCCGTGAACAGGAAATCGCCGCTGCACTCCACAAAAAGGCAGGTATACCCCCAGCCGTTTCTCACCACGGTGATCTCCCTTTCCGCCACGGCGTAAGCACCGGAGTTTCTCGCCGTCTCAAAAACCAGCTGGTCCTCCTGTATCAGGAATTCCGCCTTCTGCTTCTTGTTCACCCGGATCAGGAATTCTTCCATATTCTGCTCCGAGCCCTCATACACGGACAGAGCCCGATAATCATCTGCATATTGCGCATCGCTTCCTGTGAGAATGCCGGCAAAACCGGGAGAATAAAAGAGCTTTACTGCCTCCTGCCAGCTGGTTTTGGCAAGATTTGCGAAATGAAAGAGATTTCTCACAGCACCCACGGAGGACTCCATAACCACATGCTCCACGGATACCACAAAGGGGAGGTAGTATTCTCCCTGACTGCTGATAATGTAAAAATTCCCCTTTATCACATCTCCCTCTTCCAGGTTCTCACCGTGGAAGCAATACAGAATCTCCTCATCGCAGCCGGTAAATTCCCTGGTCAGGCATTCCATCCGCAGGTCAGAGGACATCACCGTTCCTTCGGTAAACTGCCCCTGCGCCGCATAAATACGAAAGGCACCTTCATACACTTCCCCTGCCTTCAGGGAAATCTCTATTTTTACGCAGGAAAAATCCAGGGAACCGTTTTCATAATCAAAGTTTTCCTCCATTATCCGATCCATCATCTTCTGCATTTGTACCCACCTGCTTTTCTGTTTCCCTTTTCCGTGCATAAAAATGCCCTACGCTATATTATATCAAATAATCAGGCGCAGGGCAATTTTTTTTAAATAGTCTCTGAAGCAGGCTTCTTGATGATTCCTTTCAGACAAAGCACTCCTAAAGCCGTCCCCAGAACCAGCATCACCGCAAAGGCTGCTGCCACTCCGCTCTGCGGAGTGCTCTCCGGTAGCAGGCTGTAAACAGGTCCCACCAAAACGCTGGATCCGTTCATGGCTGCGTGCAGCAGCATGCAGAGCCAGATATTCCGAAACTGTCTGTATACCAGTCCCAGGACAAGTCCCAGCACGAAGGCGTAAGCTCCCTGTATCAGGTTCCCGTGCAGGATACCGAAGGCAAGAGCCTGCACGGTATTTGCCACCCAGAACTTAGCACTGATCTTACCTGCAAGCCGGTAAATCACCCCCCGGCATGCCAGCTCCTCGCTTAAGGGAGCCAGAATTACTGTGGAAATCAGTGACAGGGCAGTAGTCTCTGTAATCCCCGCCATCTCCATCAGCTCCTCATACTCCTGCAGTGCATTGGGCACAACCATTTCCACCAGGGAAAGCACACCGCTGATGGCAAACTGTGCAGCCACCCCCAGCAGGACAATCAGCAGGATCTGATGGGCCCTGGGCTTTTCCGTGCCCTCCGGTCTCTTTTTCCTGCCCCAGGCAAAATAGTACCACAGCCCAAAGACCAGAGCCGCTGCCACCTGGCTCACAATCAGGATAGGAACAATGTTTTCCATGTATTTCTCCATCACCGTAACCGTCAGGGCATCCACCCCCATTGTTTCCGGTGTATTCAGCATTTCCCTCATCGCCATCACCAGCATGATTGCCGTTGCACAGCCCAGCTGAATTGCAAAATACAGTGCGATCGGCAGAAATGAGACTACGATCCAGCCGGTCTTTTTGATCACATTTTTCATGGATACCCCCTCATAGTCCGATGATTATTCCAGGTTAAGCTTTTTCGTATTTACCAGGTAGGAAACCCAGTACAGCAGCACCGCGAAGATCAGGTTCAGCACTAGGGTGATAATACTGTTCGTATTGAGATAGCTTCCCATCAGAGTCGGGGAATCGTTGTGATTCGAGACATATGAGTAGGTAACAAAGCCTTTCACGACAGAACCCAAAATGCCCATGACGATTTTGACCAGAATGTAGCTCACTATGGCCATCAGTACCCTGTGCTTGGTAAAAAGCTGCCCCATGGAAATCGCGCCGAACAGCGTCATAATGCTGGTGAACGCGCCAAGGATCATGGAAATAATAATGTAGATAAAATAGGCGCGGAAACTTATTCCCAACTCACTTTCAAACATATTGACAACATCCCGCATCCCCATCCCATATACCTGCTCAAATTCCTCCCAGAATTCGTCAAGCGTATAACCCGGCGGCAAAGTCGCACTGATCAGGAACATCATCAGGGCAAACACAGACAAACAGACGCCCAGAAAGATGATCAGGACCCACAGACTGCTGATCAGCGTTTTGACAATCATCAGCTGGCCCTCCTTCACCGGAAGCGTGTGGGTCAGGTAGCCCTCATCCGTGTACATCGTCTTGTAAAAACGCACTCCCAGATACGCCAGAATCCCGATGGGAACCGCTACCAGCATCACCAAATAAAACAGCAGTGTAAAAACACTCACCAGATTTAAGACGCTGAACCCGAAGTTTTCCCTATAATAAGCGTTGTCATCGTACAAGGTCTGCCACATGGGCGACCGAAAAGCGAGCCAGCCCAAAAAAGTAATGCCCACCAGCACCACCAACATTAAACAGCCTGTTTTGTAAGTACTCTTCCACTCATGTTTCAACAATTTTCCTAACATGCAAACACCTCCCTGAAATAAGCATCCACAGACTTGCCGTGCTGCTCTCTGATATTGTCTACGGAGGTATAGAGCACCAGGTGACCGTAGCGCATAAAGATTACCTCATCCAGCACCTGCTCGATGTCTCCGATCAGATGAGTGGAAATAATGACGGTTGCATTCTGATTATAGTTATTGATAATGGTACGCAGAATATAATCCCTGGCTGCAGGGTCAACACCTGCAATCGGCTCATCCAGTACATACAGATCTGCGCTGCGGCTCATGACCAGAATCAGCTGCACCTTTTCCTTATTACCCTTGGACAGGGTTTTCAGCCTTGCGGACGGATCAATGTTAAGGCTGTGGAGCATATCCATCGCCTTCTCCTTGGAAAAATCCGCATAGAAATCACAGAAAAAGTCCAGTATCTGGCTGATCTTCTTTCCACCGGACAGATAAGTCCGATCCGGAAGATAGGCCACATGTGCCTTTGTTTCCGTCCCCACATACTGCCCGTTGATCCTGATGCTTCCCTGACTGGGCGTCAGCAGTCCGTTCATCATTTTGATCAGCGTCGTCTTGCCGCTGCCGTTAGGTCCCAGAAGACCGATGATTTTTCCTCTGGGAAGGGTCAGTGTTATATTGTTCACTGCCAAATTTTTCGCGTCGTAAGCCTTTGTCACCCCTACTAATTCCACCAGTTCGCTCATTCCTGTTCTCCCTCATCATTATTCGACATACAATGTTTCTCGTTCAGCAGCTCCAGAGTCTCTCTTTCCGCATAGCCAAGCTCTTTCATCCTGGTAAAAAAGGTATCCACCTGCTCCTTCGCCAGATTTGCCCTGATGTCCTGTATCTGCTGTACATCCTCGGTAACATTTCTGCCGTTGGTACGCTGCGTCACGATCAGCCCGCTTCTTTCCAGCTCCGCAAAAGCCTTCTGCATCGTATTCGGATTCACCGCCGCCACTGCCGCAAGCTCTCTGACGCTGGGAAGCTTTCCGCCAGGCGGATATTGCCCCGATACAATCTGCATCTGAAGCCGCTCGACAAGCTGTGAGTAAATCGGTCTGTCAGTACCCAAATCCCATGCCATTTCCATCTTCCTTTCTGTATTATTGTATCATCTTCATAATACAATAATACGTTTTGTTTCAGGATTCGTCAAGTACTTTTTGCACTTTTTTATAAAAAAAGCATATTAATACCATAACTAACTCTTTGAGGTCCATTATGTCCAGAGATACTATATATTCAAAAGCTGTCCCGGCCCCGGAGCTGACGGCTTCCCAGGAACCGGAATCCGGTATGTCGCCGCCTGAGCAATCGAATGCCAATATGCCCGAGCCCGCGGAACCGGTTCCCGGCCAATCCGAAAGAGATGCCTCCCTCGGCCCCGCCGAATCCCCTGAAGCCACTGATTTTCAATATGCCGGAACCATGAAAATCAGCGTTGTTTCCAGCGTAGGACTGATTCCCGTTGAAAACGCCACTGTCACCGTCTCCTATACCGGAGATCCGGAATCTCCTCTGCAGGTACTTACAACCGACAGCTCCGGGCAGACACCCGTTATAGAGCTGGCCGCGCCGCCCCTTGAGCTGTCCCTGAATCCCGACGCGGCACAGCAGCCCTATTCCGAATACAATATATCGGTCACGGCGGAGGGTTATGAGCCGGTCTATGTATCCGGCTCCGAAATTCTGGCCAACGAGCTGTCCTTACAGGTCGTTCGCATGAATCCTCTGGCCACGACGGGCGAAGAAGAAAAGGTAGTCACCATCCCCGCCCATACCCTCTGGGGAGAGTATCCGCCGAAAATACCGGAGGATGAAATCAAACCCATGGCAGAGACCGGCGAAATCGTCTTAAGCCGCGTTGTCGTGCCGGAGTATGTCATCGTTCATGACGGCGCCCCCGCCGATACTTCTGCCCCGAACTACTGGGTCCGCTATCGGGACTACATCAAGAACGTAGCCTCCTGCGAAATTTACTCCACCTGGCCCGAAAGCGCCATCTATGCCAATGTCCTGGCCATCCAGTCCTTCACCCTGAACCGGGTGTACACGGAATGGTATCGGAACCAAGGCTACAACTTTACCATTACTTCCTCCACGGCCTATGACCAGAAGTGGATATACGGCAGAAATATTTACAGAAACATCGATTATCTCGTAGATACCATCTTTGCCAACTATCTGTCCAGGCCCGGGGTACGGCAGCCCATATTTACCGCCTACTGCGACGGCAACAGGGTGACCTGCAACGGTTTAAGCCAGTGGGGTTCCAAATATCTGGGAGACCAGGGGTATTCCGCCATTGAGATCATCCGCTACTATTACGGAAACGATATGTATATCAACACGGCCGAGATCATTTCCGGCGTGCCCTCCTCCTGGCCCGGCTATGATCTGGGCATCGGCGCCTCCGGTGATAAGGTACGCCAGCTTCAGACCCAGCTGAACCGCATTGCCCGCAATTACCCCGCCATTCCCACCATCGCCGCGGACGGTATTTACGGCCCCGGAACCGCCGAGGCAGTCCGTACTTTCCAGAGCATCTTCAACCTGCCTCAGACCGGAGTGACGGATTATCCCACCTGGTACGAGATCTCAGAGATCTATGTGGGTGTCTCCAGAATCTCGGAGCCGGGATAAACCTTTAGCCGCAGGGGCGGACATCGGACATCCGGTATCCGCCCTTGTGCAGCCATTCACATTCTTTTTCCCGTTACGGTTATACCTTCTTAAACCGCTCTACCTCGTCGGAAAGCATCTGGGAAATGTTCTTGCTGTTTTCGGACTCGGCCTGAATCTGATTGATGGCATCCACAAGGCTGACCGCGTTATCCGCCACGCTGGCCACACCTTTTGCACTCTCATCCACCGCGATGGAAATGTCGCTGATACCGGCATTCATAGCCTTCATTGTCTCCGCTATATCACCTGCATTGCCCGCAAATTCGTTCAGAATATCGTGCACGCTCTCCGCGTCCTGCCGGTATTGATTCACCACCTCCACAAAGGTGTCATAATCTTTCATAACCTTGTCGTCAACAAATTTCAGCATCCCTTCAGCGTTCTTCGCCAGCCGCTCCACCGCTTCGGTAACCGTGGCACTGATGCTTTGAATATTGCTTGCCGTAGCGGCGCTGCTGTCCGCCAGACCCCTGATTTCATCCGCCACCACGGCAAAGCCTCTGCCGGCGTCTCCCGCTCTCGCCGCTTCAATGGAAGCATTTAAGGACAGGAGGTTGGTCTGGCTGGAAATCGCCAGAATCTCCTGAGTCAGTCCATTGATCTTCTCAACGCTGCGGCTGTCTGCCAGGGCCGCTTGCAAATCCGTCCGAATGCTTTCTACATTTCCTGCCGTCTCTTCCTTGCTTTCCAGGGTATCATGGTGCATCTCGTCCGCCCGGTTTGAAATATCCCTCACCAGACGCACCCCATCCTGCACATGACTGTTCATCTGCTCAATTGCCGCCATGACTGCATCACTGCCGGAAGCAATCTGCCCCAATGTAGCGGAAATTTCCTCCATACTGGCCGACATCTCTTCCATGGCCGCAGACACGCTGCCGGCACTTTCATTGGAAGTACCCACCTCTGCGTTCACCGCCGCCGCGGAATTCTTCAGGTTCTCGGATTCCGTCTTCAGCTTGCGCATAATAATCTGCAGCTGTTCTATAAAGTTATTGATCCCCACTGCCATCTGGCCGATCTCGTCATTGGAGAAAACCGGGATACGCTCCGTGAGGTCTCCCTCGTCATTTTCAATCTTTTTTACAATATCGTCCACCTGGTTTCTGGACTTCCTTGCGGGACCCGATACCGTCCTTGCCACGACCAGCAGCCCCAGCGCGGCCGTTATCAGGATTACACCGCACATCACCATGTCAAAGGTGTAGGTGCCGGATATTTTCACAGAGGATCCTTCCATAATATTCCGGCAGTATGTATCCATGGCCCCGGCAAACTCCGTCTCCCTTTCCTTCATGCTGGTGATATACCCCTCCAGAACTGTTGCCTCGGCTGTAAAGCTGTCCCTGTCCAGCGCCTCTGATGCTGCCTTCAGCCTTTCCGCACAGGAAACCAGCTCGGATACCGACAGTAAATACCGATCCGTCACCGCCATCAGGTTTTCATCCTTCGTGTTCTGGGCACGATCGCGAAGATTCAAACCGTATGACTGCACATCCTGGGTAATCGTTTCCAATGCGGAACGGTAAAAAGCGGCGGTATCTCCAACCTGCTCATAACGAAGAAGGTACGAATACATCTGCATCTCCTCAATAGAAGCCGACAGCTGGCCGTTTAATCTCTCCAGGGCAAGACAGGTATCCCCGATCACCCCGTTGTACTCCCCGATTCGCCACAACGCGCCGATGTCTGCTACAATCGTCAATACGATAATAACAATCATCGTCATCATTGTGCCGATAATCTTCGCTCCGATACTACCCTTTCTTGTCGTTTTCCTCATAAATATGCCCCTTCTCCGCTACTGCCAGACCTTATGTAACAAATTATACACCTGCAATACCGGATTGGGTAGTCTTTTTTACCAAAATTTAAACAGACGTGCCAGCCGCACTCCGAATCTGAAGTACCAGGGCTGGAGCTTTTTCCCTGCCGCCTTTAATTCCCTGCGTATTTCCAGATGCTGAGGACAATGGCTCTCACACTTCCCACACTCAATACATTTGCTCACATCGCTCATTTCCTTTTGCAGCGCAACGATCTGAATATATTCAAACCTTCCCGCTCCGGCATTCTCCGTGTACATGCGGTTGTAGCAGCGGAATGTAGTGGGAATATCGATCCCCTCAGGACAGGGCATACAATAGCCGCAGCCGGTACAGCCCACCCGGATTCTGCCGTTGATCTCCGCTTTGACTGCTTCAATCAGGGCGAAATCCTCCTTCGTCAGCTCCCCCGGCCGCACCCGGGATGCAATCCCCATATTCTCCTCAACCATGGATAAAGAATTCATGCCGGAAAGCACACAGGTGACCTCCGGCTGGTCCCAGAGCCAGCGTAATGCCCACTCCGCCGGAGTCCAGCCTCTGGAATTCTCCCTGATCAGCCGTTTTGCCTCCTCCGGCAGCAGATCCACCAGCTTGCCTCCCCGCAGCGGTTCCATGATAATAACCGGAATCCTTCTTTCTGCTGCCGCTTTCAAGCCCTCTCTGCCCGCCTGGCTGTGCTCATCCATATAATTGTACTGTATCTGGCAAAAATCCCAGTCGTAAGCCTGCAGTATCTGCAGAAACATTTCCGTATTGCCATGGAAAGAAAAGCCGATGTTTCGAATACTCCCCTCCGCCTTTTTTCTCCCGATCCACTCCCGGATCCCCAGCCTGCAAAGCTTCTCCCATGCTGCAATATCCGTCAGCATGTGCATCAGGTAGTAATCTATATAATCCGTCTGCAGACGTTTCAACTGCTCTTCAAAATACTTATCCGGAGATTTCCCGGATTTGATCAGGTATTGCGGCAGTTTCGTGGCAATACAGACCCTGTCGCGGCAGCCGTTCCTTTTTAAAATTTCCCCCACTGCCGCCTCGCTGCCGGGATAAATATAGGCGGTATCCAGATAATTGACGCCGCTGTTTATGGCCGCCATCACTTCCTTTTCCGCCTTGTCTATATCTATGGCTCCGCCCTTCCTGGTGAAGCGCATACATCCGTATCCGAGAATGGAAATCTGCTTATGATACCTGTCCTCTCTGTACTGCATAAAGCCTCCTTTCCATACTGTCAATCATTTATATAGCAATAGAATACGTCCATGGGCTCTTTGTGTCAAGTAAATCGGCCTGTAAAAAGCAGTCCGGCCTCTTCAAGACCGAACTGCTCTTCTTTTACCTGTATCCTTCAGCGCATATCAATATCATTGTATCATTATTTTGCCAGCAGCATCATAATGTCATTGCTCCGGGCAACAAACCTGGTCATTGCCTCGGGAGACAGAGGTGCGTGCTGTATCTTTGCCAGATCATAGAGCTGCTCACAGATCATCTCCACATTTTCGCCATCCCGGTGTTCGGTGACATACTGTACCAGAGGATGAGCGGCATTGAGGATCAGGGTCTCTCCCTCGCCGCCTAAGGCTCCCATGTCCATGCCGGGCATGGAATACATCTTCATCATATCCTGCATGCGCCTGCTCTCCTCGGACAGCGTGATCACGGATGAAATCTTTTTATTCTTCAGCTTCTCCACCTTAATAGTGATCTTGTCATTTTTAAGCGCCTTCTTCATGATCTCCGAGATAGCCTTAGCCTGCTCATCAAACTCCTCCTGCGCCTTTTTGGACGTCTTGCTCTTCAGGGCATCCGTCACATCCGCGTCGATTCTCTGGAACTTCACGCCTTCATTCTTTGACTCCAGCTGCGAAATAAAGGGCTGGTCAATATTATGGGTCAGGATGACGGCATCCATCTTCGCCGCCTTAAACATATTGATATATTGACTCTGCTGCTGCTCGTCGGTGACGTAATATATGATTTTCTCCTTCTTTTCCTCCGGTTCTCCGCCGTCCTCAGCCGTCTCCTCCGTTCCTTCCCCGGTCTTGCTGCCGTCGTCCACGATCTCCGCTTCCACCTTACTGCCGTTTTCGTCCACAGCGCTTCCTGCCTGATTCTCCTCTTCCCCGGCACTGCTGTCTTTGTCTTCCTCCACGTCAATCGGCTTCGTCTCCAGGCATTCGGGCAAAGTCAGATACTTGCCGTCCAGATTCTTAAACAGGATATAATCGTTCATCTTCTCACAGAACTTATCATCCTTCAGGCAGCCGAATTTGATGAAGGGACTGATGTCGTCCCAGTACTTATCGTATTCCTCCTTCTCCGTCTTGCACATGCCGGACAGCTTGTCTGCCACCTTTTTGGCAATATACTCGGAGATCTTCTTTACAAAGCCGTCATTCTGCAGAGCGCTTCTGGATACATTCAGGGGCAGGTCAGGACAATCGATGACCCCCTTGAGCAAAAGCAGAAATTCGGGAATGACCTCCTTGATATTATCCGCGATAAACACCTGGTTATTGTACAGCTTGATGGTGCCTTCTATGGACTCATACTCCATATTGATCTTGGGAAAGTACAGGATACCCTTTAAGTTAAAAGGATAATCCATATTCAGGTGAATCCAGAACAACGGCT
>CANPOY010000021.1 GCA_947575805.1 uncultured Lachnospiraceae bacterium
AAAAACTTCACCTCCTGTGTTGATTGACCGGTCATATATAGTACGTTAAAAAATGTAAAAACACTGATATTTTTTAGAAATTTCTTGAGAGCATCTGTTCTGATTTATTTTACACCTATTTCGCTTGCTATCAATATGTCATGCTCTTGTTCTCATTTTTTCTTTACGACTGAAATTGTATCAGCATTAAAAAATCGGGCAAGAACATTATGAAGGCGTACAAACAAGATTACCAAAGTGGCAAGCAGGGCAAGTGTGGCCACACTTGCCATTTTTGACTGGCTGGGGGGCCGCCTCGACCACCAAAACAGGGCGGCCCCCAGTGGACTCCGGCCATATCGCAGAAAAACCGCCGCTTTAAGTTTCCCCAATAGCGGCGGTCTGGTGTAGGTTGGCTCCATTCTTTAGGTGTCGTGTTATTATGCCCTTGTCAAATACACTAACCCATTTTCTAACACGATTTTTGACATCGTAGCTTCATTTGCTTCAAATGCCTGCTTCACAGCGGCAGACAGCTTATGAGGACATACCTTTCCTGCAATTTCAACATATACCGTGATATAGACATTAGGCTCAAAGAGATTTGGGCGTTCCGATACAATTTCATTCATTTTCTACCCTCATAAATATTTTCTGATACCATGCAGCCAAACCTTCATGGTTAATTTCTGTGGCAATATCTTTACATTAAGATGTTGGCATTTTACATAGAGTGAACAGACAGACATATCCCTACCTTTTTTGGCATCCTTCAATGCCTTTTTTACCACTTTTTCGGGGGCAACAATTCCAGGGAAATGCACCTTTTTACCATCAATCTCTTTTGACAGCATTGCTGTATCCACCCAACTTGGACAAACAGCCGTTACCGTAATTCCAGATGGCTTCAGCTCTGCGTTCAAAGCACGGGAGTAACTTCGTTCAAATGCTTTTGTGGCAGCATATAAATTGATATATGGTACAGGCTGAAATGCGGAAGCAGAAGAAATATTCAGTATCTTTGCTCCCTTTTCCATAAACGGAATGCAGATATTGATAAGCTCGACAGGTGCTTTACAATTTAGGTCAATCGTCTGATTGATTTCCGAAATAGAAAACTCTGCCGATGGCGCCATTTTTGCGATTCCTGCATTATTCACTAACCATAAGACAGATGTTGTTTGTTCTCTTAGAAAATCTGAAATAGATAATATATCTGTGTCCTCTGTTAAGTCCTTGTATATAGGAACGATTTTTTCTCCATATTCTTTTTTCAGTTCAAGAAGCCGTCCTTGATTTCTGCCAATCACCCATATTTCATCAAGCGCTTCTCTCATAAGTTCGCGGACAAATATCTGTCCTATGCCGCCAGACGCACCTGTTATCATTGCTATTTTTTTCATAAAAACTCCTTTACGCTTCATCTTTTAACAAAATACGGGCTAAATCTTCCTCAGAAATCAGTTCGTATTTCGTTGTGAATAACTTTTTAAGGGCGTAGAGGTAAACAACACCCCAAAAATAGTCGGCTAATTTCATTGGCATACCATTCACAACGCTTCCTTCTTTTTGTCCTTGAATTATCATTTTTTCGGTAACTTGATACAATTCTGATTGATAAGTTGTTTCCTCTGAAGCAAATCCCTTTTTCTCAAACATCATCTGTGTATTCAATGCGACCTTGGCTGCATAGGTTTCGTCCTGCATAAGATTAGTCATTATGCTTTTGGAAAGTTTGTATATTTTCTTTTTGGCTGATATAGGCAAATGTACAAGAATCTTCAGATTCTTAATATCTTCGCTGTTATTCGTTAAGGTATATATTTCGTTGAATAATTCTTCTTTTGACTTGAAATATACATACAGAGTTCCTTGTCCTATACCGATATGTTTTGCTAAATCACTTATCTTTGTGCCAGCAAAACCATTCTTAGCAAAATAAAGCGTAGAATCATGCAATATTTTAGAACGGGCTTCTTCACGAATTTCTTGACATCTCTCTGAAGATTTCGGCATTTTACCATCCTCCTTATTGAATGAATATTTATTCATTGATATTTTAATAGCAAAAATGTTTTTTGTCAATCCATTTGGCTGAATGTTCACGAACATATTACTTTAAGCGGTCGCCTCACTATAACTCCCCGAAAAGAAAAGCGACAGAGCTTTAACCCTCTGCCGCCATATCGCCTATGCGAAAATGATTTCCTCATTCACAATCTCCATCGCACAAGCCCGTATACTATTGAGCCTACCGCTTGTGAGAAGATTGATGTATGTAACCCTGCGGTGCTGTTTCAGATAGTCCAAATGCCGCTGTCCCCATATTTCTATCGGTTGTTCTTCCTCAGTGGGTAAGCTTAAATCTGGAATAAGATACCCATTTTCCTCGTGGTATGTGCCGCCTAACTGTTCAAATAATGATTTCTTATGCAAAAACTCCTTTTCTGTATGGTTTGGTTTATGCAGGGTATCTGCAAGCAATGTATCAGCAGGCTGTATGTATATGTTATCTTTAAATTAAGTAATCCCCCTGTATGTATCCCTGTAACTCTCGAATCAAATCATCGGGAAAAAGTTTTGATGCGTTGATATATTTCATTCAGGCCTCCTCCTTGACTGTTTTGATCAAGTTGCAAGGCCGATGAAGTGAATCAGGTGACTATGATTACTTCATGTATAGGTCAGATTTCTTTCGCATGGTCTGTTATATTCGATTTTACCACGATCCGGCGTTCCCCGGCAATCCGCCATTCGTGGATGCCGGTATCACCGGTGACAAAGCTTATATCACTGTCAACAGGCAGACGAAAGAATGCACGGTATAGCTGATTTACCATTCCTCCGTGGGTAACGATTGCAACGGTCGCATCAGGGTCAGTTTCCGATATGATTTTTGACAACATATATTCTGCCCGACAGCGAAACTCAAGCATTGATTCCTGCTCATATACAGAAGCATGAAGCGGAAGGTTTTTTACCGGCGGATATTTCTCTCTGGCAACAGCCCGCTCCAATCCGGCAATCAAACCATTGTTGAACTCCATCAGTCTTTCGTCAGCAGTCAGCGGTATACCGGTGGCGTCGGACAGATGTCCGGCTGTTTGATATGCCCGTTTTAGCGTACTGCAATAAATGGCTGAAATGTCATAATTCTCTTTCACATAACAAGCCATGGCTGCCGCCTGCCTGTGTCCTCGTTCTGTCAGTTCGAAATCAGCCCGTCCTTCATGGACATCCAGCAGATCAGCTTCAGATTCACCGTGCCGAATAACTAAAATACGCATTTGTCTATTCCTCCTGCTCCTCTGTCAGTAAACTTATATCCTCGCTTATTTCCCTTCCTCCAGGCCAAAGTGCTTTGCCAGAATCGACACTACTTCTTCCCTCGTATCATTTTCAAAATCCGAACGGGTATAAGTAAAAAAGCCCGTATGCGCCCAGTCGGTCTCCAGCGGAGGATGATACAATGCCCAGGAATTAAAGTTTTTCAGTGTCGCTTCCGGATCGGGACTAAGCTGGATCTGCTCCATCATGAATTTCTTATCCGGGTCATCCCGATCAAAAAAACGGGTGGCACAAATATCCGCCGGATCACAAAGCATGATGGCCACGCGGTTATATGCCGAAATCTCCCTCAGTACATTCGGTGGTATATTGGTATCCACAATGACCTTTTTTCCGGATGCTGCCAGCCTGAGCAGCTCCAAAATCTCAATTTCCATACATTCCTTGGAAACATGGTCCGTCCAGTTCCAATGTTCTTCCGGAGTCATATTGAGCCATTCCTGCCAGCCGCTCATTGTGTCAAAATAGCACAGACCAGGCTGCTTCCAACGCGACAGCTTATTCCGTGGAAATATATCATGAAAGTTTTCACCGCAATGAACCATATCATACCGCTGGGCCAGCATCCTGACCATTGTGGATTTTCCTGCATAGCTGTGTCCGTTAATAAAATAAACATTTTGCAGATAATGTTGAATTAAATTATCGCTTAACTGTATTTTCATTTTTCTCCTTTCGAAAATCATTTTTTTATGTTCCTGCTCTTATATTATAAAGCTTTCCTCATGAATTAGTCAAATTTCAGTATGCCACATTTAAAACATTTATACTTTCGCAGGGTTTTCTGGTAATTCGTTTCTGATTGCTAAAAAATAGGTAACACACAGTTGCACTTTACCCTAAATATGTATAAAATCAAATAAAACAGATTGTTGCAATGGAACAGAACCAGTTGCAACCTGCATAAAACGAATGCTGCCAATGAAAAGCTGATTATCAGTTTCAATTACGGACGCAAAGCCCAAGATCGAAAACCGATATACCGATTGCTCCGTCATTATACAGCTTAAGCGACAAGTGGATAATTCCTTACTGGCTGTAAGGGATATGAACCATAAATATATTGTGTTAGATTGGAGGATAAAAATGGCGATATGGAATCCTTGGCGTGGCTGTCATCGTTACAGTACAGGCTGCAAATTTTGCTATATACATAAAGGGGATTATAAAAGGGGAATTGACACAAACATGATTAGGCAAACCGAAAAATTTTATGCCCCTATTGAAAAAACACAAAATGGAGCTTATAAAATGAAATCCGGTCAAACGGTTTATGTATGTTTTTCATCAGACTTCTTAATAGAGGACGCTGATCAGTGGCGTACCGAATGCTGGAAAATGATACGGGAACGCTCCGACCTACATTTTCTTTTTCTAACAAAGCGGATTGAAAGGTTTTCGGATTGTATTCCGCTGGATTGGAAAAATGGGTATGATAATGTTACGGTTGGCTGCACGATTGAAAATCAGGAAAACGCAGATTACCGATTAAGTATTTTTTCCAGCCTGCCCATTAGACACAAAAATATCATTTGCCAACCGTTGATTGAAAACATCAATCTCTCTGCATATTTACATGATATAGAATTAGTTGTTGTTGGCGGGGAATCTGATAAAAATGCAAGACCACTTAACTATGACTGGGTACTGCAGATGCGGCAACAATGTATTTCCCATAACGTACATTTTCAGTTTCGGCAATGCGGTACACATTTTATCAAAGACGGAAAATTATATACCTTAAAAGTTCGTGATTTATGCAATCAAGCAAAAAAGGCAAATATAGACTTCTAATACTCTCTTTTTGGTGCATGAAAAGAGAGGCAGTAAACAGCCTAAAGAAGTATGATTATCACTGGAAAGGGATAAAAGAAATGGAATGGATAGAAAAACTAAATAAAACAATTTCTTATATTGAGGGACATCTTGCAGAAGAAATAAGCTATGATGAGCTTGCACACATAGCATGTTGCTCGACATACCACTTTCAAAGAATGTTTGCATATATGGCGGGTATTCCACTTTCAGAATATATCCGTCGCAGGCGAATGTCTTTAGCTGCTGTTGAACTGCAAAGCGGAAAGGAAAAAATCATTGATATTGGTATGAAATATGGTTATGCTTCTCCGACTGCATTTAACAGGGCATTTCAAAGTGTGCATGGCATAGCTCCGTCAATGGTCAGAAAAGGAGGAACGCCTATGAAATCTTATCCCCCTATCAGCTTCAAAATAACCGTAAAAGGAGTAGAGGAATTGAATTATCGAATTGAAGAAAGAGCCGCCTTTCGCATTGTGGGTGTATCCCATCCACTGGATAAGGAATTAGAAAACAATTTCACAGCCGTACCGCAAATGTGGCAAAATGCAGCTATAAACGGCACGTTTGAAAAGATTACACCGCTTATGAATAGTCAGCCTATGGGTGTCTTAGGTGTAAGCGTTTGCAATGACAAAGAGAAATGGCGATATTTTATAGCTGTATCCTCATCTATTGACATCGATAATTCCTTAGAAGAGTATGTTATTCCCGCCTGCACATGGGCTATTTTTAGCGGAACCGGTACAGGTATGTCAATTCAGGAATTAGAACAACGCATTATAACAGAATGGCTTCCAACGTCCGGATTTGAATTTGATAACGCTCCGGATATAGAAGTCTATCTAAATCCCGACCCCAATAATATGCAGTATGAAGTATGGTTGCCAATCAGAAAATCATGAGGTTGTAATATGACAGATAAAAACTATAATGAATTTTTAGAAACTACAGGTACAGGAAGGTATTTTGTGGAAGAAATAAATGACCTTCTTCTGGATAGCAACTGCAAACGTGAGATCAAAACAGCTAAAAGCGGTTTTACCGTTTCGTATCTTTTGCAGGATACAAAAAAGACATTAGCTACTTTCGTTTGCAGAAAAACGGGAATCAAGATTAGAATTTTCCCCCAGCGTCTTAATGAATATATGGAGTTTTTAGACACGCTTCCGGCAAAAATGAAAAAAGAAATTTCAAAAGCGTCTGCCTGCAAGCGACTTGTAAACCCCAATGACTGCAATCCTAAATGTGTTACGGGATATGATTTTATCATGGATAGGGAACACTATCAAAAATGCAGATACATGGCTTTCATGCCGTCTATAACCGAAGAAAGTACGCCTTACATCAAAATTTTTTTACAAAATGAGCTTGGCTCATTAAAAGGATAACCCCCAGCAGAAATAGAAAAGCCGTTGTTCGCCGGCAAATTCCCCCTCCATTTCGTTCCGTCCCTTTCCATCAACATCGAGATGGAGGTTGCTTATGATAATCATCAGTTCGAGCCGTTACAAACTCACTACTCAAAACACATCCACAGCCTTTTGTCATCCTTTTATAGACAACAACCCGGCGCAGAATGAATACTTTTCATATTTTACCCGTGGAATAAATTTCATCAACTCGTCTACTACAAAATAGCATTCATCATCATCCCATTCCCCGCCGATCAGAGTGTTGTTCCGCTCCAACCCTGTGCATGTTTCAAACTCCTCGTCCGACATACCCACACTTCCTGCAACATACGCCTTTCGCCCTTACTTATGATGTGGTTCTCCATAATAACCCTAAGTGCATAAATTTGTCAAATATGATTCAGAGGCACCATTTATACTACTTCATCTTTATATGCTCTTTGGACATATGTCAATACTTAGTGTTTGGAAGTAATAACCTGCATCTTTATACTCCCTTTCCAGAAAAATGTATGATTTCCAAAATCTATTGTATTTTCTTACATTTTAATTACAGAGTCTGTACAAGCTCAACTGAACAAAAAACGAAAAACTTTACACAAAGTGAAACAAATTCGGAATACCACCGCCAAATGTTCTGACTGCCATTCGATACATTGCCTTTGCATGGATACGGTCATGCCAAATAAACCGCCGCAGTACTTTCCGCAACGACCATTCTTCGTCATAGCTGCCCAGATAGACAGTATTCTTCAAAAAATCTGGCTGCTCTTCCAGTAATACAAACCCTCGTTGCCGGCATTCTACAATGGTTCCCTCGTGTTCAGTCTCAACACCAATCTCCCCAAAATAATAATCATTGACATTTTTTGTATGCTCATACATTTCAAATGCCGTGCGGGGAACTTGTCCATAGAAAGTCTTCCGAATTGGCAGACAACTTTTGTTCTTATCAGGAATTATCTCATACAAATCCAAAAAATTCTTTGCGGATTTCAGTGCAAGTGCTTTTAATTCTTCGTATTCCGATCTTGGCAGAGGCTTTTTTTCTTCTTCAAAGAGAACATCTGAATCTGCATCCGAAATCATAAGTACGGAAGCCTTCTCCTGTACGATTATCGGCTCCAAAGAATCGGTGACTACCTCACCTTTCCATCTCAGATAAGACATCACCTCTCTTTTCATCTTTTGAAGAGCAATATCTTTTGATTCGCCACGCGTATATGCTCCAACAAAGTTGTCAGCATACAAAATACTGTCATCGCCATTGTGCTCCCATACACACCGTATTTTCATAACTATCCCCCATAAATGCTGATTGATATACGCACGCAAGTCTTCCGGTTTTTCGACATAGGGATTCTCCGGTTTCTGCCCTGCCACATAGTCCAGAAATACATGTTCTCAACGTCTGTTATCTATTACTATGATACACAGCCTTCCCGCATATAAAATAAGCGAGGAAGCCGCTCTCGTCAAAATACCCTGATCTTCTTTCAAATCCTGTAATTCTCTTTTGGCTGTTTCTCTTGGTAGCTCTGCTCACTTCTCCGCGTCAAATAACGAAAGCAGCTCTGTTAAAGCATGTATCGTCCAAGCCTGTCCAAAATTTTTCAATGCTTCATCCCTATTGATAAGAACCCCGTACGCACCGGCATTCTTTGCACAGACCATATCTTTTTCTTCATCACCTACAAACACAATATCCGATATATTTATCTGCATTTTTTCAGACAATATTTCCAAACTTTTAGTGCATGATTTCCTATATCCGGTGTCGTTTGACGTAAAGGGGTAATCTATGTACCTGATCACAGACGCTATATCAGCCAAAGCGTAAGCATTATCCATACCGTATGCCACATCGGATAAGGTCGCCAGCTTTATTCCTTTCCCAGAAAGTCCTATTAAGGTCGATTCGACATCGGGGAACAAGGAGCAATCCTGCCTGAAATACGTATAAAAGCTTTCCTTCACCTGCTCCATATCTTCTAGGTTTATATCCATTCCCCGCAATATTTCAGTAAAAATCTGCGCAGAGGACACTTCACGATCCCTCGGGTTGATTCGCGTGTTATATTTTGTAAGCACTTCTCCGGCTTTTTGATAATGAACTTCCGAAAAATGGTAATGAAATTTTTCCGCCATTTGTTCAAATGCCGGTCTGTAAAGCTTCGACCAGTTCATCGGTTTTTTGTAATCAACCATTGTTTGTCCGATATCAAACACAACTGCTTGAAACATAGCTTTGTCCTATACCCTTTCCATTCCGATATTCTCTTAACCTATCCCCACATTATTTTTCTTCAATTGCAATGTTGTCTGAATATGTCCCCAATAACGCTGTATACTCCTTCTCCGAAAATGTTTTTGTCCGCTAAAACATTCCATGCCTAATATCTATAAAACCATATTTTTCTGCAATTTGAGCTCTCTGGATGGCTTGTTCCTCACTATATTCCGTTTCAGCTTTTATATCTTTGCCATAGTAGGAATCATAATACCTGGAATATAGCTTATCAATTTCCGATCAAAGGATCGGATTGTCCTTATCCCGATATGGATGATTGGCAAATCTTGCAAAAGCCCCACCAGGTTTCAACATAGCGTAATAACAGGTAATGCTGTTTTCACGGTTCTTTGGCGGATTCATACAAATCCATATGCTGTATACCTTTTTGATATTCTCATAGTGGGAATTTGCAAACGCTGTTTCATAATGGCCGGAAATCATCCGGCTGCAGTAATAGATTCCCCTCTTTAATCAGCGGATAATCCGGATAAAAGTCATTTTGGGATTGCACCGGTTTTTATTCGTATATCTCTGACAAAAAAATTTCTGCCATTCCCATTAGTCCATATCGGGATGCCAATTCTTTTACACCTAACTTTATCTCATCTCGGCAAAAACCATGTTTCTGTAAAAATTCATCATCTTTGTCATTGAGATAAGAATAAAACAGCAGTGCCACCTTCAAATTTGCCATATTGTTATCAGATGTAATATCATATATCTGATTTTCTGCTTCGTTTATGTTCCCATTATCAACCATATCCAATAATTTTTCTAACGTGTCTTGGCTTTCTTTGTCCTCCAGTAAATCTTCAATAGGATTGTCGGTATCAATATTAAAAAGCAACTTCAATATCGCTCGTATCATTTCTTTTATTAGCCTTATTATATAGTCCTGTTCAAACACATAAATGCTCCTTTCTGTATATAAATTCTATAATGCAGAAAGTTGAAGCTTTCTAATAATTGGCCTATTATCACTGATTGGATAGCATAAATCTCCAAGAGAAATTACAAAATCCAGCGATAAGTCATTAATTCTGTCTATTAAACTGTCAAGGCGTTCCTCTGCGTCAAACACATGATCATAATGCAAATCCGTAAATACCAAAAAACGAATGATTGACATTTGTCTTTCCTTCCTGCCCTATCCATAACGTTAAGCTTTTTTAAATAGCATTTTCTATGCTTTTCACCTTATTAAGCAAATGTGTCATTTTGTATAGAAACAGCAAATGATTATTCCTGTTCTGTTTCCTGACAATCCCTTGCCTTTCGCCCTTACTTATGATATGGTTCTCCGTGAATAATCCGGAAAGCCCGATATATTTGTTCCATCAGGATCACCCGCATCAGTTGGTGAGGAAAAGTCATGTCAGAAAAACTTAAAGAAAAGTCAGCACGGCGGCTCACGGACTCATGTAGTCCAAGTGAGCCGCCAATCACAAACATGATATGACTGGTTCCACTGACTGTCAGTTTTTCCATCCAACGGGCAAGCTCTTCCGAAGAAAGCCTCTTTCCGCCGATTTCCAGTGTACAAATATAGGCATCCTCATGAAGCTTTTCCAGAATCCTGCGTCCTTCCTTTTCCAGAATCTGTTCTTTCATCTGAAGGCTTGCACCATCCGGCGTTTTTTCATCCGGTACCTCAACGATTTCCGGCTTACAATACCGCGAAAGCCGTTTCGCATATTCCGCAACGGCTTCCCGGTAAAAGCTTTCTTTAATTTTCCCCACACAGACTATTGAAATCTTCATTCAGCCCTCTTTCCGAAGATCTCATCATAAATATAATCATCAATAAACTGATCCAGAAAACCCTGATTAAGATTCACAAATTGATGATTCAGTTTCTCCTTAATGCAAAAAGATCTCCTGAAATACGCAACCTCATCGGACACTCCCTCTCCGCAAATCTCTGCGTCAATGTCTGCCGCGTTTAAATTGTCCCTGCACCAGTCCAGAAGTGTTTGTCTGAGAGAGTTTTCCGACTCCGCTTTCTTTTCAAAAAATCTGGCATTTTTCATGGATACAATGCCCGCTACCAAAAACAGGATAAAGATTGCTCCCATAACACCGTAAAACAGATAGGGGTTGCCGAGCTGAAAAGGCAGGATTCCGGCCACGCCCAGAATAACCGCAATCAGCCCCACTGCCCCAAGCCCCAGCAGCACCCAGGCAGACGAACGGTTGTCACTGGCTTTCTCAGAGCTGTCCTGGTAAAGCCCGCTTATTCGCTCCCGGCGAACGCCTTCCCCGATTGTAGGCACATCCTCTCCTTGGGCCTCTCCCTGATCCGCCTGCCCCATGTCACCCCGGAACTCTTCATCAAGGGAATCCCCCATTCTTAAATCCAAAAGCTCTTCTGAATCTTCTGCCGCTTCCTCTGCCAGTTTTTCTACCAGCTCGCTGCCACAATCTGCACAGACGCTGAACCCTTCCCTGTACTCTGTCTTGCATTTAGGACACCATGGCATAGTTTTTACCTTCTTTCCCCGTTTTTCATTTGTGGAGGTCCAGAAAATATATGAATCACTTGTTTCTCCGATATTCGTCTATCCCTTTCGCTGCCGCTTTGTGCAGTCTACTTATTCCTCAGGTATTCGTCTATTCCCTTCGCTGCCGCCTTACCTGCACCCATAGCCAGAATAACCGTAGCCGCTCCTGTGACCGCGTCACCGCCGGCATATACGCCTTCCTTGCTGGTCTGTCCGTTTTCTTCCTCCGCAACAATACACTTCCACTTGTTGGTCTCAAGTCCCTCGGTCGTCGAAGAAATCAAGGGATTGGGTGATGTGCCCAGCGACATAATAACCGTATCCAGCTCCATGGTAAACTCGGAACCCGGCACCTCAACAGGTCGGCGGCGGCCCGACGCATCCGGTTCTCCCAGCTCCATCCTGATACATTTCATGCCGGTGACCCAGCCCTTCTCATCCGCCAGAATCTCCGTGGGATTTGTCAGCAGATCGAAAATTATGCCCTCTTCCTTTGCATGATGCACCTCTTCCACTCTGGCAGGAAGCTCCTCCTCGCTTCGGCGGTATACGATATGCACCTCCGCCCCAAGACGGAGAGCTGTCCTTGCCGCATCCATGGCTACATTTCCGCCGCCTACCACAGCCACCTTTTTGCTCTCCATGATCGGTGTATTTGAATTCTGATCAAAGGCCTTCATCAGGTTGCTTCTGGTCAGGTACTCGTTGGCAGAGAACACACCGTTTGCATTTTCACCGGGAATTCCCATGAATTTGGGCAGACCGGCGCCGGAACCGATAAACACGGCGTCAAAGCCTTCCTCTCCGATCAGCTCGTCAATGGTAACGGATTTCCCCACCACCACATTGGTCTCAATCTTCACGCCCAGAGCCTTCACATTTTCGATTTCCTTCGCCACTACATCCTGCTTGGGCAGACGGAATTCCGGAATCCCGTATACCAGCACGCCTCCTGGCTCATGCAGGGCCTCAAATATAGTCACCTCATACCCCATTTTTGCCAGATCGCCCGCACAGGTTAAACCGGCAGGGCCGGAACCGATCACCGCAACGCTTTTGCCGTTCTTCTCCTTTGCTCCTTCCGGCTTGATCCCGTTTTCTCTGGCCCAGTCCGCCACAAAGCGCTCCAGCTTTCCGATGGAGATAGGATCTCCCTTGATGCCGCGGATACATTTTCCCTCACACTGGCTCTCCTGGGGGCAAACACGGCCACAGACCGCCGGCAGCGCACTGGAACGGCTGATGATCTGATACGCCTCCTCCACATTGCCTTCCTTCACCTGTTCGATAAAGGCAGGAATATCGATAGCCACAGGGCATCCTTTGATACACTGGGCATTTTTACAGTTGATACACCGTGCAGCCTCGTTCATTGCCTCTTCTTTATTATAGCCTAAACACACCTCTTCAAAATTAGCAGCGCGTTCCCTGGCATCCTGCTCTCTCACAGGGATTCTGGTCAATACGTCCATCTGTTTTCTCCCTCCATACTTCTATTGGTTTCCGGAATCTTCCTTCCGTTCTCTCTTAACAGTTCCCGCAGCCGCCGTGGTGGGTATCGCCCTCTTCCAGCTTCAGCATGGCTCTGCCCTCCGCCGTTTTGTACATCTGCTGACGTCTCATGGCCTCGTCAAAATTCACCGCATGGCCGTCGAACTCAGGGCCGTCCACACAGGCAAATTTCACTTTGCCGTCCACTGTCACACGGCAGGCTCCGCACATACCCGTTCCGTCCACCATAATGGGATTTAAGCTGACCACGGTGGGAAGGTTCAGTTCCTTTGTGAGCAGGCAGACAAACTTCATCATAATCATGGGACCGATAGCGATACACACATCATACTGCTTTCCTTCCCCCACCAGATCCTTGATGGTCTGGGTCACCATACCGCACCTGCCGTAGGAACCGTCATCCGTTGTCACATAGAGGTTTCCGGCCACCGCTTCCATCTCTTTTTCCAGAATCAGCAGATCCTTCGTCTTACTGCCCACAATCACATCTGCCGCCACACCGTTTTCATGAAGCCATTTTACCTGGGGATATACCGGCGCCGCTCCAACGCCTCCGGCCACAAATAAAATTCTCTTCTTTTTCAATTCTTCAGGCGACTCATTTACCAGCTCGGAGGCACAGCCCAGGGGCCCGACAAAATCATGAAAGTCATCTCCCTCCTGCAGGTCGGCCATCGTCTTCGTAGCCGCTCCAACGCACTGAAACACAATGGTAACCGTTCCCTTTTCCCTGTCATAATCACAAATCGTCAGAGGAATACGCTCCCCCTCTTCGTCCGTCCTTACAATCACAAACTGCCCCGGCTGGCAGGCCTTTGCCACTCTTTTGGCCTCCACCTCCATCAGATAAATGTTTGTGGTCAGCTCTTCTCTCTTTACAATCTTATACATACTCCACCTCTTTTAATAATGTTTCAACCCGATCAACCCAGGCTGCCGCCCCCCGAATCATGAACGATAATACCGCTTTAAAACAGTCCCGTAATGACCCCGTTTTCCGTTACGTCTATCCTGTACGCTGCCGGCTGCTTTGACAGCGCCGGCATGGTCACCACATCTCCCGTCAGTGCCACCACAAATCCCGCACCTGCCGCCACATACACCTCCCTCACCGAAAGTTCGAAGCCCTCCGGCCTGCCCAGACGCTTGGGGTCATCGGAGAGAGAATACTGGTTCTTTGCCATACACACAGGTAAATTTCCGAATCCCATTTCCGTGATTTTTTGCAGCTCCCTCCTGGCCCCCGGGGAGAAGCTGACGCTGCCTGCACCATAAATCTCAGTAGCTACCCGGCATATCTTATCTTCCAGGGCAAGCTCATTCTCATAAAGCACATGGAAATCGCTTTTCTTCGTCTCCAGCGTCTGCAGCACCTTTTCCGCCAGAGCAATTCCGCCCTCTCCGCCCTTTTCCCAAACCTGTGACAGTGCAAATTCACAGCCTCTTGCCTCACAGAAATTCCTGACATACTCGGTTTCCGCAGGCGTATCCGTCACAAAGGAATTCAGAGTTACCACCACCGGTATCCCGTATTTCTGCAGATTTTCAATATGCTTTTCCAGATTCACGATTCCTTTTTCCAACGTTTGCAGGTTCTCTGTACTTAAATCGTCTTTTGCTGCGCCGCCGTTATATTTCAGTGCTCTGACCGTCGCCACCAGCACCGCCGCATCCGGCTTGAAATCCGCAATCCGGCACTTTATGTCAAAAAACTTTTCTGCCCCCAGATCGGCGCCAAAACCTGCTTCCGTGATACAATAATCCGCCATTTTCATTGCAGCCCTGGTGGCTCTGACGGAATTGCAGCCATGCGCAATATTGGCAAAGGGGCCTCCGTGCACCAGAGCCGGGGTTCCCTCCAGGGTCTGGATCAAATTAGGCTTCATGGCATCCTTAAGCAGCGCGGCCATGGCGCCGACTGCCTTCAATTCTCCGGCCGTAACAGGCTTTCCCTCCATATTGTACGCCACGATAATCCTTGCAAGCCTTTCCTTTAAATCTTTCATATCCTCAGCAAGACAAAGAATTGCCATGATTTCGCTGGCTACGGTAATGACAAAATGATCCTCTCTCACCACACCGTCCGTCTTTTTCCCTAATCCCACGACAATATTGCGCAGCACTCTGTCGTTCATATCCATGCAGCGCTTCCACACAATCTGACGGGTATCTATCTGCAGCTCGTTGCCCTGCTGTATATGATTATCCAGCAATGCCGCCAGCAGATTGTTGGCTGAGGTAATCGCATGAAAATCCCCCGTAAAATGCAGATTCAGATCCTCCATAGGCACCACCTGGGCATACCCGCCTCCCGCGGCGCCTCCCTTAATGCCGAAGCAAGGCCCCAGAGAAGGCTCACGAAGAGCAATCACAGCCTTTTTTCCCAGCTTCCCGAAAGCCTGCCCCAGGCCTACGCTGGTAGTGGTCTTTCCCTCCCCTGCGGGAGTGGGATTGATAGCCGTCACCAAAACCAGCTTTCCGTAAGGCCTGTCCTGAATGCTGTCCAGATATTCTTCCGTAAGCTTGGCCTTATACTTTCCGTAAAACTCCAGATCCGACTGCCTGATTTCCAGTGCTGCCGCCACCTTCTCAATGGGCTCCATGACGGCTTCCTGTGCTATTTCAATATCTGTCTTCATGTTCCCTCTCATTCCGCCGCGTATGCGACATTGTTTCTGTCAGGCTGCTTCATCTCATAACACCTACAGAACTTCCTCTATCAACTGTTCAAATTGCTCGGGACTCATTAATATTTTTCTGGGTTTCGTGCCCTCACCCTTATCCACAACTCCGTATTCGCAAAGCTGGTCCATGATCCTGGCAGCACGGTTGAAGCCGATCTTTAAAAGCCTCTGCAGGGCGCCGATGGATGCCTTGTCCTGCTCAATAATGAATTTCCCGGCCTTTTCAAAGAATTCGTCCAGATCTGAAGCGCCGTCCAAAGAACTGCCACCGCCACTTCCTATGTTCAGGATCTTCTCTTCCACCTCTTCCGCATAAACATTGCCCAACGCCTGGTTTTTCAAATAGTCGACCACGTCCGAAACTTCCTTATCCGACACAAAGGCTCCCTGGATACGGGCAGGCTTGGAATAACCCTGGGGGTAAAAGAGCATATCTCCTTTTCCCAGCAGCTTTTCCGCTCCGTTCATATCAAGTATGGTACGGGAATCCACGCCGCTGGAAACCGCAAATGCCACCCTGCTGGGCATATTTGCTTTGATCAGGCCGGTGATAACATCCACGCTGGGCCGCTGGGTAGCTATAATCAAGTGAATACCTGCCGCTCGTGCCAGCTGAGCCAGCCGGCAGATAGATTCCTCCACTTCTCCCGGGCAAACCATCATCAGATCGGCAAGCTCATCCACTATAATAACAATCTGTGGCATTTTTGCAGGCGCTTGTTCGTCACCGCCCTCCCGCATGGATTCCACCTTTTTGTTATAGCCCTTCAAATCCCTTACATTATAGTCCGCAAACCTGCGGTAACGATCCTCCATTTCCGACACGCCCCAGTGCAACGCGGCGGAAGCCTTCTTGGGATCCGTGACCACCGGTATCAGCAGATGAGGAATGCCGTTATACACACTCAGCTCCACGACCTTGGGATCCACCATGATCAGCTTGACATCATTCGGATGAGCCTTGTACAGGATACTCATGATCAGCGTATTGATACATACGGACTTACCGGAGCCCGTTGAGCCGGCGATCAGCATATGCGGCATCTTGGCGATATCCGACACCACCGTCTGCCCGGCAATATCCTTTCCCACTGCAAAGGCAAGATTGGAGGAAAACTCCTTAAATTCTTTGCATTCCAGTAAATCCCGCAGCGCTACGGTCATATTTTCTTTATTGGGCACCTCGATACCGATAGCCGCCTTCCCCGGAATCGGCGCTTCAATTCGAATGTCGGTAGCCGCCAGATTCAGCTTAATATCATCCGTAAGGCCTACAATCTTCGATACCTTGACCCCCTGCTCAGGCTGCAGCTCGTACCTTGTTACGCTGGGTCCCTGACTGATGTCCGTAATGGTAACCCGCACACCGAAGGTATTCAGCGTCTGCTGCAGGTGCATGGCAGTCTCCTTCAGCTCCTTCGTGGAATCTCCAGTAGCGGCCAATCCTTTCTGCAGCAGTGACAGAGGCGGGAACATATACTTCTGTGGATCCTTTTTCTTTGGCGCTTCCGATACCGCAGGCCGTTCCTGTACACCGGGACGTTCAGATACCGCTTCCGTCACCGAGGATCGGGGCGGCTCCTCGCCAATCCCTTCCTTATGGATTCGAATAGGCTGCAAAGGATTCTCCTGCACGGCAGATTCCCTTACGCTCCGCTCCGGCTCTGCCGCTCCCCATATAGGCTCTGCCGACTCTCCGTACGGCTCGTCTGCCGCTTCCGGCTCGTCCAATTGACCCGGCTCTTCCGGAATCACCTCGTTTAGGGACACCTGGTGCATACTTCTGATGCGTACCTTTTCAAAATCAAACTCAGCCGACGCCGGCTGTTCCTGTTCCAGCTCCCATTGACCGGACAGCTCCTGTTCAGGCTGATCGTATTCCCCGGAATCCTCCGAAAACACAATCTCATGTATGTCGTCCCGATGGCCCTGCTCTTCCGGCCTCGTCAACGTAGTATCCAGCATAACACCGGAGACCCTTTTTTCCATACGAAGAATCTTTTCGTTCTCCTTTACTTCCGCTTTCAGTCTGCGCTGCTCTTCCTGTTCCAGCCGTTTCAGCCGGGCGCCTTCCCTGCGTCGTTCCGCATCCTCCTTACGGCGCTCCGCATCTTCCCTGCGCTGTTCGGCCAGCTCTCTGCGGCGCTCCGCATCTTCTCTGGACAGCTCACGGACACGGCTTCCTCCCTCTCTGACGCTTTTTAACAGGGATCTCTCTGTCAGCAGGATCAGGCTCACCACCGAAAAAAGCAGGATCACCAGCACCGTCCCGATTGTCCCCAGGTAATGTTTGAGAAAGAAACTGACGCTGCCTCCCAGCACGCCTCCGCCGCTTCTTGCATCCCGGCAGTTTTCATAGAGTTCCTTTATACTGTACTTATCCATTTCACCGCCGCCCTGGACAATCAGGTCGCATACGGCTCCCAGCATGATAAACAGCACAATGCCCGCTATCATCTTTCTCAATGCGTTTGGATTTCCCTCATTGGCAAACCAGAATGACACCGCAAGAAACAGAATTGCCGGCGCCACATATGCCGTAAAGCCGAATACACCAAAAAGGAAACCGCTGACCGCGTCTCCCGCTGGTCCGATTATGCCAAAGTTACAGCAGAACAAAATAACCATGAAAACAAAAAGCACGATCAACCCGATCTCGTGGAGCAGCGCACCGTCTCCCGCCTCCCGCTGCAGGTTATCCGCCTTTTTTTCCGATTTGTTATTTCTGCTGCCGTTTCTGCTGCCCGTCTTTGTACTTCCGTAATTTCTTCCGCTTCTTGAAGATGATGTCCTTCTGCCGGTCGAAGCTGCCATGTGTCATCATACCCCTCTTACTCAATTCGTCTTCGCTCATTATACCATTATTGGGACGACTTGTCACCACTCTTTCTGTTTTTCGAACACATGTTTTTTATTCTCTTCAGTATTTTCTTCATTCCGGCCATTAGATTTGATAAAAACGGCCGAAAAGGCCGAAGGAAAAGCCATACGGCCGCGGGCAGCCGATAGAGTGGATTTCTCACAGAAAAGCTCTTGCCTCTGCGTATCACCTGATATAATATTCCTTTGATTTGTTCTTCCTTCAAGGGTCCTTCTATCTCACTCTGGTTATCCCCCACCATATAAAAGCTGTCTTCCCTGCGTTTCCAGATGCGGTGCAGCACTAAAATACTTCCTTCCCTGCGATACAGGACTACGTCTCCCCTCCTTAACCTCCGCCCTCCTGTGGGTGTGATCACCGCCTCGTCCCTGCCGGGCACAAACAGGGGATACATACTGTAGCCCTGGGGATGAATCCGTATGCTTTTCCCCTCCGCCAGCAGAGCCTCTATATCGATTCCTTTGTTCTCCATCCGTCATCCTCCAAAAATCCCTATCTAGAAATCCCGCACCATCTCCTCAATCTCCTCCCTGCTTAAACGGACGCATTGCCTGTTCCGTATTGCATAGACCCTGGTACAGGCCTCAAGCACCGTGGGCCGATGGGTGGTCACAATACAAGTGCGGGGGTATGAATCCTGCATAATATTGCGCAGCACCCTCCGTTCCGTAGCCACATCCAGCGCGGAGGTAGCCTCATCCAACAGCAAAATGGGGGATTTACGAATCAGCGAACGGGCGATGGAGAACCGCTGGGCCTGTCCCTCCGAAAAGCCGCCCCCCCGCTCCTTGATCTCGCTTTTAATCCCATCCGGCAGCTTCTCCACAAAATCCCAGGCACAAGCAAGCTTCAGGGCCTCAATGATTTCTTCGTCAGAAGCATCCTCCTTCACGTTGCGCATATTTTCTGCAATGGTTCCGGAGAACATGGTATTCCCCTGGGGTACATAGGAAAAGAGCTTTCTGGTCGAAGGCGTCAGCTCCATCCTGTCCTCCCCGGAATAAACACAGATACTTCCGTCATCGGGTGCAATCAGTGCCAGAAGCAGCCTGAGCAGAGTGGTCTTTCCCTCCCCGGAGGGCCCGACCAGCGCAATTATCTCATGAGGATTGGCCTCAATGGACGCTCCCGCAAACACCGGCTCCCCGCCCTGGTAAGCATAACTTACATCGGCCAGCCGGACAGACACCCCGTCCGTCCTGTGCCGGTCTCTGAATTCTGCCGCCGCCTCATCCTGGGTATAATCCTCCTGAGGCATTTCCACAATATCCATCAGACGCCCCGCCGAGGTAGTCAGACTGATAACCGAGGGCACCAGGGAGGTCAGGTTATGCAGTGTGCCTGTCAAAGTGCCAGACAGGCTTAAAAACAAAGTCATGGTGCCATAGTCAATCGCCCCGCTCCATACCCGGTAAATACCCCAGCCGTAAGCGCCATAGGAAACCAGCATGGAAACCACGGACATCAGCAGGGAAGTCCCCATGGACATCCTCTGGAATTCCAGGCGCATACTGATATAGTCCGCCTGAAGACGTTTTAATTTACTCGTATAAAAAGGGATCAAATCAAAGGCCTTGATGGTCTGTATATTGGAAAAGGTCTCCTGGTTAAAACCGGACATCTTTGCCCCCATGGCCGCACTGCGCTTATTATTGTTTACCATACGCTTCATAAGGGTCCTGGACAGCAGCAGGCTCACAGGCATCCCCAGAAATGCAAAAACGGCAAAAGACACGTCATTGACTACCACCACTATGAAAGCGCTGATAAACCGGAACAGATAAATGATCAGATTGGGGACAAAATTCAGAACTCCGTTGGAAATATTGGAAGCATCACTGCTCCAGCGTGTCAGCAGGTCTCCTGTATGATACCTGGTCAGAGATTCCCAATCCGTCACCAGTATTTTCGAAAAAATATCGGATTTAATCTCCGCATCCACCTTCATACCGATCCAGGAAGAGGCATAATTTGAAATCTGGTTCATTACGGTACTGCCGATGCCCAAGCCAATCATGGCCGCAAAGGTCTTCACTACCGCTCCCCCCCGGTAGCCTGTAATGATATTTACCAAATCCCTGGAAACAAAGCCGGACAGCAGGGCTACCACCGTTCCCGTCAGCCCCAACAGCGTGTAAAGGATCATCGCCAGCCAATAACGGCGGGCATACTCATAGATCCATTTTGTCTGCCTCAGCATCTCCTGAAGACGCCCGGCCTTAATGCGTCCCATATAAAATTGTGCCCGTTCCTTAATACTCATGCCGGATTCCCTCTCGAAAAAACAGCATTACCTCTCTTAAGGGGTAATGCTGTTTTCTATTTGTATTTCATGGACAGCTACCGGCGATTAGTTGCCGTCAGCACCGTTGCCCTGTACATTTACGGTCTTGGTACAGGAGATACTGGAGCCTGTGCAGGTAATTGCCTTTGTTGTAGCTTCATCTGCCGCCTTCACCCATATCTTAAACGTTGCATTATCACCGGATTGATAAGCATTGGCGTGCGAAGTACGGACAACGGTAGCCGTGCTGCCGCTGAAGGAACAGCTAAAATTCGATTCCGTATACGCATCGGTAAGAGGACTGCTGAACGTCAGTGTCGTCGCCGAAGCAGTAGAGATATGCTGCACCGCATCGGAGTGAACAATCCTGACCTCAAAAACATGATGGCTGCCATTCCAGTCCTGCACAGAATAAGGAGATACAGTCCAACAGTCTGCACTTCCTGCCCCGCTTGCCGCGTACACGCCCTCTGCCACATCCTCATTTGCCAATACTACCGGCTTTTCATAATCTGTCATTTCCGCTTCTCCTTTCTTATGCTGCTTTCCTCCTGCCGGAGTTCTAAACACAGCATATAGAAATTGTCAAAATAGCCGCAAACCATTTGAAATTATCTTTAATGCTGGCCGCAATTATAATTACAGGAAAGCACAGCACCGGTAACGGACAAACCCGCATCGGCCTCAACTATCACATCGCCCAGGCCTATATTATCGTAAGCATTGTTATGGTACGCATAGGAAATGCTGATACTTGATGTTCCATCGCCTCCTGACAGGCCTCCGTTGGAGCCCTTATACGTCACCGCCTGGTTAAAGTACAAGGTCAGCACCTGCACTCCGCTGTGGTGACCGTCTCCTGCTGCATGAACGCCATCCACCTGAATACGGAAATCCCCTCTGCCTGTCTCAGGCGCCTGATGAATATATGCCGAAACAGTATAGCAATCTCCTCCGCCTGCACCGCTTGCCGCGTAGACACCTTCGGCAATTTCCTCGTTTGCCAGCACTATCGGCTTTTCGTAATTTGTCATTACTACCCTCTCCTTCCCCTTTCCTGTTCTTTTAATTCCGTTTTGTTTTCTTTATGCCGATCCCTATTATGTTATGACCATCGTATCACAATGCGAAGGAAAAAACAATAGCTTTTTAACCGTTTTCTACTATAAAACGATAAAAGCATTCCTCTATATAAAGGAATGCTTTTATTTTCTGAAGTCTTAGTTTTTCTTTCGCATCACTTGTTATTGACGGTAATCGCCTCGCTGCTGTAGCTTACCTCAATCTCCACCGTTATGGACTGCCCGGCGCCTATCGTCCCGCCGCTGCCCGGCGTTATCGTAATGGTATTCCCGTTCAGGGACGCGGATGCCTGCCAGCTATTATAAGTCTTTGCCGCAGTCGCCGTGCCGGAAGTAACCGAAACGGCGGCCGCCCATTCGTTCAGATCTTCGTTTCCACTGTTCTGTATCGTCACCTTATACGTGTTCACTTTATACCAGGCATTCCCCGCCGTACCGAGTTCCACCGTTGAAACCGATGCAGAATCGCTGCCGGCATCAGGCGAATCCGTCGCCCCCGGCACAACAGCGCCGCTTGCCGCATAAACTCCCTCTGCCACTTCGTCATTTGCCACTACCAGCGGCTTCTCATAACCTACCATAGTTTCTCTCCTGCTTTCCCTGCAACTAAACAATTGATATACTGACTATTCCAGTAGCAGTTTAACATAATACCGCAAAAATGGCAATCCTTTTTTCGCAGGCGTTTACGGTTTCTTAATACGCATGTAACTTTCTGCTGATGCAAAACATCCTTGCTATTTTCCGTGGGGAACAGTACAATAAAATCAGATTTGGTAAAAAACAGAAAAGGAATTCAGGGGCCATGAGACAAAACAAAGAATATATGCTTTATAAAATAAACGGAATCCCGTACCTGCTGCCCTTCGGGCAGGGCATAGCCGATCTGCGGCGGGGTGTCAGGCTCAATGAAACCGGCGCATATGTATGGGATCTGCTTGCTGAAGAAATCTCGGAAGAAGAAGTCCTTGCCCGCTGTGCTTCCCATTTCCAGGCAGGCGAAAATGAACTTTCGAATCTTAAAACGGATATACTGCACTTTCTGACCCAGCTTAAGTTCGGGAGCATTGTGGAAGACACCCCCTGCCCTGCTCCGTCACACGCTTCTTTTCTGTATCTGGTCATTGGCGGACTGACAGTAAAGCTTTCCGGCCCCTCGGAGTATTTCTCCCCCGAATTTTCTTCCTTTGCTGCGGACAGCCCCGCATCAGATACGGCAGATCAGACCATTGAGCTTCGTCCCTGTCTTCCCGGATCACATCCTCTGGGGCGGGTTCTGCTTCGCAGCAGCCAGCTGATGGTCCTGGAAAACAAAGACGAATACGTCCTGATCTTTCCTTCTGCTGCCGCTCCCCTGGAAGCCCTGCTCTCTCCGGACGGTTCCAATGTCCTGATCCATGCTGCCGGAGTGCCTTCAGAGACCTTTGTAAAGGAGATTTTTCATGCAATCCGCCTCAGTTATCTCTTTCTTGCCCAGCAGAGAGGCCTGTTTGCCCTGCATTCCGCCTCTTTCCTGTACCGGGAGCATATCTGGCTGTTCTCCGGACATTCCGGTGCCGGCAAAAGCACCCATACCAATCTGTGGAGAACGCTCTGGCAGGTTCCCCTTATCAACGGAGACCTGAACCTTCTGGATATGAATGGATCCGTCCCCGCAGTACACGGCCTGCCCTGGTGCGGTACTTCCGAAGTGTCCACCCCGGGCGTCTGGCCCCTGGGAGGAATCATTTTCCTCAGGCAGGCTCCCTGCAATACCGTAGAACGGCTTTCGCCTGAGGAAAAGCATCTGTTGATCGCCCAACACCTGATCTCCCCCACCTGGACAAAGGAGCAGGCCGTTCTGACCTTAAATGCCGCAGGAACGCTCTATCCCCGCATACTTGTCTGCCGTCTCTGCTGCACCAGGGATCCCGCTGCTGCCGAGACCATGCGTACAGCCATGGATCAATGGCTGGAGCGTGAGTAAGGGAAAATCCCTGTATTAAAGCCTGCTCCTTTCTCCCTGCTTATCCAGTCCTATCTGCTGCAGCAGCCTGCTTCGATTCCCCGCATTACGCAGAATATCCTTCACCCTGCCACGTTTCAGCTTCCGGTTGTTTCTCAGGAACACCACCAAGGTTACCAGCCACAGTGCCGGCCACAGGATGACATAGGGCGATGTCCTGGGATGGTTCAGCTTCATCTGATAGTGAAATTCTTTGATATACGCCCGCAGACTGTTCTCCTGCACAATGACCATGCGGTCCTTATCCGCCTTTCCGAATTCTTCCGCCGCAAACACATCCTGCAGGAATTCCTCCGCCAGCTTTTTATCACGGCTGCGCCCCATGGACAGATCCTTTCTCAATCCTAGATACTCCTTACAGACCATGGTGACTGCCTCAGAGAATTCCCTGACCTGACATATGTCTGCCAGCTCCAGAAATGCGGGAACCGTTTCCTGCACCTCTTCCCTGTTCCAGAATACCACCCAGTCACAAAGCAGCTTCAGCCCGAATCCTGCACGTAAAAAATGCTGAAGCATATGAAGCAGCAGCTGCAACGCCTGAAAAGGCTCACCAGGCAAAGGCAGACCGATTCCCAGACACTCCCTGTATTCCTTTTCGTCAAAACAGCGCGAAAGCAGCTGCTCCATTCCTCTGTTGATCCTGCCGTCCTGAAAGGGCTCTGCCAGCATGGTGTGCAGCTCCAGGTCAATGCCTGCCTTTGACCCGAATGCCAGATGATGATTGGCATGCTGGTCCTCCTTCACAGAAAACCCCTCTTTCTCCAGAAGCTCTGCCGCTGCCTCCACGCAGTTTCCCGGAATCAGCACATCCACGTCCCCTGATTTTCTCAGCTCCGGAACCGGATACAGTTCCGCCACTCCGCAGCCCTTCAGTACCAGTACCGGAATTCCCCTTTCTTCCAGCAGCCTTACCAGATCACGGGTCAGGAACAGCAAATGATAACTCTGCCTTACGGTAGTCCGTGAAATGCTTTCCACCCACTTCAGCTCAGCCGCATCTATCGCCTCTCCCGGCCACTTTTCACAGAATACCTCATACAAAAGCGGAAGCACCTTATGCTGCTGCGCTGCCTGCAGGACCTGCTTTATATCTGCCTGACGGCACAGCATTGGCGCCTCCCTGGAAGACTCGCCCGTCAAGGCCTGGCAGAGAAGCATACACAATAAACTTTGTTCCTTACTCAGCCTCGTATTCATTGCTTCTCCTTTTTATTCCGTGATTCCGTGATGCTCCCGTCCACGCCCAGCTTTCTGAGCAGTGCAATCCCCACCACAAACAACGCATACCCTCGCACGTGAAATATCGCGGCCGCGGCTCTGATGACGACACGCCACGAAAATACGGAAATTTCCTTTATATATCTTCCTTTTGCCAGACTTGCCATAGCCTCCCGGACCAGGGGCTCCTTCCCGTATTTTTTGATTGTGCGGATGCTCTCCCGTATTCCATGCTCCTTGAATTGCAGCTCCTGCTTTACCAGAAAGAAACTGCCAAAGAAAAGATGCAGGGCAGTCAGGTCTCCATAGTCGCCTGCGATATTCCGGCGCTGTAGAAATTCCTCAAAATCCGCAGCTATGGCTATCCAGACCGGCATCAGGTTCTCTTTATAGCGAAAGGTCACGGATTCCTCATTGACACGGTACAGATAAATACTGTCCTCTATAAAAGCATACCGGGGATGATATACATAACATTCTATATTGTGCGCCTTGTCCTGGGTAAAGGGATAGGCACGGCACTTAAGGTCATAAGCATCCAAAAACGCCTTTTTATACAACTGCCCCCAATTGTGCGCTAGATGCCCGTACATATAAAAACCCTTAAACCGAAAATCCACCGTTTCCGTATACTCCCCGCCATGGAGATGATGGCTGTTGACCTGACAGCAGCCGGAATCATTAAACCGGCGGTAACACCCCACCGTAATATCAGCCTGCTCTTCCTCCGCCTTTTCCACCAGACGGCGGATCGCACCGGACCCGTCCAGACAGTCGTCAGAATCGATAAAAAAGAGATACTTGCCATGGGCGGCGGACATGCCGGTGTTGCGTGACAGACCCAATCCCATATTTTTCTGATGAATGGTACTGACATTGTCATGAGCGGCAGCAAAGCTGTCGCAAAGCGCCGGGCAGCCGTCAGGAGAACCGTCATCAATAAGCAGCACCTCCAGGGCCGGATAATCCTGCTGCAGAATGCTCCGCATACAGTCCTCCAGATATTTTTCCGTCTTATACACCGGGACGATGACACTGACTAATGCTTCCTTTTCATCCGACATTACAAATCTCCAATCTCTCGTATCAAATTTTTTAAGTGCAAAACAGTGTTCCTCACAGAAATTCTGTGATATGATGAAAAGCGTACAGATTATATAACAGGAGAACAGAACATGCAGCCGTCAGATACTACACATACAGACAAAACCATCCTTATATTTGAGAAACCGGAAAACTATTTCTTCCCTTATTATGACGGCAGCGTATTTGCACCCTTCGGCGTTCCCCAGCCCGGCTTCCGCTACCTGATCTACAAGGTTCTGTACCTGCTGCGTCTTCCCTGCTGCAGCCTGTTCTGGGGCTCCTGGAAGCTTTCCGCCAGAACGGCAAAGCAGGTAATCATATTTGACTACGGTTACCAGCGCGGCATGGAGCGCTATATTCATCGTATCAATCCCCACTGTCAGGTATCCCTCTTCTTCTGGAACAAGGTCAACCGCTATAACAGGAACCATCTGCGTTTTTCAAACGCTGATGCCGTTTTTTCCACCGATCCGGAAGATTGTAAAAAGTACGGCCTGAAATACAACCACATTTTCTATCCGAGAGAATTCTACACTCCCTGCTCCCCTTGTACCGGTTCGGACAGGCTCTTTTTTCTGGGGGCTGACAAAGGACGCATTTCTTACGTTTCTTCTTTAAAACTGATTCTGGAGGAAAGCGGAATTTCCTGCGATATACGCATTCTGCCTCCTTCCGCCAGGTACACCGACCCCGATTACCGGGAACGTTTCCGGGATATTCTTATCGGCCAGAGGCTGTCCTACCGGGAATATCTGGCACAGCTTAAGGACTGCAATATCCTTCTGGACATCAACCAGGAAGGACAAAGTGCGTTGACCATGCGGGTGATGGAATCCATCTATCTTTCCAAAAAACTGCTCACCAACAACCGGCACATTGTGGAATACGATTTTTATGATCCCCGGAATATTTTAATTCTGCCGGAAGAAGGACTTCCTGCCGTCAAAGAGATACAGGATTTTCTAAAGATCCCCTTCCACCCTTATCCGGATTCCATACTGGACGGCTACAGCTTCGAGCATTGGATCAAGCAGTTCACACACAAAGCAGCGTCAGTACCTTCAGAGGAAGCCCCAGATAAGGGTTTGTAAGGGCTGTTTTCCGGTTCTTCCTGATCTCCTCGCGAAGCTGCCTGCGAAGCGCCTTCACCTGCTCGTCCATCTTAAGCTTCCTCAGGTTGACATAGCACCATAGCAGCGTCTTACAGTATTTATACTCAGCGGCAGGAATCAGCTCCGGTGCCTTTTGGGTGACAAATTCCAGGTTATCCCTGCTGTTATAGACACAATCCATCTGCTTTACCGAAAAGGCAGAGGTGGTGATACTGTCGGACCGCTTACGGTAGAAGTAAGTCTCGCAGTCCAGAAATACGATTTTTTCCATACGCCGGTACATCTGCAGCACAAACGGCTCATCTTCATTAATCCTTCCCTGAGGGAATCGCAGATCTCCCAGCATTTCCCGCCGATAAAGGCGATTACATGCCGAGGAACAGGTAAGCAGCACCTGCTCCATGGCCTCAAGTGCAGTCTTGCACTGATCCCCACTCTGCCCGCAGTGCTGAATATCCCTTTTCCCATTATCCCGTTCCGATACGGTAACACAGATGCCCACACTGCAATCTGCGCCATATTTCTTCATCCCCTGATACAGCCTTTCCAGTGTATCCTCCGCCAGCCAGTCATCACTGTCCGCAAAAAACAGATACGCCCCTGCGGCCAGCTCTATTCCCGCATTTCTTGCTGCTGCCAGTCCGCCGTTTTTCTCCCTGTGTATGACTCTGACTCTCCCGTCCCTCTCCGCATAGCTGTCGCAGATAGCCCCACAGCCGTCGGGCGAAGCATCCTCCACCAGAATAATCTCCATATCCCGGTAGCTCTGCTTCACCACGCTGTCCAGGCATTCCGGCAGATACGCCTCCACCTTATAAACAGGAATAATCACGCTGATCTTTTCGCTCATATTTCCTCCCATTCTGCCGTGCAGGAAAGGTTCGTCCGTCTTAATCCCGTCGGAAAATATCCCGCGTATAGACCTTGTCCTCCACATCCTGCAAACAGCCGTCATAGCGATTTGCAATAATCAGCTTGGAACGCTTCTTAAACTCCTCCAGGTCATTCACCACCATCGAGCCAAAGAAAGTAGTGCCGTTTTCCAGCACCGGTTCGTAAATAATCACCTGAATGCCCTTGGCTTTGATACGTTTCATGATTCCCTGAATAGAAGACTGGCGGAAGTTATCCGATTTGCATTTCATCGTCAGGCGATACACACCCACGATAATCTCCTTTTCCTTACCCGCATCATAGCTGCTGTTGGCTTCATAGCCTCCGACAATCTCCAGCACCCTGTCGGCAATGAAATCCTTTCTGGTTCTGTTGCTGTCTACGATAGCGGACATCATGTTCTGCGGCACGTCGAAATAATTCGCCAGCAGCTGCTTTGTGTCCTTCGGCAGACAGTAACCGCCGTAACCAAAGCTGGGATTGTTATAGTGAGAACCGATCCTGGGATCGAGGCATACACCCTCGATGATCGCCCGTGTATCCAGCCCTTTCATTTCGGCATAGGTATCCAGTTCATTAAAATAAGACACCCGCAGGGCAAGATAGGTATTGGCAAATAATTTAACCGCTTCGGCTTCGGTAAAACCCATGAACAGGGTATCAATCTTCTCCTTCTCCGCCCCCTCCTGCAAAAGCTCCGCAAAGATCCCGGCGGCTGTATCCAGCCTTTGTGATCCGTCCGTGGATACAATGATGCGGGAAGGATACAGATTATCATACAGCGCCATGGACTCTCTGAGGAACTCCGGGCTGAACAGGATATTCTCACTGCCCGTCCTCTCCCTGACGGAAGCAGTATAACCCACCGGAACGGTAGACTTAATGACCATGATCGCTTCCGGATTAACGCTCATGACCATCCTGATAATGGATTCCACTGCAGAAGTATCAAAATGATTCTTTTTACTGTCGTAATTCGTGGGTGCGGCAATCACAACGAATTCCGCATCTCTGTAAGCCGCCTCGGCGTCCAGGGTGGCCGTCAGGTCCAGCTCCTTCTCCGCCAGATATTTTGAGATATACTCATCCTGGATCGGGCTTTTCCTGCGGTTGATCAGGTCCACCTTGTCCGGGATGACATCTACCGCCGTCACGTGATGATGCTGCGCCAAAAGTATGGCAATGGAAAGACCTACATATCCGGTTCCGGCAACTGCAATTTTACGCTTCATCTGCATCGCCCCCATAAAACTCTCTGTACCATTCCGCAAATTTTCTCAATCCGTCCCGCAGATCCGTACCCGGCTGAAACCCAAAATCCCGTAAAAGCGCCGACGTATCCGCATAAGTCACCTCCACGTCGCCGGGCTGCATCGGCACCAGCTCCCTGTGGGCAGCAAAATCATACCCCTCCGGCAGCACTCCCGCGCGAACCAGCTCCTGCTGCAGAATATCCACGAATTCCAGCAGATTCTCCGGATTGCTGTTGCCGATATTATAAATGGCATATGGCGGAAGCGGCAGACCGTCCTCCCCTTCTCTTCTCCCGGGCGCTCCCTGCATGACGCGGACAACGCCCTCCACAATATCATCGATATAAGTGAAATCCCGCTTACAGTTACCGTAATTGAAGATCTGTATAGTCTCACCCTTCAGCAGCTTATCCGTAAATCCGAAATACGCCATATCCGGACGCCCCGCCGGGCCGTAGACAGTGAAAAAGCGAAGGCCCGTGGACGGAATATTATAAAGCTTACTGTAGGCATGGGCCAACAGCTCATTGGATTTCTTGGTGGCTGCATAGAGCGAGACCGGATTGTCTACCTGATCCTCCGTGGAATAGGGAACTTTCCTGTTTGAGCCGTAAACGCTGGAAGAGGACGCGTATACCAGATGCTCAACCCCCTTCGCGCCGTTGTCATAAGAGTGACGGCAGGCCTCCAGGATATGATAAAAGCCGTCCAGATTGCTTTCTACATACACATCCGGATTTGTAATACTGTAGCGCACTCCTGCCTGGGCCGCCAGATTCACAACAATATCCGGCTGATAAATCTGAAACAGCACCTGCACCACCGCCTTATCGGCAATAGAAGCCTTCACAAACTGAAACGTCCCCGACACGGATTTCTCAGTCTCCTGTACCTGCGCCAGGCGATATTCCTTAATGGAAACGTCATAATAATCATTCAGGTTATCAATACCGACAATCTTAATATTCTCCACGTCCCGCAATAACCTTGTCGTCAGACTGGCGCCGATAAATCCGGCGGCCCCGGTTATCAGAACGGTTTTGCCCTTTAAATCAATGTTCTTCATATTCCCCCATATCCTGCCCTATGTATTGTGATGATACCGTTTCAAGCGGGTATTGGTATTGTACCATAATCTGCCTGTAAAGTCCATTTGATTGTCTTTGCCGTGATTTAATGTTTCTTCTTTTTAATCAGATCCGTCCCCTTCCGCCAAAGCAGCCGGAATTCTTCCGTTCTGTGATACAGCGCCAGATACACCAGGTTCGTAATAACCAGACAACAGCCAAGTCGCGCCGCGCACACCATAAAGAGTGTCCCCGTCATCCGCCTGCACACAAAATCCGTACAAAACCATACCCCGAATGTCACCGCCGTATACAGCCCGTAACGGGCAAAAAACCTTAAGGACGAGCATTTTAATTTATGTTTATATAAGATATATGGCCCCACCCAAAGGGACGTAGTGACCGTGCTGATCGTAGTGCCCAGGAAAATGCCCACCGTTCCCCAGCATCTGCCCAGAATGACGGAAACCGCCAGATTAATAGCTGCCTCCGCCACTGCCTTATATCTGTCATACCGGAACAATCCCATGGAATCCCGAAACACCAGGGTCGCCCGGCAGGTTCCCACCAGATAGAAATTCAGACAGAGCACGAAAGTAATATCCTTTGAGAATACAAACTGTGCCCCAAAGCTGAATTCTACAAAAAAATCAATCAGCTCATACAGACATATGGCTGCCAGACCGTATGCCCATTGCCCCGCGAAAAAGGTCGCCTCGAAAATCTTCCGAATTCGTCCCCTGCCTTCCTCCACCCCCAGATTGCCCACACTGCCGGAAATAGCCTGGAACATCTGGTCCAATACCTGCCGTACGGAGCCGATCACCAGATAATAATTAGAATAGCGGCCCGTACTGATAATCCCCACTATGGAAGACAACAGCAGATTGTCGGTATTATTCACCGCCACATTCCCGATCTTGTGCATCAACATGGCGCGGACATTTTTATATATATCACCCCTCTCCTGCCTGGATAGAGCCTGCACTTCCTTATCTTTCAGATAAGGATACATTTTATCCGCTTTTCTGGAAATACAGTAATTGTTCGTGATCGTACATAACGTAAGGATCAGCACATACAGAATGAAATTTCCTGTCAGGACAAGCGCCAGCATCTGCAGCAGATTCTGCAGGATCAAAAATACCGTCTGATACAAGACCCCTATATAATTCATCTGATGGGCGTCCAGCAATGCCGCCTTATATACCAGCAGATAGGAAATCACGGAATTGAGCAGATACATCAGATAGATGAAGATCAAATGCTCCACCCCGTCCTCACCTTTGACCAGTACATCCATGAACGGTATCACCAGCAGCCCGCTGAGCAGCACTATCAGCGCTACAATCCTGTAAAACTGCCGGTACAGCCTCATGAGAGATTTCTGCTTTTCCACGTCACCCTGGGCAACCGGCCGATACAGGGCAAAAGTAACCGCCGTTCCTATCCCCAGCTCCGACAGCGCCAGCACATTGAGGATATTGGTAAACAGGCCGTTGACTCCTACATATTCCTCCGCCAGCGTATGGGTAAATACCACTCTGGTCAAATATCCCATCACAATGGCCATCACCCTTGCCACCATCGCCACAGTGGTATTGCGTGCAGAGTATTCGGTTCTGCTCTTTCTTGTCTCCGGATCCATCCCCTTACAGCTCCTCCAATATTTCGTTCCACCGCTTCAAAACATGCTCCGGCCGAAACCGCTCCAGCCCCCTTTGGGCATTCCCTGAAAACCGTTCCCGCAGCGTCTCATTTTCCATCAGTAATTCCAGCTTATCCGCCATTGCCCGGCAATCATAAGGCTCTATCAGATAGCCGTTTACTCCGTCGTCAATCATCTCCGCAGGCCCGGTGGGCACGTCGAAGCTGACAGCAGGCAGCCGAAAATGCTTTGCTTCCAGCAGGCACATGGGCAATCCTTCTCTTCTGGACGTCATCACGTAAATTTTTGCCCTTCTTAAATAGGCTCCCACATCGCTTACTCTGCCGGTCAGACATAATTGTTCCTGCAGGGCGTTTTCCCTGATCAGTCCTTCCAGATATGTCCTCTCTTCTCCTTCACCCAGCACCATCCATTTCCAGTCCGCATGTGTCTTCAAGATCCTTACAGCAACCTGCCCCAAATAGTCCAGCCCTTTCACGGATACCAGATTTCCCACCGTAATCAGCCAGTTCTCCCGCTGTGCTTCTTCCCCGCAGACCGTCTCCTGCAGAGGGTTCCCTATGACGGAAATATTCCGCCTTCTGCCCAGCCTGTTCTCATAGTCGGCCCTGTCCCGCTCCGTGAGCGTAATGACATAATCCGACCGCTTTACGGAATATTTCAGAATACACCGTCTGTACAAAGATGTCATCTCATATGCACAATTGAAATGCTCCCAGGAAATGACCTTCGTTTTCAAGCCTCCCGACGCCGGCAGGGAAAGCACATCCAGCACAATATCAATGTCCACAATCACATCGATTTCCTGCTCCTGCAGAAAACGCCGCAGCTTGGGAATCACCTTCAGATACCCCGGCCCCGGATTCAGCCATCTGTCCCCCAGAGCGAAGTGCTCTACATGATCATGCAGGGGGAAAAAGAGCTCCCTCGACTGCTCCGTGAGGCTGAGCACCACAATCCGGTATCTGCCCTGTACCGCCAGTCCGTTTGCCACTGTAACCGCGACGCGCTCCGTCCCGCCGCCCCGCGTAATGTCTCCCGAGAAAAAGCATATCCTCTTCAATCCTGCCACTCCTTTTCCCACTGTTCCCGCAGTTCTTCCGTGGATTCCAGCTTCAACGTACCCACCCGGTAGCCATGCAGATCCGGATCCTGTTCGTTGCCGAACAAGATCCTCTCTCCCGAAAGAACATCCGTCACGGCAAAGTACACTTCCAGCTCCCCTGACGGAAGCCCTCCCAGAGGCAGTTCCCATTTCAGAGTCATCTGCTCTTCCTCCGCCGTTCCTCCTGCCAGATTCCGGATGTCCTGTCCGTCCTCAATTGTATAGACATATTTCCTGCCCCGTTCCCTGTCATACAGCGTAATCTCTGCTGCGGTCTCTCTGTAAACCGGTGCAAAGCCCACATTTTGCAGAGTTACCCTTGTGGTCAGCCTGTCTGTCTTCCAGTCATAGTCCAGTGCAGTCCCCCGGATCACCAGGCGATAACCCAGATGCCGTTCCATGTAGCTCAGCCCGTCCATACCGTCAAAGCAGCTCCCCTCATGAACGATAGTCCCCCGCCATTTATCTGTCACATCGCTATCATGGTCCCAGTTCAGATAGGTAACGTGCATGGCCTTCATATCCTTCAGCGCATTCTCAAAATCATTATATTCATTATTAATAACCGCTTCTCCGCCAATGGGCACAAGCCTGCATAAAGTATCCTGAAAGGAAAGCTCCTCCTGACGGCTCCATTGGGAAAAAGGATTTTCTGCCGCCTGATCCGTCTGGGCATAGGTTCCCAGGTCAGTCTCGCTTCCCAGCATTCCGTCATTATACAACCCCATTCTGGAAACCAGGCTTCCGTCCCCTCTGACAACCTGCGCCGGATTCGAAAGACCTGTTATACTGCGCCACTGGGCCGGAGTACGCACAGACAGATAGGTCTTTTCACCCGCCGCCGCAAACAATTTCTGAGTAAGCGTTTTCATATCCTCCGTTCCCAGATATTTGGAATTGTTCATCTCCCCGTAATTTCCCACAAACAATCCCTGCACCACAAAGATCCTGTCATCATATTTCCTCAGCAGATCCGACACCTGTTCCATGTGCTTCAATATGACCTCCAGACTGTCAGGTTCGTTCTGTAGGTTCTTTCCGTCCCAGTCATAGATAAAGCGCAGGATCAGCTGCTTATCCGTGCCTGCCAGCGCCTTCAGCACATTATCCATGCTTTCAAGCCCTGCCGCCGAAATCTCATCCTCCCGAAATCTCTGCAGATTCAATTCGATCAGGGTAAGCCGGCTTTCCTGGTCTTCCGCATACCTCCCTGCAATATCCCTCCTGTAGTCGCTGACCTTATCGGGAATAACAAAACCGTGCATATGATAAAACCCTCTGTTGGGATTCTTTAACTCTCTGGGCGACTCTGTAAACGCAAAGCTTTCGGTTATTCCGCTTCCATGTCCCCTTGCTTCCAGGTACTGCTCCAGAAGCCCCCGTGCCCTCTGGTCCAGCACCGTATATGCTTCCGAAAGGCCGCTGTACTCCTCCGAAAGCTGCCCGCTGCTTTCCGAAATCCCCTCGTATTCCTCCGACAGCCGGGACACTCTGTCCGAAAGACAGGATAGCTCTTCCGCTTTCCGATACAACATCCAGCCCGCGCCCCCTAACAAAAGCAACAGACATACAATGACCAAACCGGTAATCACTCTCTTCAATCCTGCTCCTCCACTTCCCTGTACAGAAGACCCAGCTGATACAGACTTCGCGGGTTCTGCCTGATATAATAACAAATAAAGTTCTCATCCTCATAATAGGTCTGTAGTTCTCCCGGATACAGCTTCTCAAACTCCCTGCACCACTGATAAGCCAGGGATTCCACCAGGGTACGTACACGTAAGACGGCATAAGTATTGGAACTCAGATCAAATACAAACTTTGTCCCGCCGATCTCCTCTGCCGACAGCAGCTCCGAAGAAATATAATCCGGCACCTGGCTGGCATAGCCCGAGTCCGTCCCGCCAAGGCTGTCTAAATAGCTCTCCTGCGCCAGCCAGCCGGGGCCGGTGGCAAATAAGCATTGCGCATATTGAAAGGGTCTTTTTTCAATATAGATAAACAAGTGCTCGGAAGGCAGCGTATACTCCTTTTCCTGTACCTGGTTCACAAAACCGGACAGCTCTTCATGCCAGCCGTACTGTATCTGTTGGTACAGATCATCCGTGGGGGAAATAATAGTAAAGCTGTACGGCGGCATGGTCTCTGTAATGGAGTGAGTGACCAGCACCGCACTGTTTAAGCGTGTGAAGTACATAAACAAATATCCATGGAAATTCCCCGACACCACCGCAAGCACATATATTCCCATTACCACCGCCGCGGAAGCTGCCTTGAGCAGGCCGTCCCACAGTATCAGGTGCAGCACGGTAAATATCAGATCCAGGGACACTCCTGCCACGGACAGCGCCAAAATCTGATCCATCGTACAGAGACGCGAATCTTCGATTAATGCAGGCAGACCCAGCGCCGCGCCGCAGGACAACACCATATAGATCAAAGACGCCAGCGCAACGGAAAAATACTGGTCAAAATACTCCGGTTTTGGTTTCTTCTCTTTTTTGCGCAGTATCAGCTTGAAAAGGCCTGCAGGAATCCTGTAGCAGATCCAGATCAGCATGGCCAGCAAGGTAACCCCCAACACCAGCCTTGCCCGCTCTGTTCCAAATACCCGCACATAGCTTCGCTGATACAGAATCCTCCCCTTTTCCTGCAACACTCCTGCCAGACGTCGGGCTGCCGCCGCCAGCCGCTCCCTCACAGGCACCCTTACCGGTTCCGCCGGAGCGGTCACTTCCGGCATTCCCGTCAAAGCATCTCCTGCTGCCTGTGAGCCGGACGGTGCCCCCGTGACTGCGGATTCCATGCCGGCCTGTCCCGCAGCATCCTGAGCTGTGCCACCCCCTGCCGTACTCCCCTGTTCCGTTCCCTCCTGCTGGGCCTGGTTTTCCTGGTTTATCGTTTCGCTCCCCTGTGGGGGGCTTTCCTCTTCCTTCGGACCACGTATAATTGACATGGCCCAATTCATGGAACCCTCAAAGGGAATGCCGGAAGCAAGCGCGCCCCCCATGGGCACCACTGCCACCGTGACTCCCACCACTACCGCCGTCACCAGTGGTACAAACCTTTTCCCGGAAAAGATTCTTTTCAAATGTACCGGCACAAGGGCCACACACAGGAAAAAGGCCATAATGGTAGGGTAAAAGTGAACAATGAGGGATGTAGCCAGGGCAAGTGAAAATACCAGAAGATTCTCATCCCAATAGCCTTTGGTCAGCTTTCCCCGAAATGACGTCTTTTTTGTAGAATGCAGATACCTCACCAAAAAGGCTGCGCACAGGAAAACGGTATGCGTGGCAAATTCCTGGGGCAGGGTCCACTGCAGCCTTGCCATGCTGACAATTGCATTTACACTGCGTACGTTCCATGTCAGAAAGGCGGCAAGCACAAACATGGGCGTATACTTCCAGCGGAATACCTCCTTCAGAAACACATAAATCGACAGCAGAAACACCCCCACATGCACGGGCTGCAGAAAGAGCATACAGCTGTAAATCCGGATACCAAACAGAACGTGCATCCCGTAGACAAAGCAGTGCATCCCTTCCGGATATACCCCGGCGGAAAATATCTTTCCCCTGGTGAGGTTATAAATCCATGCGTTGTGCACATAATGGTCACCGGAACCATAGGAATACGTCTGAAAAACTCCCCAGGAAAAATAAATCATCCCGTAAACGATAATAACCGCCAGCAGCCCGTATTCCCACCAGTGGCCGTACAGCCTGACCCTGATCATGCGGAAAAAGCCCTTCATCCGCCGCCCGATGCCCCGCAGCACATTGTGACACAGCATCTTCAAGCCATAAGTCCCGTTTAAAAGGTACTTCAGGTTGCGCCTTTCCTTCTTTCCCCAGCTAAGCCACCTCATCACCTCTGCCAAAAAAGGAAGGTAAAACAGTCCCCTGATCACCCAGGGATTCAGCAGATGAAACAGCCCCAGCATCAGCACCACGGTATTCACCAGCACCGGCTGAAAGGTGACACAGAATGCAAAGCAGAAAGTGGTGGAGCGCCCCTTCAGGTATCTGCGCAGCATAAAAAGGGGCCAGATAAACATCAGAAAACCGTATCCCGCCAGTACCTTTATATATTCTACTGCCCAATACCAAGTAACCAAGCCTTTTTCTCACCCTTCCCCGGGTCTTCCAGTCATTCTTTCCTTCATTGGGAGCCTGACAGCTCCCCGATTTTTGTCTTTCCGTTTTTATCGCAGCCGTTTGCGAACCGAATGCAGGATCCGTCCGCTTTTCGCCTTGCACTGATCCATAGCTGCCGCTCCCTGAACGGTATATCACAGGCGTAAACCCTTGTTTCCCCACTGTACCACACTGCTCCGGGATACTTTCCTGCCGCCCCCATCATCCATTGCTCAGTAACAATTCCCTCTGCCCCACTCTCCAGCAGAAATTCCGCCTCCTGGTAAAGGGAGGCAAAACCGGTATTCTCCACGGTAACCTCCAGCCTGCCGGCATCTCTTCCCCGCCCGGCCCGGATACATACCTCCCGGATCACCAGACGGTAGCCCAGATGCGCACCTATATAATCATACAGGCTTTTGCCGTTCCACGTCTCCCCTTCCGTATACCTCCACTGTTTCCAGAGATCCAGTATGCCGGAGTCATATACCTTGTTCAGATAAGTAACGTGCATCCTGCGCAGAACCTCTTCCACCATCCGGGGCGTCATCCGCTCCTGAAACACCTCCCCCAGGACAGCCTCGCCCCCGTTTGGCACGTCCCGGCACAGCTCTTCCTCAAAAGCCAGCTCCTCCTCCCGCTGCCATGCTTCTTCCCAGCCGTTTTCACGGGTCAGCGCGCCAAAGGTGCCCAGGTGATCCTCAGAGGCAAACATGGCGTCGTCAAAAAGTCCCATATCCGCAGCGACGCTTTCCTTGCCGCCCTGTTCCTCATGAAGCTGCCGCCAGTATACAGGACGCCTCACGGCTGCATAAGTCCCCCCCGGTATATATTCCTTTAATATATTCCAGAGTTCTTTTCTCTTCTTCTCAGTCTGAAAACGAGTGGTGTGCATCTCTCCCCAATTGCCTGTCAGAAGCCCCTGATATACGAAAATTGCTTTCCCGTATTCCTGCAGCAGTTCCCCCACCTGACACATATGTGTTTTTACCTGATCCCAGAAATAGGGCTCTCTCTCCACAGCCTTTCCCTGATGGTCATATGCCACCCTTAAGATCATATCATACCCGTTGTGCCGAAAAAAGTCCAGAATGCGCCGAATCCTTCCAAGCGCCGTCTGGTCCAGGTCCCTGTCTCTGTAAGCCCCTATATCCAGAAATACCAGCGCCAGTGCATCCTTCCTGTCCAGGCACCATTCCAGCTCCCCGAAATCCGGTTCCCTGTCCGCCTCAAAGGTATGAATCTGATACCACCCCCGACAGGGATTGCGCAGATCCTCAGGACGCTCTGCAAGGTCGGCCGGATTCAGCTTCCAGCCGGATACCTGCTTCTTCCTTCTGTTAAAAAAGATCATTTTACTTTCCTCCCGCTCTCCTGCCGGCCCAAAGCAGCTCAATACCTCAGCTTTTCTCAGCGGGCGTTTCGGAACCCCTCTGAAAAGTTTCATTCCCTTCTACGTGGAACAGTCTGATCCGCAGCCATACCGCTATGATGGAGTACATCATGCGAAACATATAGACCACCGGCTTCAGGCCATGGTGCATGCTTACGCCCTCATGTCTGGTGAACATCAGGGCCGGCATTTCCTCCACCCTGTATCCCAAGAGCAGCATCTGCATAATCATATTGGCGTCCGGGTACTGGTCGTCAAAATTAGAATACCGCGAATAATAAGAAAAAGCCCGTCTGCTGAGACCCTGAAGCCCTGTGGTGGGGTCCATGATCCATTTGCCTGTCCCGATCCGGATCAGCAGTCTGAAGAAACAGTATGCAATCTTTTTCACAGGAGAAATGGGATAAGTCTCACTCCCCTTCACAAAACGGGAACCCAGCACAATATCCGGCGTGTTTTCCTCCCCGTCCCGTGTGCACAGCCTGTCATAGATCTTCTTAACATTGCTTACTGCATGTTGTCCGTCCGCATCCATCTGGATCACATACTCATAACCTTTGCGTACCGCATACTTATATCCCACCTGTAGCCCGCTTCCATAGCCAAGATTATAAACATGATTCACCACCGGGAAGCCCCTCTGTTTCACAATCTCCTCCGTCCGGTCTCTGGAGGCATCGTTCATGACCAATATGTCCGCCCATTCCAGAATACCCGCTGCTGCCAGGCCGTCCAGAGTATCGCCAATATTCTTCTCCTCATTATACGCCGGAATGATGATCAGCAATTCCTTTTGCTTTTTCTTGCTTATTTCTGTTTCTTGCATTGTTACCCACCTCAATCTGCCAGCTCCAGCAGTCCTTTCAGCTCGGCCCTGCCCCCGAAGGAACGCTCCGCCGCCTTCCTGCTCAGTCTTTCCCGAAGTTCCGGATCATGTATTAACGTCTGTATACCTCCGCATATACTCTCCGGCGTCACCTCACAGAATAACCCGTCCACCCCCTGCTTCACCTGGTCCCTGTTGCCGCTGCAGTCAGAGACCAGCAAAGCTTTACCCAGAATCTGAGCCTCCTGTATGGCAATACTCTTCCCCTCAAAGCGGGTAGCGTGGACATAAATATCCGCCTGGGCAAAATAGGGATAAGGATTTTTCACCGCCCCGGGCAGCAGGAAATCCTCCTCCAGGCCAAGCTTTTGCCGCCGGTCTTCCAAAAGGCCACGCTGATCCCCCTCTCCCAGCACATACCACCGTACCTTCTCCCCCCGCTGTTTTAACAGGCTCATAGCTTCCATGGCCACATCAAACGCCTTTTGGGTGACAAGCCTGCCCACCGTTAAGACACGAATACCCTCAAACCCATCGTCAAAGCCCCCGGGCAGGGCAGCCTTCCTGCGAATGCCCTCCACGTCCAGCAGATTGGGGAAATAACTGCATCTTTCCCTGCACTCCGGATAGACTTTCCCAAAGGCATTCCTCGCCTCTTCAGATACCGCAAATATATGGTCAAACTGCAGGTAACAATCCCGATCCAGCGCCCTGGTGTAGCCTGCCAGCTCATAATCAATGTGCAGGAAGGCCGCCTTTTTCGCTGCTTTCACATGATCTGCCACATAGTAGGCGGAACCGCCCTCCAGATAGGCTACTGCCAGATCGTATTCCTCCCTGAAATGCTGCCCTCCGTCGGACAAAAGACGCCACAGCAGCTTATCCGTCTGTACCCGCTTCTTCGCTGCCATTGAAATGAAATTTCGCAGAAGATACGGAAACAGCTTAAACACCGTACCCCTGCGAAGTGCCGCCCCCAAAACCCGACGGGCCATCAGTCTCCTGCCCTCGGCGCTCAGCACCGGACTGTCACAGAAGGAATTGTTCAGAAGCCTGACATACTCCGGAACCTCACTGACCATCTCCCCCTGCCCCATAAGCACATAAAGAGAAATCTGGTACTGGCTGGGGTCTATCTGCCGAAGCAAATTAAGCAATGCCGTCTCCGCCCCCGCCTGGCCAAGGGTATTGATGACAAACAACAGCTTCTTCATAGTTCTGCTTCCTCCGCCTGCCCGCACAGCTCACCGGACTTTTCCCACAGCTCCTCCAGCTTCCTCCAAAGCTCGTCCTTCTCCTGGTTTAAAAGAGACATCTGCATGGCAAGTTCCTGATTCTTGCGCATCAGCTCCGACACCTTGGCGCTGACGAAGTAGGCGATGTAGATCACGGCAAAGCCCAAAAGCAGCAAAAGCATCATCCCCGTAATGCTGATATACCGATTCCACATGGTAGGCCGCAGCAAAATCCCTGCCAGAATCAGCGCCACACTGATGATACCCCATGCCAGACAAAACGGCTCCGTCATCCTCCGCCTTGCCAGGGAGGACAGAGTAATCCCCAGGAGCATCACACCGCCGCAGCATATAATAATTCGTAACAAATCTCCTGTTTCCATTCCTATGCCCTCCCTGTTTTCCCGGCTGTGCCGGCCCTGCGTGCAACGTCGTCTCTGCCTGCAGTCTTACTGTCTGCCGCTTCGCCCTTTACATACACCAGATTGGAAGGCTTCCTCCCCTTCCCTTTCTTTAAAATGCTGCCATTACAGAATATATGCACATCCAGGGTTTTCTCCATCCTGCGCAGACGGTGGTACGCCACGATCCATCCTGTAAAGGCTCCCGCCACCACCCCGATACCATACCACAGCGGGCTCAGACGGGTGGCATAGATGCTTACCCCAAGAGTCACCGCGCAGAAAGCAACCGACGTCATCATCGCTCCGGTCATATCGTTAAAGTAATACTGGAAAATAATGGCGGCATACATGATGAATAAAATGAAATAACCCGCTGCCAGGCAGGGATACATCCTCATAATCTGTCCGCCGAACCCCATCTTGGGAAGCAGAATGTAGAAGATAAAGAACATCACTACCGACACAATGAACTGCAGCCGTGTCAGATTCATCAGCTCTTCTGCAAGCTGACCGAACATCATTTTCTTGGCGTCCTCAATATCTGCGCCCCTGCCGCCGATCACCGCCTCGGAATAAGCCTTATATCGCTCATGAAAGTGCATCTCCACCCGGGAAATAAAGATCATGCTCGCCGTAATATTGGTCAGCATGGCAAGGCAGGTAGCCATGTCATAGGTAGGCATACAGACAAAACCCCCTTTCACCTCCATACGCATGTCCGTAGACCAGAAGACAAAGTTGTGAATATACATCCCCACGGTATAGAGCGTGTTCGTGATCGTAAGCTGCCAGTGGCTTTTAAAGTATTGCAGCACGTCTTTATACCTTCCGCTGTTCTCCCTGAAATAACTCTTGATCAGAGCCAGCTCCAGACAGCCAATCACCAGAAAGCCCACCGTCAGAGAAATCACGATGCCGTAGATCATGTCTATATGAATCAGCTTGACCAGAAACAGGGACAGAAGAATCGCCGCCACCATGCCGCTCAGGAAAAAGACGGAAATCTTCTTATAATCCTTGCAGATGGACAGAAACAGCATGGAATAAAATACCAGGACAAGGCTCATATACCCACAATAGCTGATAAAAACAAAGAACAACTCTACTCCCAGCAGATACTCCCGGACACAGAAGGGAATCCCCAGCAGACAGCTTAAGAGAATATTCAGCATCAGCCCCACATAATAACAGGGCAGAATATCCTCAAAGGTCTCATTATAAATCACGTCCGAAAGGTATCTTGACAGTACTGCGTTAAAGGGGGCTGCCGTGGTCAGGGAAAAGATGAAAATATACAGAATCGTGCAGGAGCAAAGCTCCCGGGAGGCATAATCAATTTTCGCATACCCCAGCAGCTGCTGCATAATGATCAGCGCGCCAATCACCAGAAACATAGGCGCTATGGTAATGACCATACTGTAACCGAAGCCTATCAGGTTTGTGGTGATTGTGTTTTTGCTGAATATTCGGTTCAGTCTCACACCGATTCCTGCCATGTCCTGTTCTCCTTTCCTTTCGCCTTAATCATCCAGATCAAAGTCTGCCGCTTCCGGATTTTCTATATCGTAATCGTCCGCCTCCGAACGTTCCATCCCCGTTCCGCCATATTCGTCTTCCGCCTCATCCGGCCAAAGTTTACCGTACTCCCAGCCGATACTGATATAAAGATCCTTGTATGTCTCTATCATCTGATCAAGCTGATAGCGCTTCTTCAGCCTGGCATAGCCGCACTCTCCCATGGTTTTGCGCAGCCTTGAAGACTGTGCCAGCTCCCTGATGGCTGCCGCGATCTCCTCCACGTTCATGATATGGGTCAGAATGCCCGCAGGCCCCAGATCGTCTCCCTCACCGTAAATCAGGCCCCGGCAGTTTCCCACGTCGGTGGCAATCACCGGCTTTTTTGCGGCGTAACCCTCCAGAATGGTCAGAGGCTGCCCCTCGCTGACACTGGTCAGAATCGTAAAGTCCATTCTGCCCAGATAATCTGCTACATTGATGCGTCCGGTAAAAATCACGTCCTTTACGTGCATGGCTTCCACCAGCTGAAAGCATTCCTCCGCATACTCCTTCTCCTCGTCCACGGGACCCATGATCCACAGCTTCAGTGCAGGGTTCTGCTCCTTTGCAAAGGCAAAAGCCCGGATCATGGTCTTGACATCCTTGATGGGAGCCACACGGAGTACCGCTCCCACATTGATGTATCCCTCATCCTCCGGCTGCCTGCCCGGAATATCGGAAAATCTCTTCATATCGATACCGTTTGGCGTAACCCGGGTCTTCTCTTCTGCACAGCCCAGACCCAACTGCAGCTGTCTGGCATGTTCATAAAGGCTCGTAACCTTATCCGCCCTCTCGTAGGCCAGACGGGACATCTTCCGGAACTGGTCAATCCAGACATTTTTATAAATGCCTTCCACCCAGCTGGCTTTCAGCAGCTCTTCCTCACGTTCTCTGGTATAGATGCCGTGCTCGGATACCAGCAGGCCGCTGCGGTAAAAATGCTTTGCCATGCTTCCCAGTACGCCCGCATAACCCGTAGCCACACAGTGATAAATGTCCGCCCTGGGAAGCGGCGTCTGCAGGATCAGGAAGAGCGGCATATAAATGGAACGCATGGTCCAGAGAAAATCGGAAAAGACAATGAGCGGATACCTTCTCTGATAGCATTCTTTCACAATATTCAGGAAATCCGCGCCCATCAGCAGGTCGTCCACGGAAAACCGCTTTTTCTGGAACATGGTAAATATGGTGTCCCAATCCACGTTCTCGTCCAGCAGAATGCTTCTGAGTGCCCGGTATTCCTCCTTATTCAGCTGTGTCCGCTTTCCGCTCTTGCGCTTATGCCCCCAGTCAAGATCCTCCAGATATGCTTCGTACACCTCCGTCAGATTATTCGGCAGCTCGTACGCAAACTTCCCGCTTTGAGAACGTTTGGAGACGATGGCCAGAACCACGAACTCCACCTGCGGAAAAGATTTTATGATACTGTGGATCCAGCTGGACACCCCTCCTACCACATAGGGATAGCAGCCTTCGGCTATCATACATATTCTCAAAACGATCCTTCTCCCTTTGTAAATTCGGTTATGAAAAATAAAATCCGGTCTGTCCGTCCTCTCCTTCCAGTTGTATCTTTACAACAGGATCCGTGCAGTGGATCAGGTACGCATTTTCTTCCAGCAGGCTGTATTCCCCGCCCTGAACATCCTTGATTGCCTCTCTGTGCGTCCGGAGCACAAACCACGCCTCCCCGGCGCCTTCTACCCTGATTGTGACGGTATCCCCCTGTCTGTCCTGCGCATAACTCAGATTCAGGAAATTCCTGATCCTGCCGTCGCTTTCCGTCAGTGTGGTACTGTCAAAGCCGCTTTGCCCGCTCCAATAGGTGCTGATATTGCTGGATACCACATCAAAATAGTGTTCCCACTGATCTTCCCTTGACGCAGGCCAAAGCGCGGGCTGCAGATCCATCTGCAGGTTATAATACCCCAACGCCGTCTCCAGACTCCGTCTCTGCAGGTCCTGACTATAGCTGTAGACTTCCGCGTGGCCGGTAATACCCTGCATCGTGATTCCACTGTTGTAATAGGATACCAGAGGCTCCCCCGGTTGATATTCTGCCGCCACCGTTCTCAGGTCTGGCAGGCTTCCTCCGTCTATGGCCCTTCGCTCTTCCTCGTCTAAATACTCACCCGCATAATAAGCCAGGAAACGATAGGCTCCGCCGTTCTGCTCCCAAAATACCCGGTCTTTCTCCAGCTTGTCTGCCAGCGTAATATTACCCTGATATTCCAGATTCTGTGCCCCCTCGGCACCAATCTCCTTCATCTGCTTCAGGAAGAAAACCACGCGGTCCCCATAAGGTTCACAGTCATCTCCATAATCGTACTGGGTTGTAAAACAGAAGGTGAGCTTTCGACGGTTTTTCTCTGCAAGGGCGTATACTCCCGGCCACATGACATCCTGCTGCACGGTAGACGGACTGCGGCTGTACAGCTCCATGATCCTGTCGGCGTTTTCCTCCGCAAAGTTCGGGAAACCGCTCACCGTCACATTTTCCGCATTGATCACGGGATACAGGGAATACTCCTGGCATTCATAACAAAACGCGTTCAAAAAACCCATTCCCCCAAGCTCTGCCATATACTCTCCGTTTACCGCAAACACCAGCTTCCCTTTGTAGCTGTTCCGCCAGATCACGGGAGGAAAAAGCTCCCTGTCCACCTCGTCCTCATCAAACATTCCCGTCATGAAAATTTTAGTTCCCGTCCCCAGCTGGTACCATGGCATCTCAAGCTCCATATCCTGAAGCTTCTTCTGCTTCTCATCCATATCCTCCGTGGTCTTGTAAACGGCCTCCCCCCCCAGCAGAAACCCCGGATACATCTGCAGCCCTTCGGTCTTCACAGACAGATTTCTCACCTTCTCGATTCCCAGGATACTTTTCAATCCGGCACTCTCTTCCACTCTTTTCGCCTCAGGCAGGCGGACAAACACCGTCGTCACATTCTCCTCAAGCAATGCCGTCAGCGCTTCCTCCTGCTCCGGGAGCTTAAGTGCGGTTCCGTCGATCAGGAGCATATCCGCCGTACCTTCTCCCAGCATCTCCGCCGCCTGCACAGGCGTCTCCGCAATGGTGAGACTGTGCTTGGTATAGAGACACCACTGGCTTATGACATTGGCAAGCTCACCGCTGTCTTCCCCCAGGAAAACCACCCCTGGGACATCAGCCCTGCCCGACGCCTCCCACTGCTTCTCTCCGGACAGGGAAGCCTCTGCGGCATATTCATTTGTATCATACGCATTTCCGCTCTCCTTAAAGAGCTGAAAGAACTGGAACATAAAAAACAGCACCGCCATCGTAGTACATATGCTGAATAAGTTCCGATATGATACCATTCCCGTTCCTTTTTTCGTATTCATTGAAACACCCTTATCAGCTCAAGCATCTCGTGATCCAGCACCACCGGGGAATGTTTGAGTTCGTCAATCACTTCAAAGAATTTACGCTTCTGCCCGCTGTTGAAATACAGCTTCAGCAGACAGGAAAAGGTTGCCAGCGTATTGGGATAATGATATTCCGCCCGCTCGCACCATTTTTCGCTGCTCTCATAGTCCTCCAGCTCCAGGAATCTTAAGCTCACCGCCTCGTACCGCGCACTGGTCATACGGCTTCTGTCCTGATTATACAGAAGCTCACAGATCTCACCCATAATCCCCACATACCTCTTCTGCTCCAGATCCGTAAACACATGCTGCACCAGCACCTGATCCATATAATCAATCAGCGCCTCCGCCAGTTCCATCTGCTCCGGCTTCTCTTCCATGATGAGATTGTACTGCTTCTGCACATTGGCCCTGAAATCGTTTAAGGCATCCTGGAGCACGCTGGCTGCATAATGGGCGGTCTCCGTGTCCTCACTGTTTAAAGCCAGCATAATGGAGGCCAGGGATTTCTGGATGTCACCCCGCACCACATTCATCATCAGTCCCCGGAGACTATCCGTATCCGTGATCTCAATCG
>CANPOY010000022.1 GCA_947575805.1 uncultured Lachnospiraceae bacterium
ACTTTTCCCATAAATCCAGTATTTACGCCATATTGTAATGAACCTTTATTCATGATATAATAAATTTATCCAATGCAGGAGAATGCTGTCAGGTATTTTCTGCACTGAAAAATAATCATAAAAAAGGGGTGAAGTGTATTGGCTGGACAGGTTTACAACATGATTCAAAAGATAGTTGCGGAGAAATCCAAAGGGAACCAGGTTATTGCGAGCAGTGTCAAGACAAAGATTATTTTGAAGGGAATTGCAATCGATAAGTACACACCGACATCTCCGGACGATATTGCCGTGATGCAGAAGCTGCGGCAGATAGGTATGGAATTTGGCGTGTTTGTTTAAGTTGTAAAAATATGAAGTAAAGGTGGGATAACAGTGGCAATTAAAACGATTTCTATTAAAGGAACGAACAGTAAGGAAATGGCTGAAAAGGCAAAGGAGGCACTGAAAGGATTTGAGGTAAAATTCCTTTTGTTCTTTGCGTCCAGCTGCTTTGATGATACGAACCCGGCAGCAGAGCTGGCAGCAGCTTTTCCGGACAGCCGGATCATGGGATCTACTGCCCATAGTGAATATTGCAATTCCGATTATACGGATCATTCCGTCAGCATTATGGCGATGGATCAGGACAGTGTCGCAGATTCCTGCATTCAGGTAGTGGAGAATATTGATAAGGAAATTGAGCTTCGGGATGCAGTGAAAAATATGGAGGCTCATTTCGGCGGCAGCGATGAGGTTTTCAACAATTTTGACAAATATGTGGGCATTGTGCTGTTTGAATCGGGTGCCAAGGCGGAAGAGGTCTTTATGGATCGGCTGGGTACCGCCACGGATATTCTTTTTGTAGGCGGTTCTTCTTCTGCGGCGGAGAACAATATATCCAAAGTGTATGCAGGCGACAGGAGCTATGACAACGCGGCGGTGCTCGCAGTATTGAAGACGGTTCGCGGCTATGACGTGCTGAAGACCCAGAGCGCCTGTGTGATGTCGGAAAGGAAGCTGGAAGTGACAAAATCCGATCTGCATAACCGTATTGTCTACGAGTTTGACGGCAGACCCTGCGGAGAAGTATATGCGGAGGTTTTAGGCGTTCCGGTAGAAGAGATTCAGAATTACTTTGTTTCCAATCCCCTGGGGATTGTGGCAGACGGCGAAATATTTGTGCGTACCTTTAACCAGATCCAGGATGGCGGTATCACGCTGCACTGCGGGCTGCCGGAAGGAGCAGAGATCAATGTACTGAAAATAGGGGATATTGTGGCGGATACCAGGCAGGCACTGGATAATATCATTACATATGAGCCTGCGGGAGTCATCAATTTTAATTGTCTGTACCGCACTTTTGAGATGCTGAATAAGAAGCTGACAGCAGATTATTGTGCCCTCTGGGGAAAATATCCCAGTATTGGATTTTCCACTGGCGGGGAGGCGTATCTGGGACATATCAATGAGACGTCCACGGTATTGATAATCAAGTAAGTTACCAAGGGGCAAGAGCAGCAGAATGAGGGAGGGCTTCGGCACTCCCTTTTCCTATTGTGAAAAACGATAAAGAACAAGTATATATGTGGAAGAGTGCATATACAATTTGTATAAAATTGGCACTGTATTTGCAATATTTGTGCCCATATTTGATAATAAAATAATTGCAAAACCCGTCTGATAGTGATAAAATAAATATGCTAATTCCGGTTTACATAGGAAGACGGCTATAAAACAAAAGAGAGGGTAGTGGGGAAAATGGAGGGAAAGAAGAGGGTTAGTGTACGGGTGATATTGATCGCCATGATTGCTCTGCCGGCATTGGTTGTTTCAATGGTGTTGATGTTTTATGCCAAATATTCACTTACCAGCGGGTTGAATACGGAGGCGCTGCAGGGCTTAAGTCTGCTGGCCCAGTCTCTTAAAAACTCATATACTATTATAGACGGGGATTGGTATCTGGATGAAAACGAGGAGCTTTGGAAAGGCGAAAAGAATCTCTCTGACGCTATGGAGGAGATTGACGGGTATGCAGCCGGCAGCGATGCGGATGTGACCATCTGCTTCGGTAAGACCAGAAGGCTGACTTCCCTCAGGGACAGCAAGACCGGCGAGCGTATTCTGGGAACGGATATTTCCGATGAGGTTTGGGCAACGGTACAGAGGGGAGATAAGTATGAGACCACTGACATCGTGATAAACGGTTTGAAATATGTGGCCGTTTATATCCCGCTGGAGGACGCTTCGGGCAAGGTGATAGGTGCCGTGTTTGCCGGAATGCCGCTGACGGACGTGAATGAGTTTATCAACTCAAAGGTAGGCAGCTTTATCGGTATCAGTATCGTAATGCTGATTATCGTATGTGTATTGGGAATATTAGAGGCGGCCCATATGGCAGGCGCCATTGTGAAAGCCAAGGATGTGATTGGGGTTCTGGCATCCGGTGATCTGAGTGCCAGGGTTGATCCGAAAATACTGTCCAGAGTTGACGAGATCGGCGACATGGCAAGAGCGGTTAAAGGTCTTAACGATAAGCTGAAGGAGATTATGGGTAATCTGCAGAAGTCCGCAAACACCCTGTTTGAGACAGGCAACGGACTGGAGGACATGGCAAAGCAGTGCAGCAATACAACGGATGATGTAAGCCGTGCCGTGGAGGAGATTTCCAAGGGAGCGGTATCTCAGGCGGAGGAAATCCAGAATGCGTCCACAGAGATTGTTGCCATGGGAGAGACAATTGAGGACATTGTGGAAAATGTAAATGATCTGACAGAGGCGTCCGAGGCGATGGGCCGGGCAGGGGCACAATCTACGGAGACCATGCTGAACCTGAGCGCTTCCAGCGATCGGACGGTTAATGCGATCGGGAATATAGGCAATCAGATTCGCCTGACCAATGAATCGATTAAGCAGATCAGTATGGCTACGGAGCTGATTACTTCTATCGCGTCCCAGACCAATCTGCTGTCATTGAACGCTTCCATCGAGTCGGCAAGGGCAGGAGAAGCAGGAAGAGGCTTTGCGGTGGTTGCTACCGAGATTCAGAAGCTTGCAGTGCAGTCCAATGACGCGGCGGTCGAGATCCAGCAGATCATCGGTAATCTGATCAGCGAATCCGAACGCACCATGGAGGAGATGAAGGAAGCGGAAGTCCTGATGCGGGAGCAGCAGGAGAAGCTGAGTGATACCAAGGAGAAGTTCGGGGAGGTAAGTACCGGAATCGATGTTTCCAGAGAGGGAACCGAGCAGATTCGTGTATGTGCGGATTCCTGTAACAGTGCGAGAGCCTCGGTAATTGATGTTATTTCAAATCTGTCTGCAATTTCGGAGGAGAATGCGGCTTCGGCCGAGGAAACCACAGCCTCCATGCAGGAGTTGAATGCCACCATCAATTTGTTGTCCGAGGAAGCTACTAAACTGAAGGATATTTCTGTAACGCTGAATGAGGACATGAGGTTCTTCAAGATGACGTAACAACGACAGAGTATATGCGGTCAGAGTTTTGGGATGCGCTCTGGAACGGAAGTAAAGAGGTGTAGAGATGAAAATAGAGCGTGTAGACGAGAAAACGGTTAAGTGCTTTTTATCTAATGAAGAACTGGAAGAGTATGATATTGACTACAAGGATTTTATCATGCGCAGTGAGAAGGCCAGAGAGGTTGTGCAGGAGATTATTGAACAGGCTACGGAGGAAGTTGGCTACACGCCTCCCAAGTTTGCCTTTGACCTGCAGATCATGCTGGTAGCCGATCAGGGGCTTGTCCTGACATTTTCCGATAAAGATCCGGATGTGAATGATAACAGCCAGCTGATGGAGTGTCTGAAGGAAATGAAGCGCATTCTGCAGAAGACCAGAGAAGCTACCGAACAGATGGCGCCTGCGGCGGCAAACGGGGCGCAGCAGGCATCGGCGCCTCCCAGACCGGAGGAAGCAATATTTGTCTTTTCCAGTCTTCGCAATGTCATAAGCTATGCGAGGATATTGCCTGCAAATCTGCGAGTGGACAGCGTGCTGTACAAGCGTGATGATTTGTATTATCTGCACCTGCTGCGGGGCCATGCAGCTTATGACCGCTACAGCAGAGCCTGTATTCAGGCAATGGAGTACGGTGCATTGTATGCGGCGGATGAGATCAGTCTTTTGCAACTGAGGGAGCATGGTTCCTGCCTGATACCGGAGAAGGCTGTTAAGAAACTGAGAATATACTAAACAGAAGGGGCTGCTGGTTTGGCGATTTTAGAATCGTAAAGCTGCAGCCCTTTTGTTTCCGCAGGCGCAACAAGCCATAGTTCCGGATGCCTGCATCTATGTGACTATGGCCGATGCAGGAGGCGACAGTGATAGAATGACAGAGGGATTGATGATAGCCGTGGTAGAGGATGAAAAAGTACATGCCGATGTTCTCATTTGCTATTTGAAGGCATGGCTTAAGGAAAACAAGGTGGATTTTCGCATCCGCGAGTTTCCAAATGCAGCGGCTTTTTTGTTTGAGTGGGAGCAGAACCAGGCTTGGGATGCCTTGTTTTTCGACATACAGATGCCCGGCTTAAACGGGATAGAACTTGCCAGAAGGATCAGGAAAGAAAACAGAAAGGTCGGGCTCGTGTTCGTGACTGGATTGACGGATTATCTCCTGGAGGGGTATGAGGTAGAGGCTTTGCATTATCTGATTAAGCCTGTGGATGCGGCAAAGACTGCTTCCTGCATGGAGCGGATTATCGCCCGTCGCCGGGAGCAGGAAAGGCAGGAGGCGATCTTGACAGAAGCAAGAGAGCTGGTGAAGGGAGAGAAAGGAAGCCGGGTAGCCCTGAGACTCGTACCCGAGGACATCGTTTATATAGAGGCGGCTGCTCATAATACGGAGCTTCACATGAGAGAGAAGTGTTTTTTCGTCAGAGAGGGTATCAATGTGTGGAGAAAACGGCTTTCGGAAGATGCGTTTTGTTCCTGCCACAGATCTTATCTGGTAAATCTGCTTCATGTGGCGCGTTTGGAGAAGGAATCGGTGATTCTCGACGACGGGAGACAGATTCCCTTGAGCAGAAATAATTACAGGGAAGTGAATCTGGCATTTATACGATTCTACAGCAACAGGATGACGGACAACGGACTCGAGGGCTGTGGGGAAGAGGTTTGACGGAAAATGAATTATGAAGTGATTTTTGCCTTGGGAGCCCTGGGAATTATCCTGCTGGCAATTCTTTGCTGTGCTGTTTTTGCTTTGCTTATGAATCGGCGGGTGGCAGTATACCAGAGTGAACTGGCGGAAAAGCATTACGAAGAGGTAGAGAACATGTACCGGCAGATGCGGGGCTGGCGGCATGACTATAAGCATCACATCCAGACCATGAAAGCTCACCTGGTCATGGGACAATATGAGGAGCTGGACGCATACCTGGGTGAGCTTGACACGGATCTGGCGGAAGTAGACACGGTGCTGAGAACGGGAAACGTACGTGTTGACGCTGTGCTGAATTCTAAGCTGGCGACGGCAAAGGCAAAGGGAATCAGCGTGAATGCCAAGGCACTGGTACCGGAGAGTGTGGCGGTGAATGAAGTGGATCTGTGCATAATCATGGGCAACCTGCTGGATAATGCTATGGAGGGTTGTGAGAAAACGGAGGATGAGAGACCGTTCATTCGTGTATACATGGAAGCGCTGAAGGAACAGCTATATATTTACGTTTCAAATTCTGCGGCGCATCAGATTCACAGAGAAGGGGAAAAATATTTGTCAACCAAGCGCGGAAATCACGGTTTCGGTCTGATGCGGATTGACAGGGTGGTAAAAAAGTATAACGGCTTTTTGAACAGGCAGGACGATGAGGGCGTTTTTGTTACTGAGATCATGCTGCCGCTTTCATAGGGTAACCATTGGTGCGCAAAAGAGAACCTTTTGTGCATTTTTTTTCTGTGTGGTTTTCAAGGTGCTAAAATGTCTTGTGTAAAGTAACAAAAAGCGAGATTGCCCAGGAAATACGCAGGCTGTGAAAGAAGCAACGTATTGGGCGGCCGGAATTTCCCCGTATACGGGAAGATGCGGCAGAAATGAGAATAGGAGGAAATCCGAATGGAAGAAATCCGGCAGAGAAATGATAATATTGTGCAAAACGGATGGTTTTTGGCGAAGGAAAGCTGGAGATGGGATAAGAGAATCCTGGTGTTCCTTGGGATAACAGTGCTGACAGGAACGCTGCTGCCGCTTTTCGGAATCTATTTGCCCAAGGTGGCAGTGGATTTACTGGTGCAGCAGGCGGAACCCGTGCAGGTTCTGAAAGTTCTGGGAGGCATGGTGGGATGTCTGCTGATCCTGCAGGGAATGCACGGTTATCTGTCAAAAAGAGCGTATTTTCACCATAATGAGTGCAGAAATACCTTTTTTGTTCAGAGGTTGTTTCTGGTGTCATTACAATGTAAGTATTCTCTTGCGGAAGACGGAGATTTCTACAAGCTGTACAGGCGTGCCATAAACTCGGTGCGCAGCGGAGACGCCAGCGGTACGTCCGTATTTTTTGACCAGATTCCCAAAGCGGTGACGGGGGTCGCGTGCTTTTTTCTTTATTCGGGCATACTGGCCAGGCTTCACGTCCTTGTGATTGTTTTTTTGCTTTTGACATCGCTGGTGACATACTTTTTCCGGCACAGGGAGAACGTCTGCTACCAGCGCACCAGAGATGATTACGCGATGGCCGAGAAAAGATTGTATTACACCATCGGTGAGTGTGGGAACAGCCAGGCAGGAAAGGATATACGAGTCTATAACATGAAAACCTGGCTGACTGGCCAAATCCAGAGGTTCCAGGGGGAGGAGAGGGAAATTCTGAAGATTCGCCGCAGGAAAGAATATCAGACACACCTGGTGAATTGCGGGTTGAACTTTCTGCGGGACGGATTTGCTTATGCCTATCTGATCGTGGAAACTGTGCAGGGCCGAATCGGAATGGGCGACTTTATGCTGTTTTTTGGCGCAATCACAGGCTTTTCGACATGGGTCACAGGATTGGTGGATCAGATGAGCGCCATCAAGACCGCAAATGTGAAAATGAATGACCTGCGCACGTTTCTGGATGTTCCGCCGGAGGATGCCGAAAGAGGAGAGTGCGAACTGCCGGATTTGCCGGGCGGCGTGGAGATTGAATTCGAGCATGTAAGTTTTTCCTATCCGGGAAGTAAGAAAGAGGTAATTTCCGATTTGAGCTTTCAGATCGGAAAGGGAGAGCATGTGGCTCTTGTGGGGCTGAACGGAGCCGGAAAGAGCACGCTTTTAAAGTTAATGATGGGGATGTACGAGCCCTCCGGGGGAAGTATACGGATTAACGGTGCGGACATTACAAAACTAAGGAAGAAGGATATATACCGACTTTATTCCGCAGTATTCCAGGACACCATGATCCTGCCTGCCATGATCGATGAAAACATTGCCCTGAGGCCGAAGCGGGATGTGGACAGAAAGAGAGTGGAAGAGGTACTCCGGCTGGCGGGACTTGAGGAGGACTTTGCCGGGAGAAATATTACGCCGGACAGTTATATGACGGATCGTCTGGTGGAAGACGGGGTCTATCTTTCCGGGGGCCAGGAACAGAAGTTTCTGTTGGCCAGGGCGCTGTACAAGGATGCGCCGGTCCTGCTGCTGGATGAACCTACAGCGGCCCTGGATCCGCTGGCGGAACAGGAGGTTTACGAGTCTTATCAGAGGCTGTGTGCAAACAAGACGGCGCTGTTCATTTCCCACCGCCTTGCCAGCACCCAGTTCTCCGACTGGATCATGTTCCTGCAGAACGGCCGTATCATAGAGCGGGGAAGTCATGAGGAACTGCTTAAGGCAGGCGGGGAATATGCCAGGCTGTATGAGCTGCAAAGCCATTATTACAGTCAGTCTGAAAAGAACCTGGAGGGAGAGGAGGCAGAATATGAACGTGAATAGTAAGGATATAACGGAAAAGCTGACTTTCCGGGAGAAGTGTGCTGTAATTTCGCGGCTGCTTAAGGAGATTCGTCTGCTGGCGCCAAGTTTTATTGCAGTTACTGTGGCCAGGCAGCTTTGCAGTGTCTCCGTGGGGTATATTGGAATTTATATCTCCACCATGGTACTGAATGCACTGCAGGGAGGAACTGCCGCCGAAGAGCTGATACCCAGAGTGATGCTGTGGCTGCTGGCTACGCTGGTACTGTATCTTCTCATCGGCAGGCTTTCCAACGAGAGCGAGGTAATCAAGAGCCATTCCTGGGAGCTTCTGGATGCCAGGATGGCTATCAAGAACATGGAAATGAACTACCCGGATCTGGACAGCCCATATGTCAATAAGCTGTATAGCCGTATGGAGGAAGATAACCGGTGGGGAAGCGGAATTTACGGGGGATTTGATAACCTGGAAAAGCTGTGCTGCCAGGCGTTTAACGCGGTCTTTGCGGTGGGAATGCTGATACCAATACTGCACCAGCTGCTTTCGGGCGGCAATGTGCTGGTTTATACCTTTTTTGGGGTGCTGGTGCTGGCGGTTCTCTGTAATGCACTGGCAGAGCGCCATTTTGGGAAAAAGGTCACGGAGTATATGGCGCTCTGGACGGATGACCGGCCCGAGGAAACCAATCTGATGTGGTACTATGCGGTGTATGACGGCATATCCATGGAAAATCGCAAGGATGTGAAGCTGTATAACGCGGAGGACCTGTTGAAGGAATACACCTTTGTCCATGGCCGGGATTTCCTGCGGCATAAGGATAATCTGGTTGCGGGTACAAGCGGGCGCAGGGAGTTCATCGTGAATATCTTAAATGCCGGCGTCCGGGGCATCTGCTATCTGTTTCTCACCCTGATCGCGGCGGGAGGAGGAATTGCTGCAGGTATGCTGGTACGATATGTAGCCTGCTTTGAGCGGCTGACAAATTCCGTCCAGAATATCTTTCATGACGGCCAGGCATTTCTGCTGGTGGCCCGCAGGCAGAGTACCATGTTTGAATTTCTGGATATTCGGAGCAGCTTTCACGAAGGCAAGCTGCCTGTGGAAAAACGAAGTGACAACGAGTATGAGGTGGAGTTCTGCGACGTGTCTTTCCGGTATCCGGGGCGGGAAGAATACGCGCTGCGTCATTTCTCCCTGAAGCTGCGGATCGGAGAGCGTATGGCGGTGGTGGGAAAGAACGGCTCGGGAAAGACCACCATGATCAAGCTGCTGTGCAGGCTTTATGAGCCCACGGAGGGCGTAATTTATCTGAACGGAGTTGACATCCGCAAGTTTGATTACTGTGAGTATATGCGGCTTTTCTCGGTGGTATTTCAGAAATTCTCCCTGTTTGACTATTCCATAGCGGAGAACGTGGCGGCCGGAGAGCAGTATGATGCCGGAAAGGTACTGGACTGTCTGACGCGGGCGGGCTTCGGGGAACGGCTCGAGAGGCTTCCGGAGGGTGTGGACACTTTGATCGGCAAGGGGTTTGACGAGAGAGGTATTCTCTTTTCGGGAGGCGAGCGGCAGAAGATTGCCATTGCGAGGGCCTTATATAAGGATTCCCCCTTCATCCTCCTGGACGAACCGACGGCTGCCTTGGATCCTGTTGCGGAGTATGAGGTGTATTCGGCCTTTGACGAGATGGTGTGTGGAAAGACCGCCGTCTATATCAGCCACAGGCTGTCTTCCTGCCGATTCTGCAATGACATCGTGGTGTTTGACCGGGGACAGGTGGTGCAGCGTGGCAACCATGAAGAACTCATGGCAGATCGGGAAGGCCTGTATCACAAGCTCTATACTGCCCAGGCCCAGTATTATGAAGGAGGTCCCGTCCCGGCCTGCGGGCAGTGAGGGCCTGGCCGTTTTCCGGCAGGCCTCTCCACGGGATATTTGGCTTATTCAAACTGAGAGTTATACAGCTTATAATAGAACCCACCCTGCTCCATGAGCGCCCGATGGCTTCCCTGCTCCACAATATTGCCATGATCCACTACCAGAATCCAATCCGCATGTTGAATGGTAGAGAGACGGTGAGCAATGACAAAACAGGTCTTTCCCGCCATTAATTCCCGCATTGCCGCCTGGATCCGGCGTTCCGTTCCGGTGTCTACATTGGAGGTTGCTTCGTCGAGAATCAGCATCCTGGCATCATATAGCATGGAACGCGCAATGGTCAGCATCTGCTTCTGGCCCTTGGAAATGTTGCCGCCATCCTCGCTGATCACGGTATCGTAGCCCTCCGGAAGCTGCATGATATAGTGGTGTATCTTTGCTGCTTTGGCAGCGGCTACCACCTCTTCTCTGGTGGCGCCTTCCTTGCCATAGGCAATATTATCATAAATGGTTCCGTGAAACAGCCAGGTATCCTGCAGAACCATGGCGTATGCCCTTCGCAGGCTGCTCCTGGTCAGGGAGCGGATTTCCTTTCCGTCCACCCGTATTTCGCCGGCATTGGCGTCGTAGAAGCGCATCAGCAGATTGATAACCGTGGTTTTCCCGGCGCCGGTAGGGCCCACGATGGCGATTAACTTCCCGGCCTCTGCATGGAAATTAAAATTCTGCAGAATAATTTTGTCCGGCACGTAGCCGAAGGATACGTTTTTGATTTCTACATCTCCCCGCACATTGGCCAGCGGCAGGGCATCTTCTGCATCCGCAGCTTCTTCCGTCTCGTCAAGCAGGCGGAAGACTCGTTCTGCCGCGGCCAGAGCGGAATAGATTTCGTTGACAATGTTTGCAATCTCGTTGATAGGACCGGAAAATTTCCGGGAATACAGTACAAAGGAGGAAATCTGTGCCAGTCCCACTATATTTTTCAGGTAGAGGACAGAGCCGAACATGCCCAGCAGTGCCAGCCCCAGGTTATTGATGGAGTTCATGGTAGGGCCGATGGTCATGCTGTAATGATTTGCCCAGTAAAAAGCCTCCGAGGCTTCAAGATTAATGTTCTCGAACTTATCCAGGACAGTGGACTCTCTGGCATAGGCCTGTATTGTTTTCTGCCCGGAAAACATTTCTTCCACATAGCCGTTCATTTTGCCGTAGGCTGCGGAGCGTCTGGCATAGAGGGGGCGGGTCTTTCTCCCCATATAACGGGTGTAGAGAACGGATAGAGGTATGGTGATCAGCACCATCAGGGACAGCAGGGGGCTGATGTAGATCATCATGAAAAGGGAGCCGGCCACGGTCACAACGCTGGTCATAATCTGTACTATATCTGTGGAAATGCTGGTACTGAGCACGTCAATGTCGTAGGACACCCGGCTGATAATGTCCCCCGCGGCATGGCGGTCAAAATAGTTTACCGGCAGCTTCATCAGTTTGTAAAACACATCGGAACGCATCTGCCGGGCAATGTTCCGGCCTACTTTCATCATCAGGAAATTAATGAGCAGGGTCAGGACCGAGGAGCTGATATAAAAAATCAGCATCAGTCGGGCATAATACCAGACCCTTTGAAAATTTACCTTCCCCGCACCGGCAGCGGCCTCGTCGATGGCCTCTCCTGCCAAGGACGGCCCCACCAGGGCCAGGAGGTTGCTGCCAATGCACAGAAGGGCAATGATGATCATCAGTGCCCTATAGCGGGTGACATAGCGCCAGATGCGTAAAAGTGTTCCCTTGGCGTCTTTTGGTTTTTCCTTTTTGGTATCTCGTTGGCCTCTCGCCATGTCGAGTCCTCCTTTTTGCAATTATGCGTTCAGCTGTGCCTGGCAGATGTCCCGGTAAACGGGGCAGCTCTGCTGTAAATCATCGTGCTTCCCGTAGCCGATGATCCTGCCCTCTTCCAGTACCAGAATGTTGGTCAGGTTCATAATGGAACTGGCTCTCTGTGCCACCATGATCAGTGTGGTATCCCCCAGCTCCTGCTGTATGGATCTTCGCAGGGAAGCGTCGGTTTTGTAGTCCAGGGCACTGGAGGAATCATCCAGGATCAGAATCTCCGGGCGGGCTGCCACAGCCCTTGCGATTAATGTCCGTTGCTTTTGGCCGCCGCTTAAATTCGCGCCCTTAATATCTGCCATATAGTCGTATTTTCCTTCAAGCCTTTCGATAAATTCCGCCAGATTGGCAATTTCCGCTGCATGTGTAGTCTGAACTTCCGTTACCTCCCGCCCGAAGGTAATGTTTTCCCGAAGGGTGTCGTTAAAAATTGTATCGTTCTGGAGGGCTATGCCGAATTTCCTGCGCAGCTCGTCTTTTTCATAGGTACGCACGTCCCGGCCGTCTATGTAAATGCTGCCCTCTCCACAGTCGTAAAAGCGCATGAGCAGGTTCAGGATTGTCGTCTTGCCGCTTCCGGTGGCTCCGATGATCCCCAGGGATTCGCCGTGTCTGACGGCAAAGCTGATGTCCGTAAGACATTTCTCCTGTACGCTGCCTGCAAACTGCTCCGAAGGCTGGCTGTCTGCGGTATCGTGATAGGCAAAGCTTACATGGTCGAAAAGAATGTGGGCATCGGTTGCCACCCGGTTTTCTTCCACAAAGGGAAGCACAGGCTGATCATCCTCCGCATCCAAAATGATCTGGATACGATCTGCGGAAGCAGTGGCCTTGGACATCATCATGAAGATTCGGTTCAAACCCATGACGCCCTGCAGGATCATATTAAAATAAGTAAGAAAAGCCAGAATTACACCAGGTTCGATCACGCCGTCGTTTACCCGCCCGGCCCCCACGATAACTACCAGGGTAAGGCCGATATTTAAGAATAGCTGCATAATGGGGGCGGGCATTGCCATGGTTACACCTGCCCTGATGTCGGCCTCGGTCATATCCTGGTTCACGCCGTCAAATCGCCTTTTTTCGTATTCTTCTTTGGAAAGGGCCTTGACCACTCGGATACCGGTGATATTTTCCCGCATGACCCGGACAATACCGTCCACACTCCGCTGAACCTTGTCATACAGGGGAATGCCGTGCCGGGTCACGGTGTAGATAATCATGCCCAGAATGGGAACCATTACACAGAGGATGCCGGACAGAGCGGGATCCATGGTCATGGTGACGACGATGCCCCCCAGAAGCATCACAGGGGCGCGGATTCCCATGGCCTGCATGGAAACAATAAAATTTTGTACATTGTAGGAATCGGAGGTCATACGTGAGGTCAGAGAAGGAAGGCCGAAACGGTCGAACTGGGTTCCCGAAAGGTTTACGGTCTTTTTAAACAGGTCATGCCGCAGACTCTGGATACACTCCCGTCCGGTGGCAATGGCTTTGTGATTTGCCAGAATGTTAAGGTTACGCACAAGAAAGGCGGCACCGATCATAGCCAGGCCCCAGGCGAAGACCATGAGAACCTTTTTGGTGGGTACTACATCATCGATAATATGCTCCAGGATGTACGGAATCATCAGTTCCCCCACCGCCGCCAGGGTTTTTAGGGATACGCCGCCGGTAATCCGTTTCCAGTGGCTTTTCATATAGTGAAGTATCAGGTGCATGATTCACCGATCCTTTCTGTTCTTAAATATTGTTCCGAAGGTACCAGGCTTGCTCTTTCCTCATATTATATCGGCATGCCGACGGATCGTCAAGGGCTGTGCACCGGTGAAAAAAGGTACTGCATCATTGTCAAAGCCGGCATCTGCACTGGCTGTAAATGCCTAAAAGCGCTTGACAAACACCTTGTATCGCACTACAATTAGCACATAGTCAAAGACAGTGAAGAGGGTTAGTACAGACTTGAAAGCATTCCAGAGAGAGGGCGTGGCGGACACGGCTGTGGAAACATGGCGGCGGACGCGGCTGGGAGGCCTTTATGTGGAAGGGTCAGGAACCTGCCTCGGAGTCCCGTATGAAATGTAAGCACCGTTGACAAGCGGGGAAGCTGCCCCTGGGTTTGAGTTACGGCGAAACCGTGACATGGAGATCAGGGGGAAGCGATACAGACATGAAATATGGCGCAGGCCGGCGTTAAAGGCAAATGAGATGGATGCCAGGGCATCAATCAGGGTGGTACCGCCGAGTCTTCGGTCCCTATATGGGGCTTAAGGCTCGGCGTTTTTGACGTGAATTCCCTGACGATCAGTATGACTGGTAAATGACAAAGCAGTTTAAGATGCCGTTTGTGCGGCGGAAGGCGAGGTAAATGAAAATGGGAAAAGAAGGAAAAGACACGGCAAACAAAATGGTGCAGGAGATTACCTCCATGGAGGTGGATTTTGCCCAGTGGTACACGGATGTGGTGAAAAAGGCGGAGCTGTGCGACTACACGTCGGTTAAGGGCTGTATGGTGATTAAGCCTGCTGGATATGCTATCTGGGAATTGATGCAGAAACAAATGGATGCCATGTTCAAGGAAACGGGTGTGGAAAACGTATATCTGCCCATGTTTATACCGGAATCGCTGCTGGAGAAGGAAAAGGATCATGTGGAGGGCTTTGCTCCCGAGGTGGCCTGGGTGACTCATGGCGGCCTGCAGCCTTTGCAGGAACGGCTCTGTGTTCGTCCTACCTCTGAAACCTTATTCTGCGATTTTTATAAAAATGACATTCATTCCTACAGGGATCTTCCCAGGGTGTATAACCAGTGGTGTTCCGTGGTTCGCTGGGAGAAGGAGACCAGACCCTTCCTGCGTTCCAGGGAGTTTCTGTGGCAGGAGGGGCATACCGCCCATGCCACTGCCGAAGAGGCGGAGGCGCGAACCATTCGGATGCTGGATCTTTATGCTGACTTTTGTGAGCAGGTTCTGGCGATTCCTGTCATAAAAGGACAAAAGACCGAGAAGGAAAAATTTGCGGGAGCTCAGGCGACCTACAGCATCGAAGCTCTGATGCACGACGGGAAGGTTTTGCAGTCCGCTACCAGCCATAATTTCGGCGACGGTTTTGCGAAGGCTTTTGGTGTCCAGTTCGCAGATAAGGACAATACCTTAAAATATGTACATCAGACCTCCTGGGGGGCGACCACCCGTCTGATCGGGGCACTGATTATGGTGCATGGGGATAATGAAGGGCTGGTATTGCCTCCCAGGGTGGCTCCTGTCCAGGTGTGTATCATTCCCATCCAACAGAAGAAGGAAGGGGTTCTGGAGAAAGCATATGAGCTCCAGGACAGGCTGAAAAAGGACTTCCGGGTGAAGGTGGATGACAGCGAAAAGTCTCCGGGGTATAAGTTTGCCGAGGCCGAAATGAGGGGGTATCCCATCCGGGTGGAAATCGGGCCCAAGGACATGGAGGCAGGCAGGTGCGTCATCTGCAGGCGGGACAACAGAGAGAAGACGGAGGTTGCCCTGGAAGAGCTGGAAGAGACGGTGGGGCGACTGATGGATACCATTCAGAAGGAGATGCTGGAGAGGGCCAGAAAGCACATGGAGGATCATACCTATACGGCTTCCTGTATGGAAGAATTTGAGCGGCTGTTTAACGAGAAATCAGGATTTGTGAAAGCCATGTGGTGCGGCGAACAGGAGTGTGAGGATAAGATTAAGGAGAAACTAAGCGTTACCAGCCGTAATATTCCTTTTGTCCAGGAGCATATTGCGGATACCTGTGTCTGCTGCGGCAAGCCTGCCAAAAAGATGGTATACTGGGGCAGGGCATATTAAAACAACGTGGATAGGAGAATGCTATGATTAATAAAATATTTCCCATTTCTATGCCGGGTTCGCTTCCCGGGGCAAAGCTGATTGTTTATATTCAGGAGCATTTTGATGAGATCCGCATTGACAACCGCCCCCTGGTGCTGGTCTGTCCCGGGGGAGCTTATGCCTACACCTCCCCCAGGGAAGGAGAGGTGCTGGCCATGCAGTTTCTGGCTATGGGCTGTCATGCGGCAGTGCTACAATACTCCTGCGCACCGGCCAGATACCCCGTAGCGTTGCTGGAGGAGGCCTATGCCATGACTTTGATCCGTCAGCATGCGGAGGAATGGTATGTGGATCCGGAAGGTGTGATTGTCCTGGGCTGCTCGGCAGGCGGGCACCTGGTGGCCAGTCTGGGTACGTTATGGCAGGAAGATTTTCTGGCCAGGGCCTTTGACCTCAAGTCTGAGGAGCGGAGGATACTGCGTCCGGATGGCTTGATTCTCTGTTACCCTGTTATTACAGGGGGGAAGTATGCCCACAGAGGATCTTTTGAAAATCTGCTGGGACCGGAGGAAGGGGCGGAAGAACGCTGTGGGGATGCTGCCAGCCTGCTGTCCGGCCTTTCCCTGGAGACCAGGGTGACGAAGGATACTCCGCCGACCTTTATCTGGCATACTTTTACCGACAATGCCGTGCCGGTGGAAAACTCGTTGCTTTTTGTCAGCGCACTGCACGGGGCAGGAGTTCCCACGGAGTTTCATATGTATCCGGTGGGGGGGCACGGTCTGAGCCTTGCCAATCGCCTGACCCGGCATCGGGACGGCAGTGCCCTTCAGGAGGAATGTACTTCCTGGATCACGTTGGTGCGCAACTGGATCGAGAGCAGATATGTGAAGGATGATTGCGGATGAATTATATCGTATTGGATCTGGAGTGGAACCAGAGCATAACCGACACCGAAGCAACACCGGGGCTTTCCTTCGAAATTATAGAAATAGGGGCTGTCATGCTAAACGACGCATATGTCATGGTTCATGAATTCAGCCGTCTTGTCAAGCCGGAGGTGTATCATGAGATGAATCAGATCACTAGCAAGCTGGTTCATCTTCAAATGCAGGAGCTTCAGAGGGGGGATCCCTTTGAGGAGGTAGCAGGGGATTTCCTGAAATGGTGCGGTTCTGAAGAGCACATTTTCTGTACGTGGGGCAGTATGGATCTGACCGAGCTCCAGAAAAATATGCAGTTTTACAATATGACACCTATGTCAGCCGGACCGATCGCCTTTCTGGATGTACAGAAGCTGTTCAGTCTTGCCTATGAGGACGGAAAGTCCCGGCGGGCTTTGGAGTATGCCGTGGATAAGCTGGGGATAGATAAGGATATTCCCTTTCACAGGGCTTTCAGTGATGCCTATTATACTGCGAAACTTCTGAAAATGATTGCAGAGCAGCATGGGGAGGTCATGCAGTATCTTTCCTATGATGTGTTTCATCTGCCCCAAAGCAGGGAGCAGGAAGTCAAGGTTCGATTTCCGGATTATACTAAGTATATTTCCAGAGAGTTTGTTACGAAGGAAGAGGCTCTGGAGGACGGGGAAGTGATCTCCAGTAAATGTTTTTTGTGCCGCCGCAATCTGAAAAAGAAGCTAAAGTGGTTTACGCCTAACGGGCGGCATTATTATTGCCTGGCGTACTGTGAAAAGCATGGATATTTGAAAGCAAAGATCAGAGTCCGCAAAGCAGAGAGCGGAAAGGTTTATATTGTCAAGACGACCAAGTTCATAACACCGGAAGAAGCCGGTAAGCTGAAGAACCGCAGCATGCTGGTAAAGAGGCAGAACCAGAAGCATCGCTGAAGATAAGCTTAAAAGTCATAGTCCCGGAACCTGTTTGGACGTTTGGGTTTCTTTTTGTTGTTCCTGCGCCAATTCCGGCGTATTCTCCTAAAAGAAATTTGATAATTCTTCAGGACTGCCCGGATCAGGCACAGTATGATGAAGACGGCAGCAATGCCGGCAAGTGCGGTCAATACCCGTACGATATTGATAAACACTACGGATTTGCCGGAATGTGCTTCTTCCGGTGTTTCCTGGGTGCTGTCGCCCTCGGGCTGAGTGCCGAAGACGTGGGTGTCGCCGCTTTCCTGCACGAAATCCACACGGACAGTGCCGATGTCTATGCCATGGTATTTGTATGTGATAACGGCGGCCTGATCGTCGTTATTTGTTTCATAGCTGATGGTGGAGTCCGTGTCGTCAAGAGTGGCAGTTCTGGGCATGATGATGTAATCATCCCGATTCAGGGCCAGTAACGGCCTGGAATTGCCGAATATATCGTTGCCGCCGTAAAATGCGCGGAAATCGTCCATATTGTATTTTGTTTCTGCCTGAGCCACATTGACCCTGTCGAAGTTACTGAAGCCATAGTTGAAAAGGGCTATGGTATCCTCATACTGCATGGGGGATTCATCCCGCATGACAACGCAGATCAGTCTCATACCGTCCTTTTCCGCACAGGACACAAGGCAGTATCTGGCAGCATTGGTATAGCCCGTTTTGCAGCCAATGATGTACTCATAGGCATAGCTTCCTCCCGGAATGATCTGCATGTTGTTATTTTCCCGTTTTGTCTCCGGGATGGTGTCGGAAGCCGGTATTTCCAGCAGCCGGGTAAGAGTTATTTTGCACAGCATCTCATTTGAGAAAAAAGCGCGCCCGATCATTGCCAGGTCGTATGCGGTGGTATAGTGGTTTTCGTCGGGAAGGCCGTTGGGGTTTGCAAAATGCGAATTCAGGCAGCCAAGCTCCTCTGCCCGCCTGTTCATAATATCGGCAAAAGCACTCCAGTCGGTAGTTGCGGTGATATGCTCGGCCACGGCATAGGAGACCTCGTTGGCCGATCGGATCAGGATTGCATTCAGGCATTGCTCCATGGTCAGTTCCTGGCCAACATCCATGGCAATATGATTGCTGTCCCTGGGGGTGTCAAAGACGGCATCATGGGAAAACGTAACAACCTCGTCCAGAGAGCATTGCTCTGCGGCAATCAGAGTGGTCAAAATCTTAGTAGTGCTGGCGGGATATTCCTTCTGATGAATATTTTTGGAATACAGGATGGTGCCGGTGTCAGCTTCCATAAGAATGGCGGATTCTGCTGTTACCACTGGACCTGTGGGCCAGTTGGGCACCTCGTTGGACTGAACGGCCATGGCACGCTGGGCAGCTATGCGGTCGTCCAGTGTCAGTTCGTCAGCGCGGGCGGAAAAGCCCCTGGAAAGAAACAGACTGCATGCGCAGGTAAGGGCGGTTAAAAGGGCAGTATATCTTTTTCTGTTTTCTGTTTTACCAAAATGCCTCATGTAGCTACCTCACAGGGACATTATATCAAAGAAAAATCTGCTTTGCCAGATGAGTCTTCTATTTTATAAATTTTTAAGGTATAACTTTTTTGGTACTTGCACTGTATAATCCCGAGTTTGACACTTGTGAAAGTGAAAAGTGTCAAAGAGCTGCGGAGCGGAATCATGGAGGGTAGAGTACTTCATGGACTAAATTTCAAACAGGCAATTCGAAGATTGAAGACTTCCGGATATTCTGTTATATTGGCGGGAAGTAGTACAGCTTTAAAGAATGGAGGGCACTATGAAGCACAAAAGGTTAAACATAGACGGAATACAGATAACCGGAGCCGGCATGACCTGGCTTGAGGGGATCTGTGCTCCGATATTCCGAAAACAAACATCTGGTGCGTGCAAATCAGGCAGATTGTCGAAGATAGAATTGCCGGCGGCGAAGCCAATCAAAAATGCCGAGATCCTGGAAAGGGAAAACAAGATATAGCGTCGGATGCGTATGACGCTATCCGCTATTCCTCCAGGTAAATCTGTACCCTGTTATGCAGCTTCCCGGCAGCCTCCTCCGCAGAACAGTCTCCGGCAAAATACGGTTCCAGCTCTTCCCGGATGATATTTTCCAGTTCATAAGGAATCTCCGGCTCCGGCCTTGCTTCCTCAAACAGCGCCATTAACTGCCCGGCCTGCCCCTCGGTCAGGGCAGTATACTTTACAGCAATTCCCAGGTTACTGGAAATCACCTGATCCCCGTCCCTTTCCTGATACTCGTTCAGAAGCGTTTCCACCACATCCCTGCGGCAGGAAAAGCCGGCCCAGATATGCTTATCAGACCCGTGGAACTTAAGCTGCCCCTGGGACGACACCAGATAGCGCAGGAAATCCCTGGCGCCCTCTGCGGAAGGCGAATTGTTGTTTAAGCAGAGAGCAACCGGAGCCATATAGATGCCCCGACCCTGGGTGGCGGGCATGCCGATCAATACCTCCTGTCCCTGGAAACAGGCGGAAGCATAAAGAAAATCACCGTACCCATACATCTTCTGATAAAGGGCTGCCAGCTTGCCGTCCTGAAAATACTCCGCCGCCTCATCATGGTTCGGGCCGGCATAATACAGATTGTCTCCATAATTCTTCGCAAAAACCAGAAAATCCAGAAAAGGTTGCTCTGCCAGGTGGCTCACACCTGCGTCATAGTCAATGAACTGCGGGTTATCCCGATCCGCCAGACCATACTGCAGCACGATACCCATGCTGTCCAGTCCCATCTGCAGAGACTCTGCCGGGGACCTTCGGACCGCTTCCATCATCTGCGCAGTATCCCAGGATTCCAGATCCCCTGCCAGAGATTTGGAAACAGCCAGGACGGAAGGCACCACACGATAACAGACGCTGTAAAGAACATCATCCTTTTGGCCTGCCTCCAATACGGCAGGCCAATATTCGGAAGGATTCTCATAAATATCATCCAAAGGCTTCAGATAACCGTTCTGGATACAGCCTTCCCATTCAATAAGCCAGGTCTCCATCAGATCCGGTCCCTTGCCGGCGGATATATCCATCTGAAGCTGCTGGCAGTAAGCATCAATATCCCCGGATTCAAAGGGGTTGACAAGAACAACCCGATATTTGTCGCTTTGCCTGTTGAAGGCGGCGATCACCGGTTCCAGTGAAGCTATATCGGAAGATACCACCGTAATCTCCTGTTTGTCGGAAGCATCCGTCTGCTCAAAAGTAAGCAGGTAAAGTCCGTTTTCAAAAGAAACAACAACGGAAAAACCCCCGTTTTCTTCTGGAATAACCGACAGCAGTTCCTCGAGAATATATCCCCTTTCCGCAAAGGAAAGCACCTTCTCCAGGGGAGCGCTCCCATCCCCTGTCCAGACGCCGTCGGTGCTTGCCAGGATGAACCTTCCGGCAGCGGAGCAGGTGAGCAGGAAATCCTCAAATGCGTTTACCATATTTCCCAGTGAGAAAAGGACCGTGCCGTTTGGCTTATCCCAGACAGTCAGAGTACCTTCTTCGTCAAATCCGTACCAGAGCCATTCCGAGTCCCGGGATATACAGCCCGATATGGTATGCTCCAGATTCTGGGTCAGCACAGGCTGCAAATCCTTGTTATAGATGGTAAAGCTGCCATTTGCAGCACTATCGGAGGAAACGGCATACAGCTCCTCTCCCACAGAATACAGTGCAAGCCGGAATAAGTATACTGGATCGGTATCCAGCTCCATTCCGTCCATAGAGCGGATACTTCCTTCCCAGTTATAAAAAGCAATAAGATTATCCGACAGGAGGAGATACAAGCCGTCACTGCCGGCAGCAAGAATACGCTGGACGGCAGGACAATACCCGGGGTCGGCCATCAGTCCACCGGTGGAAAAGATATGGTAATCCCACTGTTGGTAGGGGACACCCAGAGTGGCCAGGCAGTAACTGCCTGTATAGAACGTTTCTTTGGATTCCTCCAGTTGGTACATGACACTATACAGAAAATAAAGTTTTCCGTTTTCACAGAAGGAATTTTCAGGAGAAAGAATAACCTTCGCATGCGCATAGGGACTGGTGGAAAAGTCAGCGTCCGTCATTAATAAGAAATAATTTCTCCCCTGATTCTCCGGATTATCTTCAAATCCTGCCTTTGGGTCGGAAATGGCCCTTTCCGTGGAGCCGAAATACAGGGTGTCGGAGCCGGAAGAACCAGAGGGATTCCCGCAGCCAGACAGCAGAAGGGCTGCTGCCAGCATAAGAACCGCTCCTTTCTTTAAGAAACCATCTTCAAAGCTTTTCATCGCATTTTTCATGGAATATATCCTTCTTCATTCATAATATGACACCTGTTGATCATAAATAGTAAGTAACCGGCCGGATTCCTGTACGCTTAAATATTATCGTCTCTGATCGCGAATGTCAATTATAATATAAGTCTTTTCCTGCACGGGTCTTTGACAATTCTCACTTTCACAAGTGTTAAACTCGGGATTATATCAAAGAAAAATCTGCTTTGCCAGATGAGTCTTTTATTTTACAAATTTTTAAGGTATAACTTTTCTTTTTGGTACTTGTACTGTATAATGATCTGTAAGTTGTTCTGGATAAAGAGAGGCACATAATGAGGTTGAAAAATATTACAGGCTCCAGGGAGGTCGTCGCCGGGAGTCCTTATGTTGTACAGGAATCGATACAGCAGTCCTGCCCCGGGACCTGGAAGAAAATCTTTGGAAATGATAATCCGGTTTTTATTGAAATCGGTATGGGAAAAGGAAAATTTATACATACTATGGCTAAGGAACATTCTGATACTAATTTTGTGGGAATTGAGAAATATTCCAGCGTACTTCTGCGGGCAATCCAGAAGATGGAGCAGGAGGAGCTGCCGAATCTGAGGTTTCTGCGCATGGATGCCGAGAATATCGATAAGGTCTTCGGCCCCGGGGAGGTTGACAGGATTTATCTGAATTTTTCGGATCCCTGGCCGAAGGACAGGCATGCCAAAAGAAGACTTCCCTCAAGGGAATTCCTGGCACGATATGACAGGATCTTAAAGCCGGAGGGCAGACTGGAATTTAAGACCGACAACAGGAAGCTGTTTGACTTTGCCGTGGAGGAGCTGGAGCCCGGGGGCTGGAGGGCAGAAGCTGTCACCTATGACCTGCACGGAGATGAGAGATTGATGGAAGGGAATATCATGACGGAATATGAGGAAAAATTTTCCGCCATGGGAAATCCTATCTGCAAATATATTATATATCGGTAAGGGATGGATATAGGGATGAAAAAGGATGTTTTGCTCTATGAGGGAAAAAGAAGCCTGTTCAGTATTTTAGGTGCACTTCTTTATGCGGCGGGAATCAATCTTTTTATGGTGCCTTCGGGTCTGTATACCGGGGGGCTGATGGGGATCTGCCAGGTGATCCGTACGGTTCTGGCGGATCTGTTTGATCTGGATTTCAGCAGCTTTGACATAGCCGGTATTATCTATTATGTCATGAATATTCCCATATTTATTGTGGCCTTCGCCAGAATAGGGCGGGCTTTTTTTGCCAAGACATTGCTGGCGGTATCTGCCATGACTGTATTTATGTCCGTTATTCCCGTGGGTGCAGTGTTGGATGACGTGATGGCGTCCTGCGTGGTGGGAGGGATTATCTCCGGTGCGGGAGTGGGGATTATGCTTCGCATGGGCTCCTCGGGGGGCGGCATGGACGTTGTCGCGGTGCTGCTGACCAAGTGGAAGCGGGATTTCAGTGTGGGAAAGGTGACCCTGCTGGTGAATCTGGCGCTGTACGGCACCTGCCTTTTCCTGTTTGATGTAGATGTGGTGCTTTATTCCGTCATTTACGCGGCGGTGTATTCCGTGGCTATGGATCGGATGCACACTCAGAATATCAATGTGGAGGTTAATGTCATCACCAAGGCGGATACCACGGCTTTGGAGAAGGAGGTATTTAATGAGGTGGGAAGGGGCATTACCAAGTGGTCCGCCCTGGGGGCATATACCTATGACCGTTCCCATGTTCTGTATATCCTGCTTTCCAAGTATGAGGTGAATCGGTTGAAAGCTATTATCCACAAGCATGACCCCAATGCGTTTATCGTGGTAAACGAGGGGGTCAGCGTGGACGGAAATTATCTGAAGAAGCTGTAAGCAGATGCTTTTTGCGAATTTACTATAACTACAGGGCATAAGGCTATTTCAAGTATCTGCCCTGTGGCTGTCTGAGGGTTTATCCTGCAGCGCCGCAGTCCCTTATCGTTCAGGGCGGCCCGGTAATCGTTATAGCCCGGCAGGTTTGGGGCATATTCCACAATGGTGAGCTGCATGCCAAGGCGCAGGCAGCTTCGCCTATCTCAGTATCTCTTTTTTACTGTCTGGACGGGCTCACTTGTGAGATCCACGCCCAGCTTTTTGTATATTTTTATGTCTACCTCGGAAAGCATTACCGAGGTATGCACCTGACATCCCTTCAGGTTCGGAAGCTGTTCCAGTGCGCGTCTGGCATTGCTGTCTGCCGATGCGGCAAGGGAGAGGGCGATCAACACCTCATCGGTGTGCAGTCTGGGGTTTTTACCGCCAAGATAGCGCACCTTCAGATCCTGAATCGGTTCAATGGCATCCGGCTGAATCAGGCGGATGTCATGATCGATGCCTGCCAGATGTTTCAGGGCATTTAGAAGCAGTGCAGCGGAAGCGCCCAGAAAATCGGAGGTCTTGGAGGTTATAATCTCGCCGTCGGGAAGCTCGATGGCAGCAGTGGGAACGCCCAGTCTTTCGGCGCGCTGCTTGCAGGCTACAGTCACCTGCCTGTCGTCGGTGGAGATCTTTGCCTGCTTCATCAGCAGCTCAATTTTGTATACCTCGTTTTCGGAGGCTTCGTCCCGGATCACCTTGTTTAAGGTGGTGTAATAGCGCCGGATGATTTCCATGTTGGAGGCATGACAGCAGACCTCGTCGCTGACAATGCAGTTCCCGGCCATGTTGACGCCCATGTCCGTGGGGGACTTATAGGGATTGCTTCCGTAAATACCTTCAAAAATAGCGTTGAGTACGGGAAAAATCTCAATGTCCCGGTTATAATTTACAGCGGTTTCCCCGTAAGCTTCCAGGTGGAAGGGATCGATCATATTCACGTCGTTCAGATCCGCAGTAGCCGCCTCATAGGCCAGGTTAATGGGGTGCTTCAGGGGTATGTTCCAAATGGGGAAGGTCTCAAATTTCGCGTAACCTGCCTTGATGCCTCTGAGATTGTCGTGGTAAAGCTGGGAAAGGCAGGTTGCCATTTTGCCGCTGCCGGGTCCGGGGGCGGTGACTACAACAAGAGGCCTCGTGGTTTCGATGTATTCGTTTCGGCCATACCCGTCCCTGCTGACGATCAGTGGCACGTTGGCGGGATAGCCTTCAATGGTGTAGTGCACGTATACCTTAATATTTTTCTTTTCCAGCTTCGCCTTGAATTGGTCGGTGCTGTTCTGGCCCGAGTAGTGGGTAATGACTACACTGCCCACATAAAGCCCCTTCTGGAGGAATTCTTCCCGCAGGCGCAGCACGTCCACGTCATAGGTAATCCCCAAATCGCCTCTGACCTTGTTCTTTTCAATGTCAGCGGCACTGATGACGATGACAATTTCCGCACAGTCAGAGAGCTGCAACAGCATCTGCAGCTTGGAGTCGGGAGAAAAGCCGGGAAGAACCCGGGAAGCATGATAGTCGTCGAACAGCTTTCCGCCAAATTCCAGATAGAGCTTGTCCCCAAACTGACGTATACGTTCCATAATGTGCTTGGATTGCATTTTTAAATATTTTTCATTGTCAAAACCGATTGTCATTTTTATCCCGTTCCTTTTCCTTTTATGATCTGTATTTCTTTGACTATAACCATATTACTATAGAAGCTGAACGGATGCAGGCATTCCTGCATTCGCTGCTTATGCGTTCATGATACCACAAAAAGGCGGCGGGTGGAATAATAAAGTTTAGAATTCTTTCACATTTATGCTATTGATTTATCGACTGCCAATCTCTATAATAAAATAGGTTCTGTAGCACAAATGATGGGAATACTGATATTTGAAGAATGCAGAAATGGAGTTGCTATGAATAATCAAATGAACGAATATGACAACGGGAACCGCGGTGGCGGGCCCGGAGGCAGTGGAAGTAATAATAACGGCGGAAATAACAGGAATGAACCTCCGAAATGGCCTGGTATTGTGACGCTGCTTTTGGCAGGCCTGACGGTGATCCTGATTATTGTTTTCTGCATGAACCTTTTCTTCGGAGGCAGTGCAGAGGGAGAAGAGGTTTCTTATACCAGATTTCTTCAGTATGTGGAAGAAGGAGCGGTAGAGAGCGTTGAGGTCCGTTCCACGGGAGAGGTGTATTTCAGTCTGAAACGGGATGAGACTCAGGAGAATACCGGTGTCCGGTATCCCGGTCTGCTGCCGGGCTTTTCCCAGCAGGGAATTCAGAGACGGTATTACACCATGCTGATGGAGGACGCGAATACCCTGACGGCGCGGCTGGAAGAACACGGGATTGACGGGCACTATGTTCCCCGCAGGAATTCCACGATTCTGGATATTTTAATTTCCATCGTACTGCCAATTCTGCTGATGTGGCTGCTGCTGAGTCTGATGTTCCGCAAAATGGGCGGAGCCGGCGGCCCTATGGGCGTAGGCAAGAACAACGCCAAGGTTTATGTACAGAAAGAAACGGGGGTCACCTTCAAGGACGTGGCCGGTGAAGACGAGGCAAAGGAGTCCCTGGTGGAGGTGGTGGATTTCCTTCACAATCCCGGAAAATATTCAAAAATCGGCGCAAAGCTGCCAAAGGGCGCTCTGCTGGTGGGCCCGCCCGGAACGGGCAAGACGCTTCTGGCAAAGGCTGTGGCCGGAGAGGCCCATGTGCCGTTTTTCTCCCTTACCGGTTCTGATTTCATTGAGCTGTATGTGGGCGTGGGAGCCAGCCGTGTGCGTGACCTGTTCAAGGAGGCAAATAAAAATGCTCCCTGCATTATATTTATCGATGAGATAGATGCTATCGGCAGAAGCCGTGACTCAAAGTACGGCGGCGGCAACGAAGAGCGTGAGCAGACGCTGAATCAGCTGTTGTCGGAAATGGATGGATTTGATACCTCCAAGGGCATTCTGGTTCTGGGTGCCACGAACCGTCCGGAAATTTTGGATAAGGCGTTGCTGCGTCCCGGACGTTTTGACAGAAGGATTATTGTGGATAAGCCGGATCTGAAGGGACGTGTGGAGATCCTGAAGGTTCATTCCAAAGATGTCAAGATGGATGAGTCGGTGGATCTGGACGCCATTGCCCTGGCCACCAGCGGAGCGGTAGGCTCAGACCTTGCCAACATGATCAACGAGGCTGCCATTAACGCGGTGAAGGAGGGCAGGGAGTATGTATGCCAGAAGGATTTGTTCAATGCCGTGGAAGTGGTGCTGGTAGGTAAGGAAAAGAAGGACCGCATTATGAGCAAGGAGGAGCGCAGGATCGTTTCCTACCATGAGGTGGGCCATGCACTGATCAGCGCCCTGCAGAAAAATTCCGAGCCGGTACAGAAGATTACCATTGTGCCCCGTACCATGGGGGCGCTGGGATACGTCATGCACGTGCCGGAGGAAGAAAAGTATCTGAATACCGAGGCTGAGCTGAGGGATATGCTGGTGGGCCTGGTGGGCGGACGCGCAGCCGAGGAGATCGTTTTTGAGACGGTGACCACGGGAGCGGCTAACGATATAGAGAAGGCCACGGATATTGCACGCAACATGGTAACTCGTTACGGTATGAGCAGCAAATTCGGACTGGTAGGGCTGGCTACGGTTGAAAGCCAGTACCTGGAAGGAAGGACGGAGCTGAACTGCAGTGACAGCACGGCAGCAAAAATAGACGCGGAGGTCGTGGAAATTCTGAAGGAAAGCTACGATAAGGCGCTGGCCCTGCTGCGAGAGAATCGTGACGTGATGGATAAGCTGGCGGAATTCCTGATCGAGAAGGAAACCATCACAGGCAAGGAGTTTATGGAAATTTTCCGCAGGGAAAAAGGAATTACAGAGCCTGTGGAACAGGGAAGTACGGAGGAGGGAGCTTCGGAGGATAAAGAGTCTTTTGCGGAGAAGCCGACCTCTGAAAAAACAGTGATAGAGATGCCCGGCCCGGTGGCTGTACCGGAGCCTGTGAAGATGCCGGCATCCGAGCCTGCGGAGCAGACACAGCCGGAAACGGATGAATCCGAATCCTCTGCACCGATGGCTCCCGCTCAGGATTCGCAGCCTGCGGGACGTTTCTCCAATGGCAGGATTGATTCCCCCAGGCAGTGAATGCAATGATAAAGAAGGCGGTTCTTTCTTTCGGGAAGGAACCGTTACATTTTGCGTTGATGACGCAGGGCAAGGAGATCTATATGTTTAACTTTGAAGAAGAGCTGAAAAAGCTTCCGAAAGAGCCGGGAGTCTATATTATGAGAGATGACAAAGATGTCATACTATATGTGGGCAAGGCCGTTAACCTGCATAACCGCGTGCGCTCTTACTTTCGGGAAAACATCGGCAGGGGACCTGCCATTGATAAAATGGTAACACGGATTGCCCGGTTTGAATATATTGTTACGGATTCGGAGCTGGAAGCCCTGGTTCTGGAAAACAACCTGATCAAGGAAAATTCTCCCAAGTATAATACTTTGCTGAAGGACGACAAAACTTATCCTTATATCAAGGTAACAGTGGGGGAGGATTATCCGAGAATTCTCTTTTCGCGTACGATGAAAAAGGACAAATCCCGATATTTCGGGCCTTATACCAGCGCGGCGGCTGTACGGGATACCATAGACCTGTTGAGCAAGCTGTACTGCCTGCGGACATGTAACCGCAGCCTGCCCAGAGACATCGGCCTGGAGCGTCCCTGCCTGAACTATCATATTAAACAGTGTCTTGCACCCTGTAGCGGCTATGTGGACAAGGAGCAGTACCGGGAGCAGGTGGGCAGGGCGCTGGAATTTCTGAACGGAAATTATAATGTGATTCTCAAGGAGCTGGAAGGAAAGATGAAGGCGGCGGCCGAAAAGCTGGATTTCGAGGCGGCGGCCGGATATCGTGATCTGTACAACAGCGTGAAGCAGGTGGCCCAGAAGCAGAAAATGACTGACAATGTGGGAGAAGATAAGGACATTATTGCACTCCACCAGGAGCTGTCAGAGGCGGTAGTGCAGGTGTTTTTTGTCAGAGACGGCAAGCTGATCGGCAGGGAACATTACTATATGACGCATGTGTCATGCGAAGAACAAGGTGTGCCAGGCGAGATACCGGAAGGCAATTCGGCAAAAACAAAGGCAGGGATACTGGAGAATTTTGTAAAACAGTTTTATGCCGGCACTCCGTTTATTCCCCGGGAGTTGATGCTGCAGTATGAGATCGAGGATCGTGAGCTGATTGAAAAGTGGCTTTCCCAGCGTAAAGGAGGAAAGGTTTATGTCCGTGTGCCCAAGATTGGCTCCAAGGAAAAGCTGGTGGAGCTGGCGGCTGAGAATGCGAGGCACATTTTAGAACAGGATCGGGAAAGGTTAAAGCGGGAAGAAGGGCGCACCATCGGTGCCGTCAAGGAGATTGCGGGCATTCTGGGACTGGAACGGATTGAACGCATGGAAGCTTTTGATATTTCCAATATCAACGGGTTTGAAAATGTAGGCTCCATGGTGGTGTTTGAAAAGGGCAAGCCGAAGCCCAGCGACTATCGGAAGTTTCGAATCAAGACAGTTTCCGGCCCTGACGATTACGCCTGCATGAGAGAGGTGCTTACGAGAAGGTTTACCCATGGCATGGAGGAGAGAGAGGAGCTGGAAGGGAAGAATCTGGATCAGGTGTATGGCAGTTTTACCAAATTCCCGGACCTTCTTATGATGGACGGCGGCAGGGGCCAGGTCAATATAGCGCTGTCCGTGCTGGCTGAGCTTCATATTAATATCCCTGTCTGCGGCATGGTCAAGGATGATAATCACCGCACAAGGGGGTTGTATTTCAACAATGTGGAGCTGCCTATCGATACGCATTCCGAGGGTTTCAAGCTGATTACCAGGGTTCAGGACGAGGCCCACCGCTTCGCCATTGAATATCATCGCTCCCTGCGGAGCAAGGCCCAGGTGAAGTCTGTTCTGGACGATATTCCCGGTGTGGGTCCTGCCCGCAGAAAGGCCCTGATGCGTCACTTTAAGTCTATAGAGGACATTAAAAACGCGACGGTGGAGGAACTGGCGGAAATCCCGGAACTGAACAAGAAAGCGGCGGAAGCGATCCATGGATTTTTTACGGCGGAACCGTGAGGGAAGGATGCGGTAAAAAACTTCCCATTAAGGACAAGTTGTGATAGAATAATATAAGATGAACTGAGAAACGGAGGAGCCGCCATGGAATACGTTACACTGACCCGCCTGATTGAGAAGATGAAACTGGTAAATCTGACACCTGAGCTGGAAGTCAAGGGTATCAAGCTGAGACAGCCGGATATTAACCGGCCGGCCCTGCAGATGACGGGATACCTGAAGCATTTTGATTCATCCCGCCTTCAGATTATTGGTTTTGTAGAGCACAGCTATTTCAGCGAGATGGAGGAAGATCGAAAGCGGGAGGTCTGCGACGAGCTGATGGGGTATGATATACCGGCATTTGTATTCTGCAGGGAGCTGCAGCCGGATCCCGTATTCCTGGAAGAATCCATAGCGCATCAGATCCCGATTCTATCGACAAAGAAAACCACCTCCTCCTTCATGGCGGAGTCAATCAGATGGCTGAATGTCAAGCTGGCTCCCTGCATTTCCGTACACGGGGTGCTGGTGGATATTTACGGTGAAGGAGTCCTGATTACCGGTGAGAGCGGTATCGGTAAATCCGAAGCGGCGCTGGAGCTGGTAAAAAGGGGGCATCGGCTGGTGACGGACGATGTGGTAGAGCTTAGGAAGGTGAGCGACGATACGCTGATCGGTTCCGCACCGGATGTGACAAAGCACCTGATTGAGCTGAGGGGTATCGGCATCGTGGATGTCAAGGCGCTGTTTGGCGCCAGTTCCGTAAAGGACACCTCAAATATAGATCTGGTCATCCGCCTTGAGGATTGGGATAAGGACAAGGAGTATGACAGGCTGGGGCTGGAAGAAAATTATATCGAATATCTGGGCAATAAGATTGTGTGCCACAATATTCCTATCAGGCCGGGGCGTAACCTGGCGGTGATATGCGAATCTGCGGCCGTGAATCACCGGCAGAAAAAGATGGGTTACAATGCCGCGCAGGAGCTTTATACCAGAGTGCAGCATTCGCTGGCGAGAAAAAGAGAAGAGGATGAGGACGAGTAAGGCGAAGGCCGTAATGAAACAGGAAGATATTGTAAAGGGAAAGGGTGGAGGAGAAAATGGGAAATTACGCTTTTGGGGTGGACATAGGGGGGACTACCGTAAAGATCGGTCTGTTTGACCGGGAGGGCTGTATCCTGGACAAATGGGAGATCCCCACCAACAAGGAGAACAAGGGCGTATCCATTCTGCCGGATGTGGCGAAAAGTATTCTGGCCAAAATGAAAGAGAAGGGAATTGAAGAGAAGGATCTGGCAGGGATCGGTGTGGGTGCTCCCGGAACCGTTGACGAGAAGGGCACGCTGGTAGGCGGAGCGGTGAATATCGGCTGGGATGCGTTTAACATACCGGAGGCAGTGCACGCATATATTAATGTACCGGTAAAGGCGAGCAATGATGCCAATGTGGCAGCTTACGGCGAGATGTGGCAGGGCGGCGGCAAAGGCTACGAGAATATGGTGGCCGTAACTCTGGGAACCGGAGTGGGCGGCGGTATTATTGTAAACGGGCGGCTTCTGACAGGTTCTGTGGGAGCGGGCGGCGAGATCGGCCATATACACATACAGGACGGTGAAACGGAGGAGTGCGGCTGTAAAAACAAGGGATGCCTGGAGCAGTATGCTTCCGCTACCGGCATTGTACGCCTGGCCAAAAGACGTCTGCAGAAGGATGACAAGGCCAGTGTCCTGCGGGATGGCACATTGTCTGCAAAGAGCGTTTTTGACGGGGTAAAGGCAGGAGACGAAGTCGCCATAGAAATTGCAGAGCAGTTCGGTGAGTATTTGGGCAAGGGCCTGGCGCTGGTGGCCGATGTGGTAAACCCTGAGATATTTGTCATCGGCGGCGGGGTATCCAAGGCGGGAGAGATTTTACTTACCTTTGTGGAGCCAAATTTTCAAAAGTATGTCTTCCAGATGTGCAGGAATGTTAAGTTTGCCCTGGCAAAATTGGGAAATGATGCCGGTATTTATGGAGCGGCAGGGTTAATACTTAGATAGGACGGAAAAAATGATCAGTGAGGCAGTGATTCAGGCATTAAAGAAATTTGTACCGGAAGAGGACATACGCCTGGGGGAGTCCATGGCGGAACATACAACTTTTCGTATAGGAGGACCTGCGGACTGCCTGGTGCAGATCGGCAGCAGGCAGCAGCTCGTTCAGGTGCAAAGGTATTTAAGGCTGGTGGAAGTGCCCTTTTTTATCCTGGGAAACGGCAGTAATCTGTTGGTCAGCGATAAAGGATATCCGGGAATTGTGCTGCAGATCGGTCAGAAAATGAGCAATATAGAGGTACAGGGCGATGTGATCATTGCTCAGGCAGGAGCATCCATGGCCCGGATAGCGCGGGCAGCGCAGGAGCATGGACTTACCGGTCTGGAATTTGCTTCCGGCATACCGGGGACTATAGGCGGGGGCATTGTGATGAATGCCGGCGCTTATGACGGAGAGCTGAGTCAGGTGGTAACTCAGGTCAACGTGGTGAACAGCGAGGGCGAGTACATGGAGCTGGAAAACGAGACCATGGAGTTCGGCTATCGTACCAGTACAATCAGGAACAACCCTTTCACTGTGACAGAAGTAATTCTGAAACTGACGAAGGGGGACAGGGAACGGATCAAAGCAAAAATGGAGGATCTGGCGACAAGAAGGCGGGAAAAGCAGCCGTTGGAATACCCCAGTGCAGGCAGTACCTTCAAGAGACCGAAGGGATATTTCGCAGGAAAGCTGATTATGGATGCAGGTATGAGGGGTTTCCGGGTCGGCGGTGCGGGAGTGTCGGAAAAGCACTGCGGATTTGTCGTAAACTTCGGCAAAGCTACGGCTGAGGATGTCAGAAGCGTTATTACCAAGGTGCAGGAGCGCGTGAAGGAAAAATTCAATGTGGATCTGGAACCGGAAATACTGTTTTTGGGATTTGACGATCGTCAGGGGTATAAAACAGATGAGATTTGTAATTGTAACGGGAATGAGCGGCGGTGGTAAGAGTACGGCGCTGAAAATGCTTGAGGATGCGGGTTTTTATTGTGTAGATAATCTGCCTATTTCACTTGTGGAAAAATTTGTGGAACTGATTTCCACTCCAAACAGCGAGATCAGCAAGGTGGCGCTGGGATTGGATGTACGTACTGACCAGTCCTTTGAGGATGCAACCAGGATATTGACGCAGTTGAAGGATAAGGGTTATGCCTTCGAAATACTGTTTATGGATGCAGACGAGAATGTCCTGATCAAAAGATATAAAGAGACAAGGCGGGTTCACCCTCTGGCGCTGGACGGCAGGGTGGAGGATGGTGTGCGCCGTGAACGGGAAATATTAAAGAATGTCAGGCACAGTGCGGACTATGTGATAGACAGCACGAATCTCCTCACAAGGGAGCTTAAGTCGGAGCTGGACCGAATCTTTGTGGAAAACGGGGAATACAACAGCCTCATGGTGACGGTGATGTCATTCGGCTTTAAACATGGTATCCCGGCGGACGCGGATCTGGTGTTCGACGTGCGCTTCCTGCCCAATCCGTATTATATAGAAGAATTGAAGCATAAAACGGGAAACGACAGGGAAATACAGGATTTTGTCATGGGCTTTGACGAGGCGGAGGAGTTTATGACAAAGCTGACGGATATGGTACGGTTTCTGATTCCGAATTATGTCAAGGAGGGGAAATACCGGCTGGTGATTGCGATCGGCTGTACCGGGGGCAAACACAGAAGTGTTACTCTTGCAAATGAATTGTACAAGCGTATGAAGGATAAAGGAAACTACGGGATGAAGCTTTATCACCGGGATCTGAGCACCGGAACCTTTTGACGTGTGAGGGCAAGAAAATGTCATTTTCCAGTAAAGTGAAGGAAGAGCTGGCAAGGCATATCAGTCCGGCAAGGCACTGCCAGATTGCGGAGCTGGCGGCAATAATGAACTTTTGCGGTCAATACGGAAGAGATTCCGAAGGAAACTATACCATTGGGTTTGATACCGAAAATGAAGAGGTGGTAAGAAAAGGCTTTACATTATTAAAAAAAACTTATAATATAAAAGACAGTGTTTCGCTGAGCGAGCAGGATATGCAGGAGGTTTGGCAGAAGCTGGGCAGGCTGGATCAGCCCGTGAGCCGTCTGATCGTGAAGAACGCCTGCTGTAAGAGAGCGTTTCTGCGAGGAACCTTTTTAAGTGTAGGTTCCATGAGCGATCCTGCCAAAAGCTATCACCTGGAGTTTGCCTGTACCGATGAAAGCAAGGCGAAGCAGCTGCAGGAAATTATGAGTGATTTTGATATTGACTCCAGAATCATCCTCCGCAAGAAGTACTATGTAGTTTATTTGAAGGAAGGCTCGGGCATTGTAGATCTGCTGAATGTCTGCGGCGCGCCGGTATCCCTGATGGATATGGAGAATCTTCGTATTCTGAAGGAAATGAGAAATTCCGTGAACAGACGGGTAAACTGCGAGACCGCAAATATTGCCAAGACTGTGAATGCAGCGGCAAGACAGGTAGACGACATAGAGTATTTAAAGGCACATTATGATTTTAAAAATCTTCCCCATTCCCTGCGGGAGATGGCAGAGGTCAGGCTGGAAAATCCGGATGCGACGTTGAAGGAGCTGGGAGAGTACTTTAATCCTCCGATCGGAAAATCGGGGGTCAATCATAGATTGCGCAAGCTCAGTGAGCTTGCCGAAAGGGTTAGAGATGAGCGCTGAGAACTGACCGCAGTATCTGTAAACGGCGGTAAAAAGGAGGAGGAACTATTATGACAAAGAAAGAGATCCGGATCAATCTGGAGAGTGGTCTTGAAGCAAGGCCGGTTGCACTGCTGGTACAGGAAGCCAGCAAGTATGAAAGCAAGATTTATATTCAGTCGGGCGATAAGCGAGTGAACGCTAAGAGTATTATGGGAATGATGAGTCTTGGACTGGACAACGGCGAGGAGCTGGAGGTTTCTGCTGACGGCGCGGATGAGCTGGCGGCTGTGGAGGGAATCGAGAACTTTTTGGAGGGTAGAAAAGGCGCGTGATGGACAAAAGGCTTCTTTTTGTGTATAACCCCCGGGCGGGTAAGGCACATATCAGAACGAAGCTTGCCGATATATTGGATATTTTTGCAGCGAGAGATTATGACATAACAATATTTCCGACAAGAAAGCACGGAGACGCAGAACAAATCGTTGAGCAGCGTGCCGGAGACTATGGCCTGGTGGTGTGCAGCGGCGGTGACGGGACTCTGGATGAGGTGGTTACAGGTATGATGCGCAGCGGTTTTCGCGTGCCCATCGGCTACATCCCCGCCGGGAGTACCAATGATTTCGGGGGCAGTCTTTCCCTGCCCAGGAATATGATCCGGGCCGCAGAGGTTATCGTAAGCGGCAAGGATTTTGCCTGCGATATAGGTTCCTTTAACACGGATGTGTTCGTTTATATTGCGGCATTCGGCCTGTTTACGGACGTGTCCTATGAGACCAGACAGAATGTCAAAAACGTCCTGGGACACATGGCATATATTTTGGAAGGGGTAAACCGTTTGTCGGCTATCAAGTCATATTTTATGCGAGTGACCTATGACGACAGGGTGATAGAGGATGACTTTATTTTCGGCATGATTACCAATTCCGTGTCAGTGGGTGGCTTTAAGAATATTACCGGGAAAAATGTAAAACTGGACGACGGCCTGTTTGAAGTGACGCTGATCAGAAGACCTAAGAACCCGGTGGAGCTGAGCAGCATTATGGTGTCGCTGCTGAACCGGAATATAGACAGCAGCTATATGTACTGTTTTCGGACGGCGGAACTGACCCTGGAGTCCAAAGATCCTGTAGCCTGGACCCTGGACGGGGAAAACGGCGGTACTCATACGAAGGTGGAGATCAGGAATATTTGTAAAAGAATTGATATAAGAGTCAAATAGTGATATAATAGGCGCAGCGGAAAATCGAGTGACGCACGTCAGAGAGAGCTTTATGCAATACTATATATAATAAAACGGAGGTAAACAATATGTTAGTTCCTGCAACAGAAATGCTGAAGAAGGCAAAGGCAGGCCATTATGCGGTAGGCCAGTTCAACATCAACAACCTGGAGTGGACAAAGGCGATCCTTTTGACTGCTCAGGAGCTGAATTCTCCCGTTATTCTGGGTGTATCCGAGGGTGCGGGCAAGTACATGGGCGGCTATGACGTGGTGGTTGGCATGGTCAACGGACTGATCAAGGATCAGAACATCACCGTTCCGGTGGCGCTGCATCTGGATCATGGCAGCTATGAGCATTGTTATAAGTGCATGGAGGCCGGTTTCTCATCGGTTATGTTTGACGGCTCTCATTATCCCATTGATGAGAATGTTGAGAAGACCAAGGAGCTGGTGGCGGCTGCTCACGATAAAGGAATTTCCATTGAGGCGGAGGTTGGTTCCATCGGCGGCGAGGAAGACGGCGTCGTAGGTATGGGTGAGTGTGCCGATCCTGACGAGTGCAAGCAGATTGCAGATCTGGGAGTTGATTTCCTGGCAGCCGGCATTGGTAATATTCATGGCAAATATCCTGAGAACTGGAAGGGACTTTCCTTTGAGACCCTGGATGCCGTACAGCAGAAGACCGGCGAGATGCCTCTGGTGCTTCATGGCGGCACAGGTATCCCGGCAGATATGATCAAGAAGGCGATCACCCTGGGCGTTGCAAAGATCAACGTGAACACGGAGTGCCAGCTTTCCTTTGCTGCCGCTACCCGCAAGTACATCGAGGCTGGCAAGGATCTGGAAGGTAAGGGATTTGATCCCCGTAAGCTCTTAGCCCCCGGCTTTGAAGCCATCAAGGCTACCGTAAAAGAGAAGATGGAGCTGTTTGGTTCTGTCGGCAAGGCTTAAGGTTTTATATGAAAACCGCTGTCCGATCAGTGATCGGGTGGCGGTTTTTTTAAGATGCAGGCCTGTATTCAGGCTTTTGATATTGCAACATTGCCGGGAACGCGATACAATTACAAGTACTTGCAGGAAAATGATGTCCGGTTCGCATTAATGCAAGATTTTGCGGGGCGGAATCATTCAGGTTTAAGTCACAGCCAATCTGTGACACGGAGGTTAATATGAGCAGATTATGGTATGAACAGGCGGCAAAGGAGTGGGAGGAAGCGCTGCCCATCGGCAACGGCAGGCTGGGGGCCATGGTGTATGGCGGAGCGGACAGGGAGTGGATTCAGCTGAACGAGGAAAGCATGTGGTACGGGGGCAGGGCGGATCGGATTAATCCTGATTTCAGGGATAATTTGCCCCTGATCCGCAAATATCTGGACGAGGGGCAGATAGCCAAAGCGGAGCGGCTGATGGACCAGTCTATGTCCGGGTGCCCTGACAGTATGCACCCTTATCAGACCCTGGGGAAAATGAATTTTACCTTTTATGGGATAGACGGGGGAAATATTACGGACTATACCCGAAGTCTGGACCTGGATCAAGCGGTTGCCCTCACTGAGTTTCGGGCGGGAGATACCCTTTACCGCAGGCAGATTTTTGCCTCCCATCCGGCGGACTGCATAATCATGCGGTTTACGGCAGAGGGGCCGGGCACGGTGGATTTCACCGCCAGGCTGCGCCGGGGCAGATTCTTTGACGGTGTAGGGCGCTCGGGTGAAAACGGGATTGAGCTGTATGGAAACCTGGGCAGGGGCGGATATGAATTTTCCATGGCGCTGTATGCCTGGAGCGTAAACGGCGGCAGTGTCTCCGTCCTCGGGGAGTGTCTGAATGCGGAAGGGGCAAAAGAGGTTATCCTGTACTTTACCGCAGATACTACCTATCATTATTCCCCCGAGGAGCTGGATGCCGTGACAGGAAGCCTTCGACAGGAGTGGGGAAACGGTCTGGCAGCAGAAGGGAAGACAGCTTCGGAAATACAGTCGCAGGCTTCTTGCTGTCCCGGGGCGGAACATTTTATCAGGCTGGCAGGGAACCCGGACATGGCGGATTATGAACGGCAGGAGTACCTGAACCAGGCGGCGCTTCAGTCCTTCCTTCATAAGAAAAATGCGGAGCGAATCGGTCTTTGCAGGGAAAAAGGTCCAATGCAGCTTCTGTCAGAGCATCAAACAGATTACCATACTCTATATGATAGCTTTGTATTTGAACTGGCGGGTGCGGAGGCTTTTGATGCGCTGCCCACAGACAGGCGGCTGGACCAGGCGAAGGAGGGTAGGGCAGACATAGGCTTGAGCAGGCTGCTTCTGGATTTTGGACGGTATCTGACGATCAGCTGCAGCCGTAAGGGAGGGCTTCCCGCCACCTTGCAGGGCCTTTGGAACAGAGACTTTACGCCGCCCTGGGACAGCAAATATACCATTAATATCAATACCGAGATGAATTACTGGCATGTGGAAAGCTGCGGTCTTTCCGAGTGTCACCTGCCTCTGTTCACTCTTTTGGAGAAGGTACGGGAGAACGGCAGGCGCACGGCCCGGGCAATGTATGGCTGCAGAGGCTTTGTGGCTCATCACAACACGGACATCCACGGGGATTCGGCGCCTCAGGATGTATGTTATTCCGCCTCCTACTGGACCATGGGAGGGGCATGGCTGGCCACACATCTCTGGAAGCATTATCAGTACACCCGGGAGGAGGCTTTTTTAAAGAGGGCATTCCCCATACTGGCGGAGGCAGCACTGTTTTTTGCGGATTTCCTCATAGAGCGCAACGGGTACCTGGTTACCAGTCCTTCCGTTTCTCCGGAGAACACCTACCGGCTGCCAAACGGGGAAAAGGGAGCCTGCTGCATAGGGGCAACCATGGATAATCAGATTCTGCGCCACCTTTTTACGGATTGTCTGGAGGCCTGGGGAGCATTGGGGGAGACGCTTCCGGAAGATTGTATGATTCCGGATGTGGACAGTATTCCCGAATTAATGGAGCAGATCAGGGTCTGCAGGGACAGGCTGGCTCACACAAAGGTCAGTGACAGCGGCAGGATCATGGAGTGGCAGGAGGACTATGAGGAGGTGGCGCCTGGGCATCGTCACATTTCCCACCTTTACGGGCTTTATCCCGGAGAAGAGATCACCGTGGACGGTACTCCCGAGCTGGCGGCTGCGGCCAGGAAGACTTTAGAGTACAGGCTTGCCCACGGCGGCGGACATACAGGCTGGAGCAGGGCCTGGATCATGAATCATTATGCCAGCCTCTGGGACGGGGAGGCGGCTTACGAAAATATCGAGAAAATGCTGGGACAATCCACCTATCCCAATCTGTTTGACAAGCATCCGCCTTTCCAGATAGACGGCAATTTTGGGGCTTGTGCGGCAATCTGCGGTATGCTGGCACAGAGCAATGGGAACAGGACGGTTCTGCTTCCTGCGCTGCCCAGGGCCTGGGCGGAGGGCAGCGTCAGCGGACTGCGGCTGCCGGGTAATGCGGAGCTTTGTATGATGTGGAAGGGTGGCAGGCTTACCACGGCGGAGATCCATGCGCACAGCGACTATGAGACGGACCTGGTATACGGGGCGGATCGGACGCATATCAGGCTTCAGGCGGGGGAGAGCTGCATTCTGCACGGCACCGGGCCTGAAGGCGAGAAGCGTGTACGACATTGAAAGATAGCGTAAATACCCCTGAAAAGGGAGGATGCCAAGGAACAAAGTTCCTTGGCACTTATTATGAAAAAGTTATTTAGTAAACAGGTAACTGTGATTGGCTTGCCCTTGCTTTATCTTATGGTCTTAGTATAGGATAAGAAAATGTCTAAAGAATGATGTTTAATTTAAAAAAACTTGAATGAATTGTTAATAAAATATGAACGGGAAATACAAGGACACCGATGGGGCACGACAAACGCATGAATAAATAAATTGTGAAAAAAGTATCCATTGTTCGTTATAATGGAAATAAAAACGGAGGGATGGATATGGAACAGTTACTGGAATGGACGCAAATTATAGAGGATAGCCGCCGACATAGAAATGTACGGCACAATATAAAGGATATTCCGGGAATTCCTGAAGCAGGGAATTGACATGGATGTGGTGGGCTCCGACGAGGATCTGAGCCGGTAATTTGTTACCGATTACCTTTATAACCATGGTCATAAAGTAGCAAGATTTCTTAAAAGCAGAGACGGAAGGTATGTCATAAGGACGCCGGAGTTTCAATTTACGGTTCAGGAGTATATCGAGAGTGAAACTCTGCCGCCCCAACGAACTTGCATCTATTGCGGAAAAATACCGGCCGATTGCAATGCTGATACAAAAACTGCTTGACTGGCTTTATGTGCATGTGGAGGAACTTTCTGAAAAGTTGTAAGAAAGATGGGGAAAACGACTTGTATTGTGCGGCTTCATTTCAGCGAGACCAGGCGCCTGTACATCTTCTTCACTGGAAATTCCCACAGCGGTACAGTTCTTTTGCGGATCCGTTTGTGACTTTGTCGGCGGCACTGGGCTGTAAATACTGTAGCAGAGTCCAAATTTTTGGTCCGTCGCTCTTCGTTCCACCCCTATTGAAATAGATTAATTTCAAACCGTCTTCATATTTTAATTCCACCACCTGCAGGAGTCGAATTTATGGTTGCGCCTCTTTCCCATATTGCCTATAATAGACCTTAGATCCTAGAAAATGCGGATCGGTTCCTGTCGAAAGGAAAAGAAAGAGGGGCGGACCGCGTTCGGCAGGCATGGGGATGTTGGACATTGATGGGAGGAGTTGATTCAATGATTGCGATTGACTTTGGAAATCTTTGTTTTAATGCAAAGGCTTCAGAACAGAATATTATATTTGTTGCAGCCCCTAAAAAGATATACTCATCAATGGATGACTTTATAACGGAGGCTTTAAATTTTTTGCAGTCAGACGAGAGGTTCTGCGATAACTGGATTGAGATGTATAAAAATCGCACTAACTTACCTGCCTCTGATGATGATATAGCGTGGATGAAATCACGTTTGGAAGAGATGAATCAGTGTGTAGATATTTTATATGGACCAACAATCATGGCAGTAAATGTTATCCCGCCTAAATGGAATGATATCACTTTATGTTTGGAAACTATTGATGAATATATTTTATATTTATGGGGTACGTCAGTATAAGTTTCCGTAAATGGCGATGTAAGATATTTCCGGCAGTCCTCATTCCACAGGGCAAAATCGGCAATCTGCTCCCATGTGTCTGCGTTGGCAGGTGTGGCAGAAGGTACAATGATAAGGATACCCTTTAAATTGTGCCTTATTATTTTATGCGGCGGCTATTCTCTATGATTTCCATCCATTTTGGGTTTGTCGTGCCGATGGGTTTGAATGGCTTGTGTGCAAGGGCTATATCTGCTATAATGATAGGAAAATTGCGGGTATATCTGTGAAAATTTACAGGAAATGGAAAGGGAATGATTTTTTTATGAAACAAAAGAGGACGGCGGCGTTTTGCGCCGCACTGGCGATGACGGCGGTAATGACGGGCTGCGGAGGAAGCGGAAAAACGCCGCTGGATCCAGGGAATCCCGTGACAATTGAGGTTTGGAACTATTATAACGGAGATCAGCTCACTGCGTTTGACGGATTGGTAAAAGAGTTTAACGAAACCGTGGGTAAGCAAAAGGGAATTATTGTCAGGGGCAGCAGCCAGGGATCGGTAAATGATCTGGAGACAAACGTAATGGCCTCGCTTAAGGGGGAAGTGGGGGCGGCAGAGGTGCCGAACATTTTTATGGCATATGCGGATACGGCGTATGCGGCGGATCAGCTTGGGGGAATTGCAGATATTAAGAAGTATCTGACCGATGAAGAGATTTCGGCATACATAGACAGTTATATTAAGGAAGGCGATTTCGGCGGCCGGGGAGAAATCAAAATATTTCCCATGGCAAAGTCCACGGAGGTGCTGGTGCTCAACAAGACGGACTGGGACGTTTTTGCAGCGGAAACAGGAGCATCCTATGGGGATCTGGCGGATATAGAGGGGCTGGTAAGGACAGCTCAGGCTTACTATGAGTGGACGGATGCAAAGACGCCGGATGTGGCGGACGACGGCAAGGCGCTGTACGGCAGAGATGCCATGGCGAATTACATGCTGATTGGCAGTATGCAGCTGGGGACGGAAATCTTTCAGGTGACGGACGGTAAGATGATCTTGAATTTCGACAAGGATACGGTCAGGAAGCTGTGGGACAATTACTATATTCCTTTTGTAAAAGGATATTTTGCTGCCACGGGGCGTTTCCGCAGCGATGACATAAAGACGGGAAATGTAATTTGTTATGTGGGATCTTCGTCCAGCGCCTCCTTCTTTCCTGATACCGTGAACGGCAGTGACGGAGAAAGCTATTCCATCGAGATGGAAGTACTTCCCTGTCCCGGCTTTGCAGGCGGAGAAGCCTATGCAGTGCAGCAGGGCGCGGGTATGGCCGTAACGGCGGGCAGTGAGGCAGAGATCTATGCCTCCGTGGAATTTTTGAAGTGGTTTACGGCGGATGAACAGAATATTGCCTTTTCCGTGCGTTCCGGTTATCTTCCGGTGAAGAAGACAGCCAATGATAAGGCGGCTATTTTAAACAGCGGCGTTGAGATCAGCCGGAAGATGGAGAAAACATTGGAAGCAGCAGTGGATATGGTAAACGGGAATACCACCTATACCACAGAGGCCTTTGAAAACGGAGCAAAAGCCCGCAATATTTTGGAGTATGCCATGAGTGACCGTGCGGTGGAGGACCGGGGGACCGTAGTGGAACGGTTGGCTTCGGGGCAAAGCCTGGAAGAGGCATCGGCCGAATTCTGCACCGACGCGTGCTTTGACGTCTGGTATGAGGAAACGCTTAAGAGGCTTCAGGAGTTCGAGGGCAAATAGCGTGGAAAGCATTCCGCAGAGCGGAATCAAGAAGGCTAGCGTGGAACAGTGTACCTTACAAAGGAGGAAAACGGGTTGTGAAGAAGAGGGAAAAAACCATATTTCGAGAATTGTTGATACCACTTCTGAGCGTACTTGCGTTTGAAATGATATTTATGCTGGGGGCGATCCTGTTCGGGGGTGTGATAGGAAAGCTGAATGAAAATGCTACGGACATGCTGGCCCAGCAGACGGAAAACAGAGGAAACTATTTATTAAATGAGATTATAGACAACTGGTCGAACCTGGATATGCTGTCCGCGGAGATTGACGCAGCGGTACAGGAGCGGCTGGAGGCCGGAGGGCTTACGCCGGCGGATTTAAATGAGGACAACGACGGCTGCCTGGAGGTGCTGAAGGAGATTACGCCGGAGCTGATTGATACTATGTATCATAAAAAGGTTTCCGGCATTTTTGTGATGTTCTATACCGGGGAGCCGGAGAATGCCATGTCCGATACAATTCAGGGCATCTATCTCAGAGACCTGGATCCTACATCCACTCCTTCGGAAAGAAACGCAGACCTGCTGTGGGAGCGTGCCCCGGCGGATCTGGTCAGATCCGGATATATTGCCACGGATTCCGGCTGGCAGCCGGGCTACTCCAGGCAGGCTGACAGAGAGCAGGATTTTTTTCAAAAGCCGTATCGGGTGGCATACGAGGATGATAGGCGATTGAAGGAAAAAGATTACGGCTATTGGACCACAGAGACCTACAGTCTGGACGGAGACGACCGCAGGGCGATTGCCTATTCCGTTCCTTTGATACTGGAAGACGGAACGGTATACGGCGTGCTGGGAATTGAGCTGCTGACGGATTATGTATGCTCGCTTCTGCCGGAAACAGAGCTTTTGGATAATCAACAGGGTTCCTATCTGCTTGCCGTGGCATCCGGGGAGGGAAGGGAGCTGAAGCCCATCGTGGTCTCCGGCAACAGGCTAAGCCTGCAGGAAACGGAGCAAATGCAGTTTGTCCTGTTGGAGGACGGCGTTGCCCAGGATGCCTCTGGAAATTATTACGGGGCCGCAAAGCGGCTGGTAACTTACAGCAACAATGCACCCTTTGACGGAGACAAATGGTATCTGCTGGGAATTGCCCCCAAACAGCAGTTGTTCGCCTTTTCCAGACAGATGCAGAGGCTGCTGTTTATCATGGCGGTGCTGACCTTCAGCGTGGGCCTGGTGGGAATTCTGTTTGCCAGTTATCGTATTTCAAAGCCCATTCAGAAGCTGTCAGGTGAGGTGGAAAAAGCACAGTCGGATAATCGTTTGCCTGATCTGCCTGCTACGGGTATCCGGGAGATTGATAAGTTTGCGGAGTCTATTTCCCGTCTGGGACGGGAGGTGGTGGAATCTTCCACCCGTCTGCTCAGCATCATGGATATGGTCAGCGTGGAACTGGCGGGGTATGAACTGCAGCAGGGGGCGGACAGCGTCTTTGTGACGGACAATTATTATCCCCTGCTGGGAATGCCGGAGGTAAATAGCGGCAGTCTGTCTCCAGAGGAGTTTCTGGCATTGCAGGAGAAGCTGAGGCAGACGCTGGAGCATACGGAAGGGGAGGATGGCAGCAATGTCTACAGTGTTCCCCAGCCGGACGGAGGAATACGTTATCTGCGTTCGAAGCATATGGAAGAAGACGGGCGGCTGGTCGGCGTGATTGAGGATGTCACGGCTTCTACACTTGAAAAGCTGCAGATCGAGCATGAGCGGGACAGTGATAATCTGACGAAGCTTTACGCCAGAAGAGGCTTCAGGAGGGAGGCTGACCGCCTGTTCATGAAACCGGAGCTGCTGAAGCACGCGGGCCTTTTGATGATAGACCTGGATAACCTGAAGACCACCAACGATAGGTTTGGCCACAATTTCGGCGATTTGTACATACAGACGGCAGGAAAATGCTTTGTGGAAAATACGCCGGAGGGCACTTTGTGTGCCCGGATGTCGGGAGATGAGTTTATCCTGCTTTTATACGGGTATGACAGCAGGGATGCCATCAGGGAAAAGGTGGAGGTTCTTTATCGGGCAATCCATGAGGTAGAGTTTGTGCTGCCCAATGGTGACAATATGGGTCTGAGCGCTTCCGGAGGCATTGCATGGTATCCGGAAGACAGCGTGGATTTATCGGAATTAATGAAATACGCCGATTTCGCCATGTATCAGGTCAAGCAGTCCCAAAAGGGACGGTACAGGGAGTTCGAAGCGGAGGTCTATCAAAAGCATCTGCTCCGTAATCAGAGTAAGCTGGAATTTCATCATATGCTGGCAAATCAGGACATAAATTACTTCTTCCAGCCGATCTTTGAAAGTGCCGGCGGAAAAGTATACGCGTATGAAGCATTGATGCGGGTAAATTATCCTGCGCTGCGTTCGCCGGAGACGGTGATTGCCCTTGCGAAGGAAGAAGGACATATGCACGACATCGAGAGGATTACGCTGTTTCGTGCCACGGAGTGTTATCGGGCGCTGCTGGAGCGGGGAGCGGTTTCGCCGGAAGCACTGCTGTTTATCAATTCCATTGCAAACGAGTGTATGACGGACGAAGAGGAGAAGCAGTATCATGAGCTGTTTCACGAGCTCCAGAGCCGTATTGTGATAGAGATCACGGAGGCGGAGCACATGGATATGGAGCTGATAAAAAAGAAAAGCAGTGTGGAGGATTTCTCCGGTATGTTTGCGCTGGACGATTACGGCAGCGGTTATAACAGTGAGATCAACCTTCTGGAGCTTCAGCCTAAATTTGTCAAGGTAGACATCAGCATTGTGCAGAATGTGGATAAGGATACGAATAAGCAGCAGATCATCAGAAATATTGTGGAGTATGGTCATAAGCGGGGGATGCTGATCATAGCTGAAGGTCTGGAGACGGAGGAAGAGCTTGGAAAGTCGCTGGAGCTGGGTGTAGACTTACTCCAGGGCTATTACCTGGCAAGACCGGGGGAGGTGCCGCCCTCCATCAGTGAGGAAGCACTGCGCGTAATCAGGGAGCGGAGATAGAAATCGAGCGATTGCGATTTATAAGGGCGTGTGGTATAGGAACCATGCGCCTTTTGCATGAAATATGAAAGGCAAAAAAGAGTGTGTAAAAAACAGAGTCAAAACTAACACATATGCTGCCAAAATTAACATATTTAACCGTAAAAAGTATGTGATATAATAGTAACCGACTATAGACAAAATTGCGGAAGGATGCTTATGAGGATCACAATCTGTGAGGACTGTATGAAAGATGCCGCACTCCTGAAAAGGTTTCTGGGAGGACATGAGGCAAGCGTGTATCTAGATGCGCACAGTCTTCTTGCGGACATGGAAGACAAGAACATAAGGTTTGATTTGTATCTGCTTGACATATTTATGGGCAATGCCAAGGACGGCAATGCCAAGGACGGCAATGCCAAGGACGGCAATGCCAAGGACGGCAATGCCA
>CANPOY010000023.1 GCA_947575805.1 uncultured Lachnospiraceae bacterium
CTCTATTGAAGAAGCCGAGAAGATTACCAAAGACGCAGGTCTTGACGTATATGATCAGGTGAAGAAGATTCAGCCCATCTGCTTTGAGAACGCATGCTGGGCATATACCGTGGGCGCGGCTATCGCTATCAAGAAGGGCTGCCGTAAGGCATCCGAGGCTGCCGCAGCCATCGGTGAGGGACTTCAGGCATTCTGTATTCCCGGTTCTGTGGCGGATACCCGTAAGGTTGGCCTGGGACACGGTAATCTGGGCAAGATGCTCCTGGAGGAGGATACGGATTGCTTCTGCTTCCTGGCAGGACATGAGTCCTTTGCAGCGGCAGAGGGCGCTATCGGTATCGCTGAGAAGGCAAACAAGGTTCGTCAGAAGCCTTTGAGGGTTATCTTAAACGGCCTTGGCAAGGATGCGGCAAAGATTATTTCCCGCATCAACGGCTTTACCTTCGTGGAGACCGAGTATGACCCTTACACCAATGAGGTAAAGGAAATTGAGAGAATCCCTTATTCCGAGGGACTTCGTTCCAAGGTAAACTGCTACGGCGCGAACAGCGTTCCCGAGGGCGTTGCCATCATGTGGAAGGAGAATGTGGATGTTTCCATCACCGGTAACTCCACCAACCCCACCAGATTCCAGCATCCTGTTGCAGGCACCTATAAGAAGGAGAGAACCGAGGCAGGAAAGAAGTATTTTTCCGTTGCTTCCGGCGGCGGTACGGGACGTACCCTGCATCCCGACAACATGGCGGCAGGCCCTGCTTCTTACGGTTTCACGGATACCCTGGGACGCATGCACTCTGACGCACAGTTTGCAGGTTCTTCTTCCGTGCCCGCACACGTTGAGATGATGGGCCTGATTGGTATGGGCAACAACCCCATGGTGGGCGCTACCGTGGCTGTGGCCGTGCTGATTGAGGAAGCGGCGAAGGAAGGGAAGTTCTAAGCGATAAATGCAGTAATTTCAATGGTTTTAAGCCTCTTCTGGAGAAATCTTGGGGAGGCTTTTCATTATATTTTTTTGAGTGTAAATAATGGGCTCTCGGAATCATGACCCTATCGGCCAAAGCCCAGCGATCGGTTGAACATTGAAAAGAAAATATTGTCCAGAACGGAACAATGGGAATGAATTTTGAGAAAAAAGTGCGCAGTTTACTAGCCCCTGCGTTGGACATGGTTTATAATGGTATTGCTTTGCCTAAAGAGCATCTTTTAGTCGGGACGCATAATCTTTTGGCTTTTTTTGTCTAAAGTATTGACATAGGTCCATTGATGTAATAAAAGGAAATATAAAAATTGAAGTCAAACTGCAATATGGAAAAGATATACTAAATATTGTGAAAGGATGTTGAAAAATTTTATGGAATATGCTACATTTACAATATGTTTCTGTAAGAAAATGAAAATTTGATTAAAAACATTGATTTCCTTGCGAAAATGTGATAAAGTGATCAATTCTGGAGGGTACTATGGCGAAAAAGAAAGTATATGCTGTGAGAAAGGGAAAAGTTGAAGGAATTTTTGAAACATGGGAGGAATGTAAAGCCTCTGTAGATGGTTATCCTGGTGCAGAGTATAAGAGTTTTGCGACAAAGGATGAGGCTTTGGTATACTTGGATGGAGAAGCTGTTTCCGATGATGGGATTTCATTGGTCGATGAAAAGGAACAAGAGGGAAACTGTGTGGTTGCATATGTAGATGGCAGTTTTGATGAAAAGATAGGAAAGTATGCTTTTGGTTGTATCATGATTCTGCCGAGTGGTGAAATTATCCGGGAATCGGGAAATGGGGATAATCCAGAATCTATTGCGTCGAGAAACGTAACCGGGGAAATGCTTGGTGCGATGTTTGCAGTGAAATGGTGTATTGAAAATAGGTATTCTTCAATAAAAATTTGTTATGATTATAGTGGAATAGAAATGTGGGCTACGGGCCAGTGGAAAGCAAAGACGAATTTGACAAAGAAATATGCAGATTTTATGAAAGATAACACGAGTAAAATTCAGGTAACTTTTCAGAAGATAGAAGCTCATACGGGAAATAAATATAATGAGGAAGCTGACCGATTGGCGAAGGCCGCTCTGACGGAGGGGAAAGGGATTCCTAAAATAAAAAAAGGGGAATTTTGGTTTACAGTAGAGGGTATTTTATGGTCTGATATATTAGGAATACTTGAAATCATGCAGGATGAATTTAGCATGAATAATTTTCAAAAAGAAGATCAACCTAATCCATATGGACATTCTGTCGCGATTAAGATGGGAAAAGGAGAAAAAATCGTTATAAAACACTATGACAGGGGAGAAAAAGTGGTGATGCAGGGAAAGCCCCAAAAGCTATTTGAGACATTTGTGGCTTATGTGGCGGAACTTGTGGAAGTTGAAAGATTACCACAGATATATAGAGATACATATAATATTGAAATTAATAAGGATGAAGTGCGTTCAGAGTTTCAGTATTATATGCCAAATTCATACGATAAATTGCCAGAAAAGATGTCGCGCACTCTGCATCAGGCAGTATGCAATTTGAAGCTGACGGGAGATATGTTTGATGGGACTTACCTTGCGCAGCCAGTTATACGAGCGATTGACGGGCATCTGAAGATGATATTGAAAGCGGTAAATATTATTCCGAATGCGCAATATATAAAAGAACATAATTATGATATGTTTGAGAAAACAGGTGCAAAGTACAAGTTGTCCGCAGCAAGAATGGGAACGGCAACGACGGAGCAGGCTAAGTATATTGGGAATTGCTATACTTTTTTTGTGAATAACAGACACGAGCTGTCGCATTGGGATGATCCGACAGATCCGTTGGATACAACAAAACTTTTGGATGTTGAGGGGGCTCATAGTCTTATAAAAAGAACATTGGCACTGATTGATGAATATTATGAGTAATAGCCAATGATTATTTGGTGGAAAGGAGAGCAGCCAATGACGAATTATGATATTTTTAATGTTGAAGAACAGGATGTAAAACTTGTTATTGTCATGAAAACCGGTGAATCTCCTTTTGACTATGCGGCGGATATTCAAGAGCAGCTAAAAAACAGGGGATTTGTAGGCGCATTTTTAATTGATGAACTGTTGCATAGCGGAAATAATGATGAGCGGTTTATCAAGGGATTTTTTGATGGGGAGGAATTTGATAAAGGGAAATTTGTTTTTGAACAAATTGCACGAAGTAACAAGATAAGGGACTTCGCATGTCAATACTTGAGAAGTGATATGGATGTTTTGAATTATAGTTGTTTAACGGAACGGCAGCAAAAACTGATTTCACATGGATGTATGGTATAAGCGCCTTTGCATCATGAAATTTTGTTTGTCTTTTTAGGAATAGTGGGAATGAAGATATTATAAGCTGGGTAGGGAAAAGTTATATGGCAGAAGGTTATTGTTACCCACCATTCAAGTCTACCTCACGTTTACGGTATAGGAAATAATAGTTGAATAAATCTATATACATATAGGTACAGAATAATATATTTAAGTGGGTAAATGCTTGATTATATGGGGAAATCGAGAGAAATATTTTGATGTATAAGGACATAGAAAGACATCCAAATGCAAAGGGCAACAACCCCATGGTGGGCGCTACCGTGGCTGTGGCCGTGCTGATTGAGGAAGCGGCGAAGGAAAACCGTTTCTGAAGAAACGATTGCAAATTCTTGTAAAACACCAAAAAAAAGAATTTTGTGGGCAAATCAAGTCGCGATATGGTTTGATTTGCCCTTTTTTTATAATATAATTGATCCAGGACGCTACATTAATTTCCAAAAGACTCTCTGAAGGAGAAAAGAAATTATATAATTGAACTGCTGCGCAGAAGCAGTGAACAGGAAGAACTTGCCTTAAATTATTTGAAAAAGGCAGTAGCATTTATTCAGAAATGAAATTTGACTAATTGTCAGCAAAGAAATCAACCACAGGTTGTTCCGTATTGAAAACTAATCGCTTGTACGTAATAACAATATTTGCTATGATAACTCAGAAAGCTTTCAAAATATTGAAAAGAGGATTGCTGTATGAATCAAAATATTGGAATGACTATTAAACAACTGCGCCATCGGCACAGGGTTGGGCAGGAAGAACTGGCAGAAGCATTAGGGGTATCTGCGCAGGCGGTAAGTAAATGGGAAACGGGTAAGGCAAACCCGGATTTGGGCCTGTTGCCAGAATTGGCAAACTATTTTAGCGTTTCTATAGACAGTTTATTTTCAGGTGTTCAGGATGAGCAGGAAATACCCAGGGAAACAGCAGAGCAGATGGGAATCAATAATTATAGTTGGACAGAGATAACAAAAAGCAATTGGAGGGGAACGTTATTGCCGGATTACGGTCCTTACACGCCCGCAGAGGATCAGCTTCATTTGCTTGGAGATATGCGGGGCAAGACGGTACTGGAAATCTGTTGTGGATGCGGGGAGTCTCTATTGTGGCTGAAAGAGCAGGGAGCAGAAGAATTATGGGGGTTGGATATTTCAGCCGAACGTATCGCTAAAGCAGAAAAACTTCTGGCAAATTCTGATTGGAAGGGGAAATTGTTCGTTTCGCCTATGGAGATAAATCCGGGCATTCCACTTCGCTATTTTGACCTGGTACTCTCTATTTACGGGCTGGGTTGGACTGCGGATCCGGATACGACAATTAAGCTGATCGGCGAATATCTCAAACCCGGCGGACGGATTATTTTCTCATGGGATAATCCATTAATGCAGTGCATAGATTCTGAGGATGGCCGTTATGTTCTCAGTCGTTCTTATGTAGATGAGAGGGTTATTGATTTAGAAAAAAAAGGCTCCTGCTTTCGCCTCTGCAACTGGAAACTGTCAACCTACCTCAATTGCCTTGCAAATCATGGGTTTCTTATCGAACATGTAGTAGAGGAATCTGTTTATGATCCAAAGGAGGCCGATATTTTCAAGGAAGGGAAATATTATTCGGCGGGATTGGCAAAACTGATTAATAATGCAGTCATAATCAAGGCACGGAAGCGATAGTATTATTGAAGAGCGTCCGGATCCGGGGATTTCCCATGATCCGGATGGCTTTTTATATGAAATACAGTATAATACCGATAACTTAATATCTGAGGGTATGGCTATGGCAGAAAAAGAGAGAAGTTATATTGCAATTGACCTGAAATCATTCTATGCTTCCGTGGAATGTGTTGAGCGGCAGCTTGACCCGCTTACTGCCAACCTGGTAGTGGCAGATGCGGAGCGGACGGAAAAGACGATTTGTCTGGCAGTGTCCCCTTCTCTGAAAGCATACGGGATTCCGGGCAGGGCCAGGCTGTTTGAAGTTGTGCAGAGGGTAAGGGAAGTAAACCGTGAGAGGCTGGGCAGGGCGCCGGGCAGACGGTTTACTGGTTCTTCCTGCTTTGCGCCGGAACTGAAGGAGCATCCGGAACTGGAGCTTTCCTATCTCATTGCTACGCCCCGAATGGCTGTTTACATGGAATACAGCACGATTATCTATCATACCTACCTTAGATATATTGCACCGGAGGATATACATGTGTACTCCATTGACGAGGTGTTTTTAGATGTGACACAGTATCTAGGCACTTACCGCATGACGGCAAGGGAGCTGGCGGCGAAAATGATACGGGAGGTGTTTTCCGCAACAGGGATTACTGCCACGGCCGGAATCGGTACAAACCTGTATCTTTGCAAGGTAGCTATGGATATTGTGGCAAAGCACACGGCCCCGGATGAAAACGGGGTCAGGATCGGAGAGCTGGACGAGTTCCGTTACAGACAGCTTTTATGGGATCACCGGCCGCTTACGGACTTCTGGAGGGTGGGAGGCGGTTATCAGAAGCGTCTGGCGGAAGTGGGGCTTTTCACCATGGGGGATATTGCGCGTTGTTCTCTGGGCGGGGACAGGGACTTTTATAACGAGGAGCTGCTGTACCGGATGTTCGGCGTCAATGCGGAGCTTCTGATTGACCATGCCTGGGGGTGGGAACCTGTGACCATGGAGCAGATTAAGGCTTACAAGCCGGAGACCAGCAGTATCAGCTCCGGCCAGGTCCTGCAGCACCCTTATGATTTTGCAGGGGGAAAGCTGATTGTCCGGGAGATGACAGAGCTTCTGGTGCTGGATCTGGTGGAGAAAAGGCTGGTAACCGACCAGATGACGCTTACCATAGGCTATGACGTGGAAAACCTGACGGATCTGAAGCAGCGGACAGGATATCGGGGGGAAGTGACAACGGACCGTTACGGCAGGAAGATACCCAAACATGCCCATGGAACCGCAAACTTAGAAGGCAGGACTTCTTCAACGGAAAAAATTATGGATGCGGTGACGGAACTGTATGACAGGATTGTAGACCCTTCCCTGACCGTGCGCCGGGTGACGGTGGCCGCAAACCGGCTGGTGGACGAGGGGGAGGCAGCGAAAGCGGACAGCCGGGAATATGAGCAACTCGACCTGTTCACGGATTATGGGGCACTGGAGCAGGAGCGGGAGGCGGAAAAGGCCCGGCTTACCAAAGAGAGAAAGCTGCAGGAGGCCATGCTGGAAGTGAAAAAGAAGTATGGTAAAAATGCTATATTAAAGGGTACGAATTTGCAGGAGGGAGCCACCACCATGGAGCGAAATCGCCAGATCGGAGGGCACAAGGCATGAGGAAGGATGAGCGTGAGCAGGGCAGGTATGACGATATTCTCCATCTATCCCATCCCATATCCAGGCGTCATCCGCCGATGCCGCTACAGGACAGGGCCGCACAGTTTATGCCCTTTGCAGCCCTCACCGGCCATGAGGATGCGGTCAGGGAGACTGCCCGGCTGACCGATTCCCGTGTGGAATTGGATGAGGGGCAGAGGGAGAAGCTGGATCAGCGGCTCTCCCTGCTTCTTAAGTCCATGTATGAGTGTCCCGGCCTGGAGCCGGAGATAACGGTTATTTATTTCAGGCCGGATGAAAAAAAGGCTGGCGGGGCCTACGTATCTGTGAGCGGACGGGTGCAAAAGGTGGACGGATACCGGCGGAGGATTCTGCTGAAGGACGGAACGGCCCTCCCCATGGATGAGATTGTCGGTATGGAGGGGGATGTGTTTGAGAGTATGGCGGAATGACTGCTTAAAGCGGGACAGGAAAATCAAAGTGGCGCTATACTTGCCGTCTGTAAACGATTCCTTTTCTTTTTTCCTGCAGCTTGTTATCCTTATTTCAACAGAGAACAAATCGTTGAAGGAGGAAAATCAATGACGACATCATCTACAGGTTCCAAAATATCGACAGTGACCATCGGGGCAACGATCAGGAATTTACGCAGGCAGCGGGACATGACGCAGGAGCAGTTGGCAGAATATCTGGGAATTACCTCCCGCGCCGTGTCGCAGTGGGAATGCGGGAGAACGGCGCCTGACATCGGACAGCTGCCGGTTCTCGCCAATATCTTTGGGGTCAGCGCGGATGTGCTGCTTGGCATTAATACAGGCGCAAAGGAGAAGGTGATACAGTCTGCCATAGATAGTGCCCAGGCCCTTTGTTCCAGGGGACATAACCGGGAAGCCTCTGCGTTGTTGCGTCCAATGCTTAAGGAGTATCCCGACAGCTGCCGTCTGATGAAAGCGCTGGCAGACAGTCTATTTCATGAACGGCTGACGCTGGAGGACGATGCCAGAGAGGAAATGAACGGGGAGATCATCAGGCTCGGGGAAAGAATTCTTGAAATCTGCACGGAGGATGAAATCCGACATGCCACCATTCAGACGCTTTGCATTGTCTATCCGGAGACGGGAGAAACAGAGCGACCGCTTGCCCTTGCGGAACGGATGCCTAGCGCATACTGTGACCGGGACAGTCTGTTGAGATATATCTACTCCGGCGCCAAAATGGGCAGGAAACGCTTTGATCATATACAAGGGGAGTTTACCTGGACCATAAATGCTCTTAATGTGATACTTTGCTATAACAACGCCCCCTTGGAGGACGGCACCCGTCCTTACAGCGATGAAGAGATGGTACTTCTGCGGGAAAAGTGGTTTTCGATCATGGAAATTTTGTTTGAAGACGAAAATTACGGTTTTTATTCCTGCCAGCTCTCAAAAAACCACGAATATCAGGCGTGGACACTCGCCAGGCTCGGCCGTTTTGACGAAGCGCTAAAGCATCTGAAGACAGCGGCGGATTTCGCTTTAGAACACGATACCCGCTTTGATCCCAAGGGAGGAGCTTATACCTGTCTGCTGCTGCGGGACCGCGCATATGAGATCCCCCATTATGGATCTTCCCCCAATATGTCCATGGAGATGCTGGAGCATCTGCAGGACAGCCTCTATGACTCCCTTCGGACGACGGACGCCTTTTCCGATATAGAGGCAATGCTGAAAGAAGCTGCCGGATACCGATAGTCTGACGGCTGAGTAATCTAGTAGGAGGCTAATCAATTAATGGTTAGCCTCCTGCTAGATTGTAATGCAACTCTGAGATTTATGAGCAATATTTAAATCTGTCTACTAATTCCTTCAGCATGTCAGCCTGCGCTGACAGCTCCTGGGATGCCGCCGCACTTTCCTCAGAGGTGGCTGAATTGGACTCCACAACCTCAGAAATCTGATTAATGCCCGCTGTGACTTGCGCCGTAGCTTCCGCCTGTTCTTCGGAGGCAATAGCAATCTCATCAATTGTTTCACCCACTGTTTTTGCATTAGCAACTACCCGCAGCAGCGATTCGGCTGTGGAATTTGCAAGCTTTGTCCCTTCTTCCACTGCCTGTATTGCATTTTGGATCAGCTGCTTTGTATTTTTCGCCGCATTGCTGCTTTGCTCGGAGAGAATACCGACTTGCGTGGCAACCACTGCAAAGCCTTTTCCGGATTCCCCTGCCCTTGCGGCTTCAATAGACGCATTGAGTGCAAGCAGATTAGTCTGGGAGGCTATTTCTTCAATACTGCTGATGATTTCAGCAATCTTGTCGGAGGCTTCCCGGATTCTGCCCATTGCTTCGGTACTCTGCTTCATCTGAACGTTGCTTTCCGTCACCTGATCATTCATGCCGGACACGACTTTTCTGGCTTTTTCCGCATTTTCGGCATTGACATGAATTCTTTCCGAAATATCCGTCATTGTTGCCGTCAGTTCTTCAACCGCGCTTGCCTGATCCGTGGCGCCTTCCGCCAAAAGCTGAGATGCACCGGCCAGATCAGTTGCACCGTTTCTGACGCTTTCCGCATTGGTGTCGATTTCTCTCAGTGCTTTGCTGAGAGACGAAATAATTCCCCGGAAGGATTCGCTGATCTGGGAAAAGTCCCCCTTATAATCATCTTCAACGTCAATCATAAAGTTGCCGTCTGCCAGTTCCGCCAGATCGCTGCTGATATCGGAAATAACCCTATTTAAGTCACTGATGGTCTCGGACATACAGCTCAGCAGTATTGCCGTTTCGTCATTTACCGTCGGTCTGGGAACCTCCGAGTGAATATCTCCCTCTGCTAAGAGCTTCAGCCTGTCCACTGCCTTGCCTAACGGCGCCGCAACTGCTTTCCCCAGCTTCACTCCGCTCTTAATGCCAAGCACCGTAAAGATGATGACAAAGATTATGGTAAACACCAGTGCAATATAAAACTTTCCTAAGAATTCATTTCTCACTGCTGCGATACCGATACTCCAGCCGTTTGTCCCGGGAACCGGAGAGTATGCGACCACTTTTGTCTTGCCGTTATAGCTGTAGGTACCTGTGCCGTTTTCTCCCGCAACCATTTTTTTACAGATGCTGCTGTATTTCTTAAGACGGGGATTCGTATCGCCCAGCGCTATGCTGTTCTCTATACCTACCAGCTCTGAATTGACATCTGCAATCGTAATACCTTCATGATCCAGCATAAAAGCGGTTCCGCCTTTTCCCACTTTTATGGAACGCATAATGTCGTTCAGAAACTCGCCGTTCGGAACATAAACAACGGCACCCACAGATTTTGTTCCGGGAATGCCGCCCTCCCACAGAGGAGCCGCAACTACATAGGATACATTTTGTGTTATTTCACTGTAGGCCGGTGTTGAAATATATGTATTACCTTTTATACATTCCTTAAAGTAGTCCCTGTCGGAAAAGTCCTGCCCTGTGATCATATCAATTCCGTTGCTGTCAAGAAGATAAGCGCCCTCCATGTTGTGATCCTTGATCCTCTGCTGTAAAATAGCCGCCTTTTCCTCCACCGGTCTCCCGGGATCGGCAAGTCGCGCAATACTTCCCGTTTCATAAGCAATTGCAACGAATTCTTTCAGCGAGGCGGAAACATAATTGGCCGCCACATCAGACGTGTCATTGATGGTTTCCGATACTGCGCTGATCGAAGAAATATAGCTTAGAATTGAGGTGACCACCCCCAGTATAATGCAGCAGAGCATGATAACCTGTCCAAAACGCTTTGAAATTTTTACCTCAATACTGATGAAACGTCCGTCATCCTTCTCCTTTTTTCCTTTTAAAATTTTTTCCATACTAATCACCTTTCCTTTTAGCACGAAGTATCTCTTCGTTAGTATGCTGGATTAATAAAATAGATAAACAACATGAAATCGAATAGGTAAGAGTAATGGAAGATTAGTGGAAGACGATTTTACAATAAAATTATAATTCATCTAAATTATTAATGGTTTGCAGTTACTGTTTTATTATATCATGTTTTCTGAAATTTTAACATATATTTTATAATTTTTTTAAAAATAAAATATTGAATGAAAGAGAAGAGTGAGTATGGAAATAATTACGGAGGGCACCCTTAGGTGCCCTCCGGTTTATTGATTATCTGTCAGGATTCCCGGTTGTGCTGTATATATAAATACAGCCAGGGGATATTCCGTGTCCGGCAGCTTCAACGCGCCGCTGTCCACGGCACATTTACCCAGCAGTCCCACTGTGTCAAAGAACAGGGTCTTGCCGACAATATTGGAAACCAGTCCCGTCACGCTTTCCGGGGCATGGGACCGGAGCAGTTCCTGCGCCACGGAAATCATCTGCTCATACAGATCGGCCATAGCCAGAATCTGAGGCTGCAGCAGATGCTCAACCTCTGACAGCTGTGTCCCTTTAAAGAAAACATATTTCCCGGAGCCTGAGCAGACAGCATCTCTGACGGTCTGTAGATTTTGCTGCAGGTAGCGGTTTTTGGGAGGCAGTATGCCGAAGTCCGCAAAAGCGGCGGCGTAGTTTTCGTCAATGCGGGAATATCCCGCAAAGCCATAGGTACTATAGGGACTTTCTTCTGCATGATTGACGATTCCCACATTTATCCCTGTAGCATGGTCGTAGAGCACCTGATAAGAATATCGTTCACTGTTACGCTGATTTAAGAGATTATATCCCCGGTGCAGCACCAACCAGAACAGGGGCCAGAGCAGCCGTTCTTCCTCCAGATCAGCACCGTTGAAACCGATCTTCCTAAGAGCGGCGAGCTGTCCACGCATGGAAGACAGTATATCCGTCAGCTGCCGGGTACAGAGAGGTGTCAGCTTTTCATACAGTTCCAGCATATATTCCTCTGTATATAGGATCATATTGGTCTGATAGCGGTCTCTGCCGGACGGAGCGGGCTCTTTGGCCCGGGACTTTTCTTCGTCGGGTGCGGCTTGGGAGGGAAGTAAATGCAGCAGTCCGTATTTTACCAGCAGAGCTACCTCATCCTCCAGATAAGCGGTTGGTATGCCGGTCTCCAGCGCAAGCTCACGGATGGTCACAGGGCTATAGTAAGCGCTGAGCAGGATATTGCCGGGAAGCAGCCGGTTGAACAGGTTCACATATTCCCGGTTGTAGCTGCCGGAGAACAGAGTTTGAAAGGTAAATGCAGCAGGCTGATAGCTCTTTGTTCCGTATTCTCTTTCCATTCCGATTCCTTCTTTCAATAGTTTCCTGGTTTTGTACAGGTAATATTTGGTCATATCCAGGGAAATTCCCATTATTCTGGCAGTTTCCCGGCAGGAAAGCCCCTTGAAATAGTAACACAGGGTACATTCCCGGTATTCCCGGGACAGGAGGGATAATTCCCTGCGCAGTCTTGCCAGCTGTTCCTGACGTTCTTCTTCCAGCTCCAGTTCCAGCGTGAAATCCTCCGGATCTGCCAGCTGTTCCAGATCGTCCCGGGACAGAGGGTCTACAGGCTGCCTTTTCTTTTGGCGCAGGAATTTTTTGTAAGTGTTCCCGGCCACAGACCAGACAAATCCGTACAGGGCATCCTCGTCCCGCAGCCGGGAAGCGCAGGAGAGCAGTGCCAGCAGAATTTCTCCGGCCAGATCCTCCGCGTCTTCCCTGTTGGAGACTCGGGAAAGGGCATAGGCATAAATTGTCTTCATGTTCTCCTGCGCAAAATCGACGATCAGGTTTTGGTCCATGGTATGATCCCCTCTGATATATGACGGTTGACAGTTTCGGTTAAGAGAGCGGTAGTGCTCACAGGCCCGTGCTTTGCTCTTCTTGACTATATAGTACCCGAGATCCGGCAATGGTGAAAGCTTTTCGGAAAATAATTTTATCTGGTTGACTTTAAGGGAAAATGCAGTATAGTGGAAGACAGAAAGATATGACGGGGAGGATTCTGGAAGAAAATGACATATGAGATCATCCGTCTGGCGGACAGACCGGACTTAATGGGAAGGGCGGCGCAGTGGTTTCATGAGAAATGGGGCATCCCGCTGGAAGCGTATCGGGAGAGCATGGAAGCCTGCCTGACTTCTGAAAGCGCCGTGCCGCAATGGTATCTGGCGGTGGAAGAGAATCGGATCGTCGGCGGCATGGGGGTGATTGAGAATGATTTTCATGACAGAAGGGACCTCACGCCGAATGTCTGTGCCGTCTACACCGAGGAAGCAAAAAGAGGGCAGGGGATAGCCGGCACGCTGCTGGATGCGGTCTGTAAAGACATGAAGGACAGGGGTATCAGCACCTTATATCTGCTGACGGATCATACGTCGTTTTATGAACGTTACGGCTGGAAATTTCTGTGCTTGGTGCAGGGCGACGGAGAACCGGAGCCGGCGCGGATGTATATTCATCAGATGTGATGTCTGGCTGCGTGAACTCCGGACTTTCCGGAGAAACGGTTTCCCGCAGAGGCAATTGCCAAAATTTTATGACTGTATGACATTTTTGTATTGAAAATCCTTCTGAAATGCGGTATAGTAATTTTACTCATACGGAAACACATAGAAAGGGAGATAAGAATGGACGAACAAAATTATCAGGACTACACCTCCAATGTGAGTCAGTATCAGGCGCCGCCTGAGAATAACGGGCCGAAAAAGGCCAACGGAATGCAGATCGCCAGTCTCGTGCTGGGTATTCTGGGTATCCCCGGATGCTGCTGTTACGGAGTAGTCGGGCTTCTGTGCGGTATTATCGGTCTGATTCTGGCATTGGTGGGGAACAAGAATAACATGGGTTCAGGCATTGGAATCGGCGGCTTAGTCTGCTCTATTATTGCAATCCTTTTTGGTATTCTGGCAACAGCTTATTTTGCTATGATTTTCATGGGGCTGATGGGCTCGGGTCCTTTTGCCGAATTAATCGATAATATGGGATACAGCCTCCCTTATTAACGGCATGAGAACATTACAGAAAGATCTGGAGGACGAACTGTTTTGGATCGGATTGGCAGCACTGGCAGCGGCGGGAGCCCTGGCAGTGCTGTATCAATATGTCCTGAGGCATATCCTTCCGCAGGTTCCCTGTTTTTTTCTTACGATTTTCGGCATTTACTGCCCGGGCTGCGGCGGGACGAGAGCATTGTCGGCATTGCTGCACGGGCAGATTCTGAGGGCTCTCTGGTATCATCCCTTTATTCCGTATTTTGCATTGATTTATATGGGGTTCCTGCTGACCCAGGGACTGCACAGATTAGGAGTTAAAAAGATCAGGGGATGGAAATTCCACTACTGGTATCTGTGGGCGGGGATCGTCATTATCGCTCTGAACTGGGTGGTAAAAAATGTCTTCCTGCTGGGATTCCACATTTCGATGTAAAAAGAGTACTGCGCACTCTTGCGGGATTTGCTTTGCCAACTGGTTATTGCCAAATGTCAGTAAAAAACGGAACCGTATCATTCCGGTTCCGTAATTATATCCACGTCGTCAGGCGTTTCTCCCCGGAGGAAGCTCAGGATAATCTGTATCCTTTTGCAGGCTCTGGAGTAATTACCGTAAGCGTACTCGGCAATGTATTCATTGTAAGATCCGTTGCTGTAGGCCTCGTGGTAGTTTTCTACTGCGGTAGTCATGTAATTGCTGGCTTCGTCTGCAGTTTGCTCCAGATAATCAAATTCTGCCGGGAAATCCATTTTGGCAAAGGATTGGAAAATGAGATCCAGGTCATCCAAATATCCGAGGAATTCCGAGACAGCGTTGTCCGCTTCCGCGTCTATATTGTTCATGGCGCTGTCAATCTGAGAGACTTTCTCGCAGAAATCATCTATGCTTTTACGAAACTGTGTCAGCTCTCTGTCTTCTCCGCATGCGGTCAGCATGGCCGAGGCAAAGATTGCCGCAATCAGAATCAAAATTTTCTTTTTCACTTTTATTTCAGCCTCCGGTTCATGTCTATCATCAGACATTATATCCATAAATTTATCATATTTTATGTTAATAAGCAAGATATACTTTACGGTTCAATTCGTTCTATGGTATGATGGGTAATAGTTCACACAGCCTGCGCTGTTGGAATAATGGGGTAAAGCTTGGAGGAACGGTATGACTCGGGATGAATTTATCAAAATTTCAAAATCATATCTGTATCTGGACGGGGCAACAGGTTCCAATCTGGTGAGGGCAGGAATGCCTTCCGGCGTCTGCCCGGAGCAGTGGATCCTGGAGCACAGGGACGTAATGCTTGAGCTGCAGAGGCAGTATGTGATTGCCGGAACGGATATTATATATGCGCCAACCTTTACGGCCAACCGGATGAAGCTTTCGGAATACGGGCTGGCTGACAGGCTGGTGGAAATGAACCGGGAACTGACGGCAATTTCGATAGAGGCTGCCGGATCGGCGAAGAACCGCAGGGTTTATGTGGCTGGTGACCTGACCATGACGGGACGCCAGCTTGTCCCTATGGGGGACATGGAGCTGGAAGAACTGATTGCAGTGTACAGGGAGCAGATCCTGGCCCTGGCGGATGCAGGGGTGGATCTGCTGGTGGCGGAAACGATGATGAGCCTTGCAGAGGCCAGAGCCGTACTGATTGCCGCGAAGGAGGTTTGTGAGCTGCCTGTGATGGTGACCATGACCTTTGAGCGGGACGGCAGGACATTGTACGGTACGGACGCCCGGACTGCCGCCGTGGTGCTGGAGAGCCTTGGGGCCTGTGCCGTGGGCGTGAACTGTTCCGCAGGACCGGGAGCCATGTGCGGGATAGTGGCTGACATGGCGGCGGTTACCGCAGGAATTCCCATTATAGCCAAGCCTAATGCGGGGATGCCTTTTTTGGACGAGCAGGGGCGTACCTGTTATGAAATGGATGCTGAAACCTTCACAAAGGAAATGGAACAGCTGGCAGCGGCCGGAGCCACCGTGCTGGGAGGCTGCTGCGGAACCACGCCGGAGTTTATCGGCAGGCTTTCGGCTGCCTTTGGCAGGAAGCCGAAGAATTCTGCTCAGCGAAGGAAGCCGGGGATGCGGTTTCTGACCTCGGAACGGAGAACCCTGGAGTTCGGTCTGGACGGAAATTTCATGATTGTGGGCGAACGGATCAATCCCACGGGAAAAAAGCTGCTGCAGGCTCAGCTGCGGGAGGGCGTCACCGATAAAGTGCTTCAGTTCGCCGAAGAGCAGGAACAGGACGGGGCATGTATCCTGGATGTGAATATGGGCATGGGCGGTATTGATGAAAAGGCCATGATGCTGCGGGTCATTGAGGAAATATCCGGCGTTACTGATCTGCCGTTGTCCCTGGATTCCAGCCATGTGGAGGTGCTGGAGGCGGCTCTGCGGCATTATCCCGGCAGGGCGTTGGTTAACTCGGTATCCCTGGAGACGGAAAAGATCGAAAAGCTTCTGCCCATTGTCAGAAAATATGGCGCTATGTTTATTTTACTGCCCTTATCGGACAACGGGCTGCCTGAAAATATAGAGGAAAAGATCCGGATTACGGATACCATTCTGGAACGGGCATATGCCCTGGGAATGAAAATGGAAGATGTGGTGGCGGATGGGCTGGTGGCCACGGTGGGAGCCAATAAAAAAGCGGCGCTTGAGACTCTGGAAACCATTCGTTACTGCAGGGAGAAGGGGCTGGCCACGATCTGCGGACTGTCCAACATTTCCTTCGGTATGCCGGAGAGAAGCTATGTGAATACGGCTTTCCTGGCCCTTGCCGTCAGGGAGGGGCTGACCATGGCAATCGCCAATCCTTCCCAGGAGCTGCTGGTCAGCTGCGCGCTGGCCACGGACCTGCTTCTGGCAAAGGAGGAGGCTGACATCCGCTATATTGAGTATACCAACACCCTTGCCGAGAAGAACAGGGCAAAGGAAGAGCTGCTGAGAAGCCGGCAGGCTCAGGCGGTCGCAGCGCGGGCAGATGAGGCCGGCACAGGGATCTCCAGAGCAGGAACGGAACAAACTGACGGATCCGGCGCCGGACAGGCAGGAGCGTCAAAACAGGTTTCTCAGGCAGAAGCGTCTGCATCCGGCGGCAGCCCGGGAAGGAGCGAGAGCTGCCAAAGGCTGCATCATGCAGTCATGAAGGGAAATAGAAACGGGATTGCATCCATAACCAGGGAGGCCCTGGAGCTGGGGGAAGAGCCGTCTGCTCTGTTAAACGAGGTTCTGCTGCCGGCGATCAACGAAGTGGGAGAGCTGTTTGACAGGGGCAAATATTTTCTACCCCAGCTCATCGGCAGCGCCGAAGCTATGAAAAACGCCATAGAGGTACTGGAACCCCTGCTTCTGCAGGAAAGCGCGGAAAGGGATATGCCGGTGGTGGTAATTGCCACGGTGGAAGGAGATATTCACGATATTGGCAAGAATCTTGTGGCCCTGATGCTAAAGAACCACGGGTTTCAGGTGATAGACCTGGGGAAGGATGTGCCGAAGGAGCGGATCATAGAAGCGGCTCTGGAGCACAGAGCCGAAATCATTGCCCTGTCTGCCCTGATGACTACTACCATGCAGCGGATGCAGGAGGTGGTTGCATATGCCAGGGAGAAGGCAGTTCCGGCGAAAATCATGATCGGCGGGGCGGTTATTACCCAGGAATATGCGGATGAAATCGGTGCAGACGGGTATTCCCGGGACGCTGCGGAAGCCGTAAGGCTGGCCCGGCGGCTGACGGAGAAGGAACCGTTGTCATAAACATTTGCCCCGGCTTTTGCCGGAAACCACGTTGCCGGGGATACAGGAAATCAACAGGGAGGAAAAAACCATGAACGGTGCAGATGCCATCATCAAATGTCTTGAGGCGGAGGGGGTAACCACCGTGTTCGGTTACCCGGGGGTAGCTATCTGTCCTTTTTATAACAGTATTCTGGAATCGGAGATTCGCACGGTTCTGATCCGCACGGAGCAGAACGCTGCCCACGCGGCCAGCGGCATGGCCAGAATGACCAACAGGCCGGGAGTCTGTGCCGTGACGTCAGGTCCCGGTGCCACCAATGTGATCACGGGAATCGCCACGGCTTTTGCGGACAGCATCCCCCTGATCTGTATTACGGGCCAGGTGAACAGTGAGCTTTTAGGCAGCGACGTATTTCAGGAGGCAGACATCACGGGAGCGGTGGAATCCTTCGTTAAATACAGCTATCTGGTAAAAAATGCAAACGATATTCCAAGAATTTTTAAGGAGGCATTTCACATTGCCAACACTGGCAGGAAGGGACCGGTACTGATTGACATTCCCATAGACATCCAGAATGCCACCGTAAGCAAATTCAAATATCCGGAGTCGGTGTCCCTGCGTACCTATAAGCCAACTGTTAAGGGACATGCGGTACAGATTAAAAAGGTAATCCGGGAGCTGGAAAAGGCGAAAAGACCTATTATCTGCGCAGGCGGCGGAGTACTTCTGAGCCAGGCGGAAGAAGAGCTCAGGTCCTTTGCAGAACTGCACAGGGTGCCTGTGGTCTCCACCATGATGGGAATCGGTGTCATGCCCACGGATCATCCTCTCTACTTCGGTATGGTGGGCAATAACGGCAAGCCCTGTGCCAATCGGGCCATGAATGAGTCCGACCTGCTGATCATGGTGGGGGCGCGGGTGGCGGACCGGGCGGTGAGCCAGCCGGATCTGATCACCAGGGATAAGGTGCTGGTACACATTGACGTGGATCCGGCCGAAATCGGCAAAAATGCCGGGCCCACCATTCCGCTGGTGGGAGATGCGAAGCATATTTTCAGTGACTTTGCGAAGGAAGAATTTGTGTGCTGCTGTGACGAATGGCTGCAGATCCTGGAGCAGTATCGTATCAATATGATGCCCAGGCGCAGCCCCAACCCCGATTTCGTGGATCCGGCGGCTTTTATTACCCGACTGTCCGAGAGGATGGATGAGAAAGGAGTCTATGTGGCGGATGTGGGGCAGAACCAGATCTGGTCCTGCGGCTATGCAAGGGTCAAGGAGGGAAAATTCCTGACTTCAGGCGGCATGGGCACCATGGGGTACTCCATTCCGGCGGCCATGGGTGCAAAGGCGGCGGCGCCGGACAGACAGGTGGTGGCGGTCTGCGGGGACGGTTCTTTTCAGATGTCCATGATGGAACTGGCCACCATGCGCCAGCATGACATCCCGGTGAAGATCGTAGTGCTGAAGAATAATTATCTGGGCATGGTGCGGGAGTATCAGCATTATACCTATAAGGATCATTATTCCGTGGTAGATCTTTCCGGCAGCCCGGATCTGGAGAAGCTGGCAGATGCCTATGGCATTCCGTTTCTGCGTCTGGAAAATATGAAGGGCTGTGACGAGACCATCGGGGAATTTTTGCAGGGTGACAGATCCGTCCTGCTGGAATGTCTGATCGATCCCATGGATCTGGTGAAATAGAGGGGAGGCGGATTGAGAATCATGAAGATGAAGACAAGAATATACTCCGTTCTGGTGGAAAACCGTTCCGGTGTGCTGTGCAAGGTGGCAGGACTCTTTTCCAGGAGGTGCTTTAACATCGACAGTCTGGCGGTGGGAGAGACCGACGATCCGGCAGTGTCCTGCATGACCATTGTCAGCAGCGGCGACGAGCGCACCATCGAACAGATTGAAAAGCAGCTTAACAAGAAGCTGGATGTGATTAAGGTCAAAACCTTTTCGGAGCAGCAGTGTATCACCAGAGAGCTGATGCTGATCAAGGTGAAATATAATAAAAATAACCGCCGGGAGATTCTTGAGGTCTGTGAGAGTATGAATTCGGTGGAGATCGTGGATATGTCAAAGCATTTCATGATGCTTCAGATCTGCGATGCTCCGGAGCGTGTGCGTTCGCTGATCACGCTCCTGCAGACGATCAGTATTGTGGAGGTGGCACGGACGGGGACTCTGGCCCTTTCAAAGTGCGGCGAGAACGACGAGACAAAATAGAATCATAATATAAAATCTATAAAAGGGGTGTGATTTCATGCAGAAAAAAGTATTTCAGTTATTGGTCGATAATACCTCCGGCGTGCTGAGCCGCATTTCCGGCCTATTTTCCAGACGTGGATACAATATCGAGAGCATTACGGCAGGCGTGACGGCGGATACCAGATTTACCAGGATTACCATTGTGGCTTCCGGGGATGACGAGATCCTGGAGCAAATCGAAAAGCAGGTGGAAAAACTGGTGGATGTCAGGGATATTCATGAGCTGAAGCCGGAGGAAAGCGTATATCGTGAGCTTGTCCTGATCAAGGTGCACGCTTCCAAAGAACAGCGTCAGGACGTGATCGCGGTGGTGGACTCCTTCCGGGCCAAGATTATTGACTTTGCGCTGGAAAGCCTGGTGATCGAACTGACGGGCAATCAGCAGAAGGTGGAGGCATTCATCCGTCTGATGGAAGAGTACGGTATTTTAGAGCTGGCCAGAACCGGAATCGCCGGTCTCGGCAGGGGCACCGAGCATATTATTTATCTGGATGAGTAACGGAAAAACGCTGATGTGCTTAAAATTCATCATTGACATTTCCGGTAAAGAAGTATAAATTGTAAATCGAAATAACAAATAGGCATTTATTACAAATAAGGAATGTGGGAGGAAAAGAAAATGGCAAAAATTTTTTATCAGGAAGATTGTAATTTGTCTCTGCTGGAAGGAAAGACCATTGCAATTATCGGTTACGGAAGCCAGGGACATGCCCATGCGCTGAACCTGAAGGATTCAGGCTGCCATGTGATCATCGGTCTTTACAAGGGATCAAGGTCCTGGGACAAGGCGGTCAATCAGGGTTTTGAGGTGTACACCGCGGCGGAAGCTGCAAAGAAGGCAGACATTATCATGATCCTGATCAACGATGAGAAGCAGGCGGATCTGTACAAAAATGACATTGAGCCTAATCTGGAGGCTGGAAATATGCTGATGTTCGCACATGGCTTCAACATTCATTTCGGCTGCATCGTACCTCCCGCAGATGTTGATGTTACCATGATTGCACCCAAGGGACCCGGACATACCGTGAGGAGCGAGTATCAGGCAGGCAAGGGTGTTCCCTGTCTGATCGCCGTAGAACAGGATGCTACCGGGAAGGCACAGGATCTGGCACTTGCTTATGCCCTGGGCATCGGCGGCGCAAGAGCAGGCGTGCTGGAGACTACCTTCCGTACCGAGACCGAGACTGACCTCTTCGGAGAGCAGGCTGTACTGTGCGGTGGTGTTTGCGCGCTGATGCAGGCAGGCTTCGAGACCCTGGTGGAAGCGGGTTATGATGAAAGAAATGCTTATTTCGAATGTATCCATGAGATGAAGCTGATCGTTGACCTGATTTATCAGAGCGGCTTCGCCGGCATGAGATATTCGATCTCCAACACCGCGGAATACGGTGACTATATTACCGGTCCCAAACTGATCACCGAGGAGACCAAGAAGACCATGAAGAAGATCCTGAGCGACATTCAGGACGGAAGCTTTGCCAAGGAGTTCCTGCTGGATATGTCTCCTGCAGGCAGGCAGGTTCACTTCAAGGCAATGAGAAAGCTGGCATCCGAGCATCCTTCGGAGAAGGTGGGCGAGGAGATCAGAAAGCTTTACAGTTGGAACAACGAAGAGGACAAGCTGATCAACAACTAAAGTTTACGGTCCGCGCATCGGATTTTCCCGGTGCGCGGTTTCTTTTTTTCTTAAAGTCTCTTTAGAATTTCTTTTCCTTTTTGTGTCAGACATGTTTAGGTTTCGGTCTTATAGTGGGTTTCATCAGGAGGACATCACTATGGAACTGGAAACAATAACTCAATACTTTACCCAATACGGCGCTGTTGCCATCTTTGTAATCGTTTTTCTGGAGTACCTGAATCTGCCGGGCTTTCCCGCAGGCATCATCATGCCGCTGGCAGGTATCATGGCGGCCCGGGGAAATATCCATTTCTTCTGGGTCATGGTGATAACGGTGGCGGCAGGACTGCTGGGAAGCCTGCTGCTGTACGGGCTTGGCCGAAAGGGCGGCGAGGTATTCCTGAACGCATACACACGTCGTTTTCCAAAACAGAAGGATGCCCTGGACAAGGCCCTGGACTGGATCAGAAGAAAAGGATGTGTGGGCGTATTCCTGGCAAAGCTTCTTCCCATGGTGCGAACGCTGATTTCCGTTCCCGCCGGCGTGGTCAGGATGGATATGACAAAGTATGTAGTAAGCTCAGTCTGCGGAATCTTTCTCTGGAATTTTGTTTTTGTGGGAGCCGGATATCTTCTGGGGGATCAAGTGTTTGAGCTGTTGGGAGTGGCATAGAGGAGGAAAAAACATGCGTATCGCACTTATGACAAATAATTATAAACCTGTTATGGGGGGCGTTCCTATTTCCATAGAACGGCTGAAATGCGGGTTGGAGAAGCAGGGACATCAGGTGACCGTTTTTGCGCCTTCCTCTGAGGAAGCGGAAGAAGAGGAAGGCGTGTTCCGCTATGCAGTCCTGATGAAACGTTTTATCGGAGGAATCGCGCTTCCGAATCCCTTTGACGCAAGAATCGAAACGGAATTTAAAAAGCAGAAATTTGATATAATCCATGTGCACCATCCCATGCTGATCGGCAGGACGGCGGTCTGGCTTTCAAAAAAATACGGTATTCCACTGGTATTTACTTATCATACCCGCTATGAAAAATATGTGGAATGTTATACCAGGGGGCTGGGTAAAGTAGATAAAGTGATGCCTTTTTATCTTCATACCTTTCTGCGGCACTGTGACTATGTTTTTGCCCCCACGGCAGGAATCAGGGATTATCTGAAAGAAACCTGCAGGGTGCCGGAGCACAGGCTGGGAATTCTGCCCACAGGAATTGAAGAGCGGAATTTCCGGGTGACAGAGGGAGAAAAAGAGGCAGTCCGAGAGAAATATGCGCCGGGCGGCATGCCATTTTTCCTGACGGTATCCAGAATGGCCTCGGAAAAAAATGTAGCCTTTCTGCTGGAGAGTCTGGCGGAATTTAAGCAGCGCTGGAGACGGCCATTCCGCATGGCGCTGGTGGGAGACGGGCCGGACAGGGCAAGATACGAAAGGCTTTGCAAAGAGCTGGACATTGCGGAAGAGACGGTTTTCACAGGAATGCTTCCCAACGGGGAGACTGCCGCCTGGTTCGCGGCGGCGGACGCTTTTCTCTTTGCTTCCAGAACGGAGACACAGGGCATTGTAATATTGGAGGCATTTGCCGGAAAGACTCCTGTCCTGGCGGTGCGGGCTTCCGGGGTGGAGGATCTGGTGGACACCGGCATAAACGGCGTCTTAACCGGGGAAGATCAAAATGAATTTGCGGAGCGGATGCTGGACTTCTGTGAAGGAAAGCTTGACAGGAAACGGCTTTCGGAAAGTGCTTACGCTTCGGGCCTGCGCTATCGGGAAGAAACAGTTGCACTGGAGGCGGCCCGCGTCTATAATGAAGTGTTGAGGGGCCGCTTCCGGCAGCCGTTGGCTCTGCAGACATAATAACAACATGAGGGGACCAGAAAATGGAGCAAAAATATAAGATCTTAGTAGTGGAGGACGATAAGGAGATTCGGGAGGGAGTTGAAATTTACCTGCGAAATCAAGGTTATCAGGTCTTTCAGGCCGCAAACGGAGCGGAGGGCCTGAAGGTGGTAGAGCAGGAGGAACTGCATCTGGCGATTGTGGACATTATGATGCCCGTGATGGATGGTATTACCATGCTGATGAAGCTGCGGGCCATGGAACAGGAATTCCCGGTCATTATGTTATCCGCCAAGTCTGAGGAGGTGGATAAGATCATGGGACTGAACATGGGAGCGGATGATTACGTGACTAAACCCTTTACACCGCTGGAGCTGTTGGCCCGGGTAAATTCCCACCTGAGAAGATACTCCAAATATCTGGACGCAGTGAATATGGAGGGTGGCGGAGATCATGTCTACACCATCGGCGGGCTGGAGTTGAACGAGGATACCGTGGAGGTATCCGTGGACGGAGAGCCTGTGAAGCTAACCCCCATGGAATTTAAGATTGTGCACCTGTTGATCAGGAACCCCGGCAGAGTATTTTCCGCCGACGAGATATACGAAAGAATCTGGAACGAAAAGGCTGTAAACACGGATACTATCATGGTGCATGTGCGGAACATCCGGGAGAAAATCGAGATTGACCCCAAGAATCCCAAGTATTTGAAGGTGGTCTGGGGTGTTGGTTATAAAATTGATAAGCAAAACTGACGGGAGGAAACTATGAAAAAAAGTATTCCCTGGATACTGTGGGGTCTGTTGGTCAGTCTTGTTGCGTCTGCGGTGGTGATCCTGTTTTTAGGCGTATTTCGAAATGATGCCGAATTACAGCAGGATAATTTTTTCGAGCAGACCGACAATATGGAATGGCTTTACCAAAGTGTGTACCTGCTTTATGGGGATCTGTACAATATGCAGAACGGCACCCACATCGACTGCAGGGATCTCTATCTGCAGCTCGATGAGGAATATCAGTATCTGTTGGCGGCTGCAGAGGAAGAAGGGGCAATCACCGAGAACTTTGACAACCAGTCGGACGGCATCGAGCTGATCAACGAGCAGAAAGAGGAGATTTTATTCGAGATCGACCGTCTGGAAGAATATTTTAACGCACTGGAAAACAGCTTTAAGGATTTAAACAGTCTTTATCATTATTGTATACGGGATAACACCACGGGAAAATATCTGACAAACATGTCAGAAAAACAGGCGGAGAATCTTTTTGAAGAGGATTACAGCCAGTATCACTTTCTCATGACCTTTCAGTTCGACGAGGCAGGCAACGTGTCCATAGGAAACGTCTGCAGTCAGAACGAGGATCTGGCAAGAAAAAATGCCAACATTGTGACTCGTGAGAATACCCTTACCTCCCTGCTGGAATCGAATATGGATGACTACTGCAGGATCGGAAATATTGTTCCTCCCAGGGATTGCACTGTTATTTACGGAGTGATGGCCGAAGGAGGAGAGGCAAGGTCTGCCAGTAACTTTTGGATAGAACGCTGGGTACTTGGCGGAACGTCCTTAACCAGTTTTGTAGTGCGCGCTTATGACGGTGACGGATACTCTCTGCCGGCTTATCCGGGTGTTTTGCTTCTGCTGCTTTTCCTGGTAGTGATGCAGGGTGTGTTTCTGCCGATTCCGGTTAAGTCCAGGCCCTGGGAAGAGGAGAGGTTGTTTACTCCTCCTGCGGAACTGTTGATAGGGGTGGGGGTTCTGACCATAGGACTGCTCTCTTATGCGTCATCCTATATAGCCTTCTGTACCAGCGGGGCCGGCGTCGAGGCCACTCAGAATTATTTTGACATTTCCAGAAATTTTGCCGATGTGCTGACCTTTGTCTACAGTCTGGCCATTCAGACCGGTGTCTTCTGGGGAGGCTGGTACGTAGGTGTATGCGCCAGAGCCCTCAGGGGAAAGGGAATCAGACGCTATATTAAAGAACGAAGCCTGATCTACCGTTTTTTCCCGTTTATCAGGAGGACTGCACTGAATCTCTGGCGTGCGGCAGAGCATGTGGACCTGAGCGTCAGCAAAAAGGCGAACAGGACGGTGATCAGGATCGTAATCTGCAATGCCGTCATCCTGTTTATTATCTGCAGTCTTTGGTACGGCGGATTCCTGGTGACAGTAATTTATTCCGTGCTGCTGTATCTTATCCTGAGAAAGTACATCAGTAACTTGCAGAAGAATTACAGTATTCTGCTGAAAGCCACCAATGAAATGGCGGAGGGGGATTTAAACGTCAGTATTCAGCAGGACATCGGTGTCTTCGAACCCTTTAAGCCTGAGCTGACTAAAATCCAGAACGGTTTCCGGAAGGCGGTGGATGAGGAGGTCAAGAGCCAGAAGATGAAGGCGGAGCTGATCACCAACGTGTCACACGACCTGAAAACACCTCTCACAGCTATCATAACTTATGTGAACCTGTTAAAGGAAGAAAATATTACCGAGGAACAGCGCAGAGAATATATGAGTGTGCTGGAGACAAAGTCTCTGCGGCTTAAGGCTCTGATTGAGGATCTTTTTGAGGTCAGTAAGGCTAATTCTCAGAACATTACTTTAAATCTGGCGGATGTGGATATTATGAACCTGGTAAAGCAGGTGGCCTTTGAGATGAGCGATAAGCTGGAGGAGGCGCAGCTGGAGCTGAGAATGAATCTCACGGACGAAAGGGTGCTGCTTTCGCTGGACAGCCAGAAAACTTACCGCATTTATGAGAACCTCTTCGGCAATGTTGCAAAATATGCCATGAAGGGTACAAGGGTCTATATAAACGGTTTCCGCATTGATGACACAGTTGTCATAACCCTTAAAAATATTTCCGCCCAGGAGCTGACAGTAGATTCCGGGGATCTGACAGAAAGGTTTGTCCGGGGGGATGCTTCCCGCAATACGGAGGGCTCCGGGCTGGGTCTGGCCATTGCCAGAAGCTTTACGGAGCTTCAGGGCGGCACACTGGTGCTGGAGGTGGACGGCGATCTGTTCAAGGTCACTACCACCTGGAAGCTTACCGGCCGGAATGAACTGCTGCCGGAATTGTAATTTTCCACGTATGAGCTGGATGTTGGTTGCCCTATGGCTTTTCACCGCATTTAGCACAAGATAGTGGCGCTTATTAGTTGAGTGGTCTCCCAATCTGAAATCTTTCTTCTGAGGTGGCTGTATGTTTTTTGTTGGGAAAGTGTTTGAAGTATCCGCTCGTTTGTGCTATCATGGTCATTAGACGGCGTCGGCTGACAGGGCCTGAACCCTGTCCGTCGGCGCCGTCCGGCGTTTATACATTAAAAGAAAGGTATGGTACAGTATATGGGAATGACAATGACACAGAAAATCCTTGCCGCTGCCGCAGGGCTGCCGCAGGTAGAGGCCGGACAGCTCATTGAGGCAAATCTGAACCTGGTGCTGGGCAATGATATTACAAGCCCTGTTGCCATTAAGGAGATGGAAAAGTTTACCGTGCAGGGTGTTTTTGACAAGGATAAAATTGCTCTGGTACCGGATCACTTTGTACCCAACAAGGATATAAAGTCTGCAGAGCACTGCAAATGTGTGCGGGAGTTTGCACGCAAAAATGAGATCACAAATTATTTCGAAGTGGGAGAGATGGGGATTGAACATGCCCTGCTTCCCGAGAAAGGCCTGACCGTGGCGGGAGACGTGATCATCGGCGCGGATTCCCATACCTGCACCTACGGCGCCCTGGGAGCCTTTTCCACAGGGGTAGGCAGCACGGACATGGCGGCGGGGATGGCTACCGGCAAGGCCTGGTTCAAGGTGCCTGCAGCCATTCAATTCAATCTGGTTGGGAAACCGGCGGAATACGTCAGCGGTAAGGACATTATTTTACATATCATCGGCAGGATCGGCGTGGACGGGGCATTATATAAATCCATGGAATTTGTGGGTGATGGAATCGCCAATCTGTCCATGGACGACCGCTTCACCATTGCCAACATGGCCATTGAAGCGGGAGGAAAGAACGGCATCTTCCCGGTGGACGCCCTGGCTGAGGAATATATGAAGAAGCATTCTCAAAGACCTTATAAGATATATGAGGCGGATGCGGACGCGGTTTATGACGAGGAATATACCATCGACCTGAGCGCCCTCCGTCCTACGGTGGCTTTCCCCCATCTGCCGGAGAACACCCATACCATAGACGAGATCAGAGCCATGGATGAGATTAAGATCGATCAGGTGGTCATCGGTTCCTGTACCAACGGCCGTCTGGATGATCTGAGAATCGCGGCGAAGGTCTTAAACGGCAGGCATGTGGCAAAGGGTATGCGCTGTATTGTGATTCCGGCTACCCAGGCCATCTACATGCAGGCCATGGAGGAAGGGCTGCTCAAGACCTTTATCCAGGCAGGGGCGATTGTCAGTACGCCTACCTGCGGCCCCTGTCTTGGCGGCTATATGGGAATCCTGGCTGAAGGGGAGCGCTGTGTCTCCACCACCAATCGTAATTTTGTGGGCCGTATGGGACATGTCACATCCGAAATCTATCTGGCCAGTCCTGCCGTGGCGGCTGCCAGTGCAATTACCGGCGTGATTTCCGCACCTGATGAGCTGTGATGCCTTCAGCCGGCAGGATGGAAGTGTAACAGGAGCGGGAAAGTATAAGGAAAAGAGACAGGGAGGTTTGCTATGAATAACGCAAAGGGAACAGTTTTTAAATATGGAGACAATGTTGACACGGATGTGATCATTCCGGCCAGATATCTGAACTCCTCCGATCCGGGGGAGCTTGCGGCACACTGCATGGAAGACATTGACAAGGACTTTATTGGCAAGGTGAACAAGGGGGATATTATCGTGGCGGAAAAGAATTTCGGCTGCGGTTCCTCCAGAGAGCATGCCCCCATTGCCATTAAGGCGGCAGGGGTCAGCTGTGTGATCGCCGAGACCTTCGCCAGGATTTTCTATCGCAACGCCATCAATATCGGGCTGCCCATCATAGAGTGTCCTGAGGCTGCAAGAGGAATTGAAGCGGGAGATCAGGTGGAAGTGAATTTTGACACAGGGATCATTTCCAACCTCACAAAGGGCAGCACCTTCAAGGGCCAGGCTTTCCCTGAATTCATGCAGAAGATTATTGCCGCAGAGGGATTGGTTAATTATATCAACGGGAAGTAATTTTATGGTGGAGGACCGGTATTGGCATAGCCTGGCCCGTACTACCAGGTTACCATGAAGCGATAGGAGATGAGAACTGTGAGCGCACGGACAGGTGAAAAAAAGTATGAGATCGATATGTGCAGCGGCCCCCTGGCGGGGAAAATACTTCTGTTTTATTTTCCCCTGATGCTTTCCGGCATCCTGCAGCTTCTGTTCAATGCGGCGGACATTGCGGTAGCCGGGCGCTTCGCCGGAAACGAGGCCCTGGCGGCAGTGGGATCCACCAGCTCCCTGACCAATCTGCTGGTGAATCTGTTCATTGGGCTTTCTGTGGGTGCCAATGTGCTGGTGGCCCGATTTTACGGGGCAGGACAGACGGAAGAGCTCAAAAGCATGGTACAGACTGCCGTGGCCACCTCCGTAATCGGCGGCGTTATCCTGATATTTGTGGGCTTTTTCCTTTCAAAGCCGGCTCTGACCCTGATGGGAACCCCAGAGGATGTGATCGGGCATTCCGTGCTTTACATGCGGATCTATTTTGCAGGGATGCCCTTTATGATGGCCTATAATTTCGGGGCAGCCGTCCTGCGGGCGGTGGGGGATACCAGGCGCCCTCTCTATTATCTGTCCATCGCCGGGGTGGTAAATGTAATCCTGAATCTGATATTTGTCATTTTGTTTCACATGGGTGTGGCCGGAGTGGCCACTGCCACTGTGATTTCCCAGGCCATATCTGCCGCGCTGGTGCTCCGGTGCCTGATCAAGAGCGACAGCGTCTATCGGCTGGAATTAAAGGGGCTGCGGATTGCGAAGGATAAGCTGGTGAAGATGGTACAGATCGGCATTCCGGCAGGGTTGCAGGGTGCATTGTTTTCCATTTCCAATGTGCTGATCCAGTCCTCGGTGAACGGCTTCGGCAAGATTGCCATGGCGGGAAATACTGCCGGAAGCAACCTGGAAGGCTTTGTTTATACTGCTATGAACGCTTTTCATCAGGCGTCCATCAGCTTCTGCGGCCAGAATTACGGGGCCGTAAAGTATAAAAGGATGGCCAGGGCGTTGTTTCTCTGCCTTGGCTTTGTAACGGTGGTTGGGCTGCTCATGGGCAGCGGGGCCTATCTGTGCGCCGGAACGCTGTTAAAGCTTTATTCTCCCGACAGTGAGGTCATAGGCTATGGCATCCTGCGCATGGGATATATCTGTATTCCTTACTTTCTGTGCGGTTTGATGGATGTGATGGTAGGAGGGCTGCGGGGCATGGGCTATTCCGTTATGCCCATGATCGTGTCGCTGACGGGGGCCTGCCTGTTTCGGGTGGTGTGGATTTATACGATCTTTCAGCAGCACCGGACACTGGAATGCCTGTACCTATCCTATCCCATCAGCTGGGGACTGACCTTCCTGGTACATCTGATCTGCTTTACAGTGGTCTACCGCAGGTTATTAAAGCGGTCTGCCGGAAATGCAGCGGACTGACGGCAGAGGGGTCTTTTTCCGGAAGGGGCAGACTGACGGCAGATGGTTCTATGCCCGGGAGACACGGACGGTTGACTGCAGGAAGGCTTTCGGCGGATTGGGAAAAAAGGGTAAACTTTGTATGATAGCATATGTAAACGGAATTTTAGAAGATATTGGCGAAAATAATGCGGTGGTGGATGTGAACGGGTTTGGGATCAATGTAAATATCTCACCGGATACGGCGTCCCGGCTTCCGGGAATCGGCGAGCCGGTAAAGCTTTATACCTATACCTGTGTCAGGGAGGACGCATTCCAGCTTTACGGCTTCCTTTCCGGAAGCGAACTGGAAATATTTAAGAAGCTGATTACCGTAAACGGCATCGGACCAAAGGGTGGGCTTGCCATTCTTTCGGTCATGGGTGCGGATGACCTTCGATATGCCATCATGTCGGGGGACGCCAAAGCTATTTCCAAAGCGCCGGGAATCGGTTCCAAGACGGCGCAGAGAGTGATTCTGGATCTGAAGGACAAGATTTCCATAGACGACGTGCTGATTGACCGGGAAATCGCTGCCACGGCGGCTAATCCCGGGCTTAAGGCAGATACGCCCCAGAAGAAGGAGGCCATTGAGGCCCTGGTTTCCCTGGGATACGGCCAGACGGAGAGTGCAAGGGCGGTAAATGCCGTGGAGGGCATAGAGGACATGGATGCCGGCGCGGTATTGAAGGCAGCCCTGAAAAAGATGTTCTAGATATAGTAAAGGAATTCGAAGCATGGCGGTAAAGAGAACGATTGAGACCAACATAACGGAAGAAGACATTAAGATTGAGGGTTCCCTGCGTCCCCAGACCCTGAGCGATTATATCGGACAGGCCAAGGTGAAAGAAAATCTGAAAATCTATATTGAGGCCGCCAGGCAGCGGGGGGATTCTCTGGATCATGTGCTTTTTTACGGTCCTCCCGGTCTGGGGAAAACGACTCTCGCGGGAATCATTGCCAATGAAATGGGTGTCCATCTGAAGGTGACCAGCGGCCCTGCCATTGAGAAGCCGGGAGAGATTGCCGCCATTTTAAATGGCCTGGAGGAGGGGGACCTGCTGTTTGTGGACGAGATCCATCGACTGAACCGTCAGGTGGAGGAGGTACTGTATCCCGCAATGGAGGATTATTGCATCGACATTATGATCGGCAAGGGTTCAACCGCCCGCTCCGTGCGGCTGGAGCTGCCGAGATTTACTCTCGTCGGCGCTACTACCAGGGCCGGTCTGCTGACAGCCCCTTTAAGAGATCGCTTCGGCATGATTTATCATCTGGAATTTTATACGGTGGAAGAGCTGCAGACCATTATTCTGCATTCCGCCCGGGTTTTAAACGTGGAAATTGAGCCCGGCGGAGCGCTGGAGATGGCCCGCAGAAGCCGGGGGACTCCCAGGCTGGCCAACCGCATTTTAAAGCGTGTACGGGACTTTGCCCAGGTAAAATACGAAGGTATCATCACGGAGGAGGTAGCCAGGACGGCGCTGGATCTGATGGACGTGGACAAGCTGGGCCTGGATCACATCGACCGCAATATCCTGCAGACTATTATCGGGAAATTTGACGGAGGCCCGGTGGGACTGGATACTCTGGCGGCGGCCATCGGCGAGGATGCAGGTACCATCGAGGATGTGTATGAGCCGTATTTGATTAAGAACGGCTTTATCAATCGTACTCCCCGGGGCAGGGTAGCCACAGAGACGGCCCGGCACCATCTGGGGCCGGCGGGCGGTTGCTCCTGAAGAGAAGGATGATACTTACGTCAGGGAAACGGGAACACGGATACGAGGAGAAGAATAGATGGTGTTGGGAAACTTGGGCAAAGCGGCAGCTGTTCTTTCGGCGGCTGCGCTGCTTGCGGCCGCCGGCACAGGGACAACTCCGGCTTACAAAGAGGAGAAAACAGCGGAGACAAATCAGGGCGGCCGGTGCAAAAGGGAGTATGATGCCGCCGGGAATGAAATCAAAACCATACATTATGATTCCGGGGGAAATATCGTGAAGCTGAGTCGGACGGAATATGATGCCGCCGGGAAAAAGATTCGTTATACGGAATATTCCACCACCGGGAAACTGCATTATGTGCGGAGTGAAACGACGTATGATACCGCTGCTAGAACAGGCAAATGTTTATCCTGGAGGAACGATGAAAACATGGAGGAATCCCTGTTCGGGTGGGTGGAATGGGAGAATGATGCAGAAGGGAACGTAACAAAGGATATTACCTGCTGCACTGACGGAAGAAGGATGTCCTGGTTCGAGTATGAATATGATGCCAATGGCAACAGAATCCGGGAATTAAATTATTCGGGCGACGGAAGCCTGGTTACAGAAAGCGAATTTGACGCCGACGGCAAGCAAATCAAGTATATAGACCATGACATAGGTTATCGGTGTGAGGTGAAAAAAAAATATGATGCCAATGGAAACGTGATCCGGAGTCTATCGAATACCTATAACGGAAATGAGGAATATCAGTCGGAAAGCGAGTATGCCTATGACGCGGCCGGAAACCGGATCCGATATATATCTTACGGCCATGACGGAGGTATTTCCCTGTGGTATGAATATGAGTATGACTCTCGGGGGAACCGGACGGGGACAACCTCTTATCATGCCGACGGCAGTGTGAACAACCGTGCAGAATACGAATATGACGCTGACGGGAATCAGACCGGGGAAATGTGGTATGATGCCGGCGGCAATCTGAAGAGTCTTTTAAAGAAGGCATACGATACCAACGGCAATCTGACCGCATATGTGTCCTATTCGCCTGACGGAAGTGTGGATTTTCTGATGGAAACCACATACGACAGCGCCGGAAATGTCCTGAAAGATACCCAGTATTTGCCGGACGGAGGCCTGAGCTGGATGAAGGAATATGAGTATGATGCAGACGGGAATCAGACCGGGGAAATTAAATACGATTCCGGAAAAAACATAGCTTCCTGGTCGGTATGGGAATATTATAAGTATGACGGCGGAAGTGGCAAGTGTCACGTCGGTTATTCCTGTACCGGCGGAAGAGCGGATTTTTACCGGGAGGAATACGAATATGACGCTGACGGGAATCCTTTGGTTACAATTGTGTATCCCCCGGAGGTTGAAAGCCGTCTGTGGCAGCCGTGGAAACATATTTGTAAGTCACGACCCATTCGTCAGCAGGATTTACACCAGGGCATGGAGACGGAGGATAGGGGATGATGAAAGAAGAAAAGCTGATAGAGGATATTTTAAGGCATCTGGACCAGGAGACACGGATGGGAGTGGTGCGCATGAGTGTGGAGATGGACGAGAATAAAAGCGACGGCGGAGAGGTTTCTCATAAGTGCTGCAATATGTATGGCCGCCCGGCCAATGAAACAGTAGGGCTTTTGGATAGCTATACCGATGGAAATGCAGGTCGGCCGGATAATGAGAGGTGAGATCAATTCAAGATTAGCTTGCCTGTATGGCAATATTGATATATAATATAGCTCAAGACAGGGTTTCAAGATCAAAGGGGTAATTTTATGTCGTCCAAAACAGATACAGAAGTGATTATCGGCGGTAAGGTTCTGACGCTCAGCGGATACGAAAGTGAGGAATATTTACAGAAGGTCGCTTCTTACATAAACAATAAACTGAATGAATATAACAAGGTGGACAGTTTCCGAAGGCAGCCTATGGACAAGCAGAGCGTGCTGCTGCAGCTTAACATTGCGGATGATTATTTTAAAGCCAAGAAGCAGATCACCATTCTGGAAGAGGAGCTGCAGACGAAAGAAAAGGAGCTGTATGATTTAAAACATGAACTGATTTCCGCGCAGATCAAGCTGGAAACCTCGGAAGAGCAGGTGAAGACGCTCCAACAGGATATAAATGAGAGCGCCAAAAAGGTGGTGCGGCTGGAAACGGAATTAAAGAAAAAGTAAGGCTTGGCTGTCCCGGCAGGGGCGGCCTTTTTGATGCACGAACCCATAAAGTCTGACAAAACTATGGGTGGAGCGCGAAGTTGGGAAAGGCAGGACAGTGATATGGGAAACAAAGGAAAACAGGCAGAACTTTTGGCTCCCGCCGGAAGTCCGGCCGCCTTTTACGGGGCAGTAAAGGCCGGTGCAGACGCCGTTTATCTGGGCAGCCGGCGTTTCGGCGCAAGAGCCTATGCCGAAAATTTCACAGAAGATGAAATCACGGAGTGTATCCGTTACGGCCATATTATGGGATGCAAGCTTTACCTTACGGTGAACACGCTGATGAAAGAAGAAGAAGCGGCAGAGCTGTGCGGGCATATTCAGCCCTTTTATGAGAACGGGCTGGACGGTGTTATTGTTCAGGATTTCGGCGCCTTGCGCCTGTTAAGGCAGACCTTTCCGGGCCTGGCGCTTCATGCCAGCACCCAGATGAGCCTCTGCAGTGAAAACGGCGCCCGGCTGCTAAAAGAAATGGGAGCCAGCAGGATCGTACCTGCCAGAGAGCTTAGTCTGAATGAAATCCGCAGGATCAGGCAGGCAGCGGACGTAGAGGTGGAAACTTTTATCCATGGGGCTATGTGCTACTGCTATTCCGGACAGTGTCTTTTCAGCAGCATGTTAGGCGGCAGGAGCGGCAACCGGGGGCGTTGTGCCCAGCCCTGCAGACTTCCCTATACCGCCGAAATCAACGGCCGGAAGGGCAGGGAGCAGTATATTTTAAGTCTGAAGGATATGTGCACGCTGAAAGCACTTCCGGAGCTGATGCAGGCAGGGATTGACTCCTTTAAGATCGAGGGACGCATGAAGAAGCCGGAATACGCAGCAGGAGTCACTGCCGTGTACCGCAGGTATATGGACCGGTATTATGAAATGAGGGAACGGTACGGGGAACGGGAAGCTGCGGAGCGGTTTGCCATGGAAAAAGAAGACTATCGCGTTCTGACTTCTCTTTATATCCGCAGTCAGGTGCAGGACGGATATTATTTCAAGAAAAACGGCAGTGAAATGATTACGCTGGAAAGCCCTGCTTACAGTGCCAGTGACGAGACTCTGCTGGCGGACATCAGCAAAAAGTACCTGGCGGAGAGGAAACGGCTGCCCATAACGCTGCATGCCGTTTTTCGGGAAGGCAAGCCCGCCTCCCTCACCGCAGGATTGGGGAAACAGCCCGGCGGCAACGGACAGGCAGGAGATGATAAGCTGACAGAAACTGACGGGCCGACAGCCATCACTCCGTACAGCGTCACTGTCACGGGAGAACCGGTCCAAAAGGCGGCAAATCAGCCCGTCACGGAGGAAAATATCCGGAAGCAGATTTGGAAACTGAGGGACACCCCCTTCTTTGCAGAGGAAATCCTGGTGGATATGGACATTAACATTTTTTACCCCCTGAAGCAGATCAACGAGCTGCGCAGGCAGGCAATAAGACGGATGGAGGAGGTGTTGCTGGAAAGAAACGCCGGATCTGCAGGACATATAAAACGGGAAGAGACTGAAAAGGCGGCGGGAACGGTGGTTGCCGGTAGAGATGCCGCGGCAGCATTGCCGGTTGGCGGGGGCTCTGTCAGGACATCCCCGGCGGCCGGAAGGATTCCTTCCCGGGGTATTTCGCTCTCCCTGTCTACAAGGGATCAACTGGCGGGACTCCTGGGGTGGCTGGAGGAGCATTCTGATCAACAGCCCGTGTGTGTTTACCTGGCCGGAAGCCTGGCGAAGGAAGATCAGGAGGACTGCCGGCGGCTGACAGCTTACTGTCCATTACTGATTACACTGCCGTATATTCTCAGAGAGCCGGATCAGCCCTGGCTGGAGACCATGTATGCCCTGTGTGGCGCCGGGACGCTGTTTTCCGGATTTCTGATCCGTTCTGCGGACGGTTTTGGCTTTTTAAGGAACAGGGCAAAGAACGGGCTTTGGCATCTGGACGCCTCTGTCTATACCTGGAACCGGGCTGCGGCGGAGGAGCTTGGAGAGGATATTGACAGCTTCTGCCTGCCTTACGAGCTGAAAGCGGCGGAGCAGAGACATCTTACGAACAGTGGATTTCCATTTGAAAAACCCGTTTACGGCCGGATTCCGATGATGATTACCGCCAACTGCATTCTGCGTACGGCAGGACAGTGCAGACCGGGAAGCGGGGACAGTACGATTCTGATCGACCGTTTCGGCAAGCGGTTTCCTGTGGTGAGGGACTGTACCCGCTGCACCAATATCGTTTATAACAGTGTTCCCCTTTCCCTGCACCGTGAAATCAGTAAATGGAGAGACAGGGTGCGCCTCCGGCTGGATTTTACCGTGGAAGATTTCAGGGAGACAGGGGCGGTTCTGGATACCTTCTTTTTGGGAAAGCAGCCGCAATATGAGGAGTACACCACCGGACACGAAAAACGCGGAGTCCTGTGACCTTGGGAACTGCAGATGGTTTTTCCGATATAAATCATGAAATGAAGGTTGCGCTTCCGAGTGGTTTGGGCTATACTGTACTTTAGTTGTGTACAGGCACACCGGTCAGGAGGAATTGCAATGATAGAAGCAACAAGCTGCGGTGGTGTGGTGATATTTCGTGGAAAGATACTGCTTTTGTACAAGAATTACAAGAATAAATATGAGGGATGGGTCTTGCCCAAAGGTACGGTAGAAGAGGGTGAGGAATATAAGGAGACCGCGCTGCGGGAAGTGCTGGAGGAATCAGGGGCAAGGGCCGTCATCATAAAATATATCGGAAAGAGCGAATATTCTTTTACCGTGCCGGAGGATACCGTAGAAAAGGAAGTGCATTGGTATTTGATGATGGCGGACAGCTACTACAGTAAGCCCCAGAAAGAGGAGTATTTTGTCGATGCAGGTTATTACAAATACCACGAAGCCTACCATTTGCTTAAGTTTTCAAATGAAAAGCGGATTCTGGAAAAAGCCTATGGGGAATATCTGGAATTAAAAAGGCAAAATTTATGGGGCAGCCGAAAATATTTTTAGCTCTTCGACTGCCCTGGATTTGTGATTTGCAGAATTATAAATTTTTAACAATGGAAAGCTGGGGATTTTCCAAAAGATCCAGTATTTTTTCTTCGGCGTTTTTCAAAACCGGCAGCGAGTATCTGCCCGGATGTACCATAAACACATCCCATACGGAATTGTCTGAAAGCTGTACCGTAGTGCCCAATTGGGCGTCCGCGATACGATTCATCAGCGGGAGCAGAAGCTCCGTGTCATATATCGACAAATTTTTCTGGAAGTTGTCCAGTATCTGCAGGGGAGTCATTGCAGTGCGATAAGAACGGGGAGAAGCCATGGCAATATAGGTATCAATAATTGCGATATATCTTGCAAAAACATCGATGCCGGAGCCCTTCATATGATAGGGATAGCCGCTGCCGTCCATGCGCTCATGGTGCATAATAACGGCATTTTTTACTCTCTGGTCCACAGGGGACTTACTGTTATTCAACAGGGCATAGCCGATGACTGGGTGCTTTTTTATCATCGTATATTCCTCTTCACTCAGCTTATCGGATTTCCAGAGCAGGTCATAGGGCAGCCGCAGCTTGCCGATGTCATAGTAAAAGCAGGAAAGGATCAGGTTCTCTTTATCCTGTTGGTTCATTTCCATCCAGTTGGCAAAGGTTCCGCCCAGCAGAGCGGAATTCAGACAGTGGGTATAGGTCAGCTCGTCCTCGTTGGGCATCAGGTTATAAAGATAGTCCAGCAGCACAGTGCCGCTGTTGTATGTTGACGACATGTCATCATAGATGGCAAGCAGATCTTCACTGGCAACCGGCACTCCGCCTGTAACAAAGGAAACCATAAGCTTCTTATAGCGAATCAGGTTCTCGGCGTGCTTTTTCTGAAAAATTTTGAAATATTCGTCATAGCGTATCTTCTCATAGTGGGTGGTGGCAAAGTCAATGCCCTCCTTTACTGTGACGCACATGACGGAATAGCGTTTCAGACGTTCGATCATAGCCTCCGTCAATACCGTATCTGCCGGGAACAATATACCGCCTGAGTACTCCACGTCTTCGCCTAACACCATTCCGGGTTCCAAAACCATTCGTGCCACAGATTTCATCTTTCCGTAGTCCTCCCTTCATCCTTCTCTTTTCAGTATAAAATATTTTGATAAAATGTCAACCTCTGTACAGGTAAATTCTGCATGGTTTAGCTGTTGCCAATTTTCTGATTGCAAATAACGGATTCTATGCTATACTAACAGAAAAGGAATTGGAATATGGCGGTTAAGCTTAATTACCATCCGGATCTGTATCTGGGAGAAAGTATTGACAGGGAAAAACTGGATAGAATAAAGAAAAAGCTGGAAAACAAGCCTTTGCTCTCCGGTGTTTTTTTAATTGCCATTTCCAGGAATCCTTCCGATCAGCTTGAAATATACAACGCCAGGCAGCTGGTACAGAAATATTATGCCAAAAACCCTCCCTATGTGGTGGGAATTGCCGGGAATCATTACGAAGCCGTGGTCATGGTAAAGCAGATGGTTTTGGAATGCCTGGAAAAAAGAGGCGACTGCGCTCTGAAGGAGTATCTGTTATGCCGGAAATAATTTTGCATATTTTATCTATAATCGGAATCCTTCTTCTCGTCCTCCTGGGCATGCTTGTGTTGCTGCTGGTACTTTTACTGTTCTGGCCGGTAACCTATCGGGTGAAAGGGGAGAAAACTTCGAAGGACTTGCGGATTGCCGCAAAGGCAGACTGGCTTTTAGGTCTGTTCGGGGTACGCTTTACTTATCCGGAACCAGGGAAACCGACAATAAAGCTTCTATGGAAAACCCTTACGGACGCGGAGATTAAGAAAGGAAAGGCAGAAGAGGGCGGTGAAGGCAGCTCCGGGCGTAAGGAAGGTTCAGAAGCAGACAGCCATACCGTTCAGGCTGCAGAGAACAGAGAGGAAAAGGCAGACAGGGAACCGTCTGAGAACACAGTGGATGCTCCGGCGGCAGAAGAATATACCGGCCAGGCCGGGGAAGATGCGGAGACCGGGAGTGGAGAGGAATCGGACGGGCCCCTAACACCGATTTTGGAAAAATTCCAAAAGATAAAGTACACAATTTTAAAGATATATGATAAAATTAAAGAGGTTTGGGCAAACATAACCTATTACAATGATCTTTTGCACGAGAAAAATACCGCGCTGCTGTGGCAGCATGTAAAGCTGAGACTGGGGAAAATACTAAAGAGTATCCGCCCAAGGCATATCAGGGCTAATGTACTCTTTGGCACGGGAGCCCCGGATACCACTGGGTATGCCTTTGGGGTATATGGGATGCTTTCGCCGGTCCTCGGCAGACAGGTTTGCCTGACGCCCGATTTTAACCGGGCAATTTTAGAGGGAAATTTTGACGTGTCGGGACATATCACACTCTGGACCCTCGCATGGAATGTACTGAAGCTGCTTCTGGATAAGAAGCTTAGATTGTTTTTAAAAAAGATGAAAGCAGGGAGGAAAGAAAATGGCAGATAAAGAGAATTTTCAGGGAGTAGTCGAGGCGCTTTTAAAGGGAATGGACACGGTACTGTCAACAAAAACGGTAGTCGGCGAGGCAACGCAGGTGGGGGATACCATTATTCTTCCCCTTGTGGATGTATCCTTTGGCGTCGGTGCAGGCGCAGGCAGCAACAGCCAGAAGAATTCCGCTTCCGGCGCGGGCGGACTGGGCGGGAAAATGACCCCAAGCGCGGTTCTCGTAATTAAAAACGGATCTGCAAAGCTGGTAAATATCAAGAATCAGGACGCAGTCACCAAGATTCTGGATATGATTCCGGACATCGTGGACAAATTCTCAAAGTCAAAAGACAAAGAGAAGGATACGGACGAAATGTCCGATGCCCAGGTGGTTGACATTGCGTTCCCGGAGGAATCGAAAAATTCGCAAAGCTGATTAAGAATCCGGGAATCGGATTCTGCATATATTAGAGTGAGAAAATGAAATGCTGTCAGGAAAAGGCATACATGAGAAAGCTGATTGGCCTTGGAGCTTTTTTGATTGCAATCGGGATGCTGCTGATGCTGATTACCCGTAATCGTCTGATCGGACTGCTCATAATCGCTCTGTTACTGTTTATAGGATATAATTGCTTTTGCGGAGATTAGCAATTTTGATGCGTATCGGAGGTTAGTGCAAATGATCGATTGGGAAGAGATAGCGGGCGCCGTGGGAACGGACGAGCTCAGGGAAGCAAAGCTATGGCTCTTTCAGGAAAATATACGTCTGGAAAATGTGCGGAAGGAGCTTGATGAATCGAGGGAAAAGTTTGACGAGTCGCAAAAGAAGTTTCTGGATGAAAGAGTGCGGTTTCGAAAGGAAATGGAAGATTTGAACCGCCGTACGGTCCAGGAACAAAAACGCTTACGGGAAGAAAACTTGTTTTTTGAAAAAAAACTGGCGATTCTTCAGGACGGGTTCCGGCAGTTGGATGAGGACAGGAAATCGCTGGAAAAGCAGAAACAGGTTCTGGCCCAGCAGCGGAAGAGAAGCATACAGTACGCAGAGGGCGAATCCCTTTTGGAGGAAACGGTGAAACGGCTCTTCGCCGGCGTAAGCAATCCCCTTGCACTCCGTAAGAGGCATCGTGACCTGGTTAAGATTTTCCACCCGGACAATCTGTTCGGGGACGCTGAGCTGGTGCAGATGATTAATAAGGAATATCTCCGAAGAAAAGAAGAGGCATAAAAAAAGAACTTCCCGGGAAGTTCTTTTTTATACATCAAAATCTCAAATTACTGCATCTCATTTTGCAGTGTGAAACACCCGATACCGCAGGAAATCAACGCCAAAAGCATTTTTCAGCGTAAGACTTAGAATTTCTTCGCAAAACAGACTTTGCTGCAAGCGTAAACTGTCATAAGCAGTTAGAAATTCTTCCCACACTATGCTCTTTCCACGCGGCCGGACCTCAGGCAGCTGGTGCAAACGTGCATTCTCTTAGCTCCGCCGTTAACCTTGCATTTTACATTCTTAACATTCGATTTCCAGATTGCATTGCTTCTTCTATGAGAATGGCTCACATTATTACCGAAATGAACGCCTTTTCCACAAATATCACACTTAGCCATTTTGACACCTCCTCGATATATAAGTAAGTTCACAACATTGATATAGTAACAGAAATGAACAAGAAAAGCAAGCAAAAAAATACTTTTTTATTTTTTTTGCTTTTAATGTTTCCTTTTTCAGGGAAAGCTGTTAAAATAACATATATGTCCATGGGCTTTTGGGGTCTGAAATTGCCCGGAAAGGAAGGGTTATAGATATGAAGGGTTCTTCCATGAATACTCATATGGGAAATATCATCATTGACAATGAAGTGATCGCCCAATATGCAGGCAGTGTTGCAGTGGAATGCTTTGGCATTGTGGGCATGGCAGGCGTAAGCATGAAAGACGGGCTTGTCCGGCTCCTGAAAATGGACAGTCTGACGCGGGGTATCAGCGTATCGTTAAACAATAACAAGCTGACCCTTGATTTTCATGTCATTGTATCTTACGGCGTGAGCATTCTCGCCGTTGCAGATAATCTGATTGACAGCGTAAAATACAAGGTTGAGGAATTTACCGGCATTGAAATCGAAAAAATCAACATTTATGTTGACGGTGTCAGAGTGATTGATTAAGGAGGACTTTATCGTGAGCTTACAGGAAATCGACGCTAAGATGTTTTCCAAAATGTTCTTAGCTGCTGCAAAAAGCCTGGAAAACAAAAAAGAGTGGATCAACGAGCTGAACGTATTTCCCGTTCCGGACGGCGATACGGGGACCAATATGACAATGACCATAATGTCTGCGGCAAGAGAGGTTTCCGCTTTGGGTGATTCGGCGGATATGGAGTCTCTCTGCAAGGCAATCTCCGGCGGCTCCCTGCGCGGAGCGAGAGGAAATTCCGGGGTGATCCTGTCCCAGCTTTTTCGGGGATTTACGAAAAGGATCAAAACAGAAAAGGTAATGACCATACCCGTGCTTACAGAGGCATTTGACAAGGCGGTGGAGACTGCTTATAAAGCTGTCATGAAGCCAAAGGAGGGTACGATCCTCACGGTTGCCAGAGGAGTGGCTGACAAGGCAAAGGAGCTGGTGGCTGAGGGCTGTGAGGATATGGAGACTTTCATATCATCAGTGATCGAACAGGCAAGATATGTACTGAGCCAGACACCGGAGATGCTGCCCGTGTTAAAGCAGGCCGGTGTAGTTGACTCCGGCGGTCAAGGTCTGGTGGAAGTGCTTTCCGGCGCCCTTGACGCATTTCTGGGCAAGGAGATCGATCTGACTGTCCCGGAGGCTTCCAATGAGCGTGCCGGCAGAGGATCCGCTTCCGAAACGAAGGAAGAGGTGGAGATCCGTTTCGGGTACTGCACCGAATTTATCATTATGCTGAGCAGGAACTTTAACATCAAGGCGGAAATGGATTTCAAGGCTTATCTGGAATCTATCGGCGATTCCATTGTATGTGTTACGGATGACGACGTTGTCAAGGTGCACGTACATACCAATGATCCCGGCCTGGCGATACAGAAGGCCCTGAAGTACGGCGCACTTTCCAATATCAAAATCGACAATATGCGTATGGAGCACCAGGAAAAGCTTTTTAAGGAGACACAGGCGCAGAAAGCGGAGCCGCCGAAGGACTACGGCTTTATTGCCGTTTCTGCCGGTGACGGTCTTGGCGAAATCTTCAAGAGCCTGGGCGTGGACTATATCATCGAAGGCGGCCAGACCATGAATCCCAGTACCGCCGATATTTTAAGCGCTGTGGACAAGGTAAACGCAAAGACCATATTTATCCTGCCGAACAATAAGAATATTATTCTGGCGGCTAATCAGGCGGCGGAGCTGACCACCGATAAGGACCTGCTGGTGATTCCTTCCAGGACCATTCCCCAGGGTATTACGGCAATCATCAATTTTATGCCGGAGCTGTCTGCAGACGAGAATGAGGAGAATATGATCCGGGAGATTGCCAATGTGCATACCGCCCAGGTGACATATGCCGTCCGGGATACCGTGATAGACGACAAGGAAATAAAAAAAGGAGATTATATGGGGCTTGGCGACAAGGGGATTCTCTCTGTCGGCACCTCCGTAAACGAGGTGGCCAAGGCTGCCATTGCCCAAATGGTGACGGAAGAATCCGAGCTGATCAGTATTTATTACGGCAGCGATGTGACGGAGGAAGATGCAGAGGCATTCCGAAGCCAGGTGGAGGAGGCCAACGCTTCCTGTGACGTGGAGCTGCAGTATGGCGGCCAGCCTATTTACTATTATGTAATGTCGGTGGAATGATAAAATACGGGATGAGAAATCCCGTTGCAAAGCATACCCGCCATTGCAGTCTGCGGCCCGCTGCTTAGAGCGGCTGCCGGCTGTAATGGCGGGTATGCTTTTCGGTTACGGCTTTAGCCCGTTGAGGGCATTGGAGTTTTTCGTGTTCCGAAAAATGGA
>CANPOY010000024.1 GCA_947575805.1 uncultured Lachnospiraceae bacterium
GCGGGCTTAGAGCCCGCGTCCCGAGCCACCCGTTTTACGGGTGGGGGCGACTTCTGTTTTTGCCGGTGTTAGTTTGAACTTGCGCAGTTTTTCATATTTTCTTTTTCAAGTGATTATGGTACTATAAAAGTAATGTAGGAATGGCGAGGGCAGAGAGGATAACTATGAGGGGGAAATCGATTTTTGCATTTTTGCTGATAGTGGTGATGCTGGCGGGGGATGTTCTGCGTGTATCCGCGGCGGGGGTGAAGGATATATTTGATGCCGATTTCTATGCGGGAAAGTATAATGATTTGAAGTCTGCGTATGGAAACGACGAGGAGGCGCTTCTGAAGCATTTTCTGACCCGCGGTGCAGGAGAGGGGCGTGTTATGAGCCCTGTTCTTGACGTAGTGGCATATCGGGCGGCATATGCGGATTTGAACGCTGCCTTCGGAGATGACTGGAATGCTTATGTAAATCATTATTTTATTTATGGTATCAGGGAAAAAAGAACCTCCGGTGTCTTGTTTGATCTGGCCGCATATGCAGGGCAGAATCCTCATGTAAGAGAGTCCTGCGGAGATGATTATGCCGCTATTGCCCGGTATTATATCACAGAAAACAGGACCAGTGACGGTATTGTAAAGAAGGCTGTAGTTACCGTTTCCAAAAGCCTGGCGGGAAGTGGGGGACGCGGTACAGGGGCAGCGGAGACGTCTGATGCAAATACACCTGACGGGGAAAACTTAACAGCGGAAAATTCTGATGCAGAAAATTCCATAGCGGAAAGTCCTAAGGAAGAAAGTTCTGCAGCGGTAGCGTCCGTATCGGAAGTCCCGTCTGTAAAGGAAAGCGCTGTTTCAAATGAGTCTGCTTCAAATGTGACGTCTGCGGGAGCATTTGCGACAGAGCATATTCATGTTTGGGCCCAGGTGAGTTCTCTGGAGGTAACTTGTGTGGAGGACGGTTATAATGAGTATTGCTGTCAGGATTTAATCACGTATACGGATGCGGCAGGCAATGTGGTTGCTACATTGAAGTGCAGGGAAACGATGCGCGAAGAAATAAAGGCGGCTCATACCAGGCCGCAATATGTGGCGTATATCGTACCTTCCACATGCACACAAGGAAGCATTGTCGAGTATAACTGTACCGTGTGCGGCCAGGCCGTGAGTGAAGAGGCTGCAGCGCCTGGGCATGATTATGACGAAAACACCGACAAGCCTGTGAGAGTAAAGGCATCGACCTGCACGGAGGCGGGCAGAGATGTGTTTCTTTGTAAAAGATGCGGCGCTGAAATCACGGAGGAGCGTCCTTTGGCAAATCACACCGTGACAGAATGGGTAAACGATCAGGAGGCTGCCTGTGCGGCGGAAGGAAAGAGGCACGGAAGATGTCTGGCGTGCAACACATTGATTTTTGAAAATACGGAAAAAGCTGCTCATACGAATGTGCAAAACAGGAATGTTATCGAAGATGCCTATCAGGTCAGCACCAGTGTGCGGCACTTGATTCAGAACATTACCTACTGCAGGGACTGCGGATACATTATTTCAGCCAGTGGACCAAGCTATGTAAACTGTGCGGACGCCGGGAACGGCAAGTGTTGTACCTGCAATCTTGCTGTGACCAGAGAGGCTCTGGATGCTGTGAAGATATATAAGGCCGGGGATATTTACTCCCGCAGGCAATGAGCGGGAGGCGGTGCCTGTAAAATGTGCATAAAGCACAGAAAAGATGCCTGTTTCGTATAATCTGCAGACAACTGCACATACTGATCATAAGCTTTACAGGAAAGGAGCGGTATCAGTATGGAAGAAACAAAGGAACAGAAAAAGACACAGGAACAGGAGTCACAGCAGCAAAAGAAATATGAGAAGTATGTGAAGGAGGTTACACCTACTCATAATTTGTGGCTTCAAATGCTGAAAGCCTTTGTCACAGGCGGTATCATCTGCTGCATTGGTCAGTTTATTTTGAACTGTGCGGGTCAAATGGGGCTGGAAAAACAGGACGCCGGAAGCTGGTGCTCGCTGATTCTGGTACTGCTGTCTGTTATCCTTACAGGTTTCGGCATTTATCCGAAGATCGTAAAATGGGGCGGTGCGGGAGCGCTTGTACCTATTACCGGGTTTGCCAACGGTGTGGCAGCTCCGGCTATTGAATATAAGGCAGAGGGTCAGGTCTTCGGTATCGGCTGCAAGATTTTTACCATTGCCGGGCCGGTTATTCTGTATGGCATTTTTGCAAGCTGGCTGCTGGGGCTGGGATACTGGATCGGAAAGGTGGCCGGGCTTTTGTGATGATACCGGTGAGACTATGAAAAGTGCGCTGTCGTGCGCAATATGTGCCATTGAGTGCAAATATAAAAGAAACCGGAAAGCCGGCTATGGCTTTTCGGCTTCTTTCTTTTTTTCGGTAAACAGGCGAAGAAGGGCACAGATTCCGCCGAATATCAGTACCAGATAAAAGCTGATTCCCCTGCTGATACAGATGGAAGCAACAAGATAGTGCCCGGGAAAGATAGCGCCAAACACGCTGCTGTACATGGCCTCCGTGACGCCCTGGGCGCCGGGGATCGGCAGCATCTCCACTGCCACGGAGACGGATGCCTGCAGTAAGAAAATACTGGGCAATGCTGTTCCCAACAGTCCCAGCCCCCGGTATACCGCGCAGACTAAAATCAGGGTGCAGCATCTTTGCAGGAAGGAACCGCCTATGATTGTCGCTACCATCTTTTTGTGTTCCTGCAGGAAACGGACAGTTTCCTGATAGCCGGAGAAGAAACTCTCGATTTTTTCCCGTCGTGCTTCGGATTCCTTCCACAGTTTCAGACGTACGGGGATATTTTCCAGCCGGTATAAAAGTTTCTTAATCCATGCAGTACGAAACATGATTAGAAACAGAATGATCACCCATCCTACATGCAGCACTACTCCCAGGCAGAACAGGCCATAGTACCCTTCCAGATGTGCGTGCAGCGGCTTGTTCCAAAGCACCAGCACTGCCATTCCCAGCAGAGCCATTACGAACTTGTTAAAAACCGCTATAATCATCAGGATGGCAAAAGAGGAGGAAAAAGAGCATCCGTCTCTGTTCATGTAATACAACTGCATGGGCTGTCCGCCGCTGGCGGACGGAGTGATTCCGGAAAAGAAAAACCCGGTAAAGGAATAGGAAAAACAGCGGAATAAAGACTGACCTTCTCCAATACCTCTCAGCAGATACCAGATCATAATGCCTTCCATTGCCACAAAGGAGACAGCCAGTAAAACTGCCATGAGCAGGTACCATCCGGACATTTCTCCTATAGCAGCCAGCATTCCCTGAAAATCCTGTCCCCTGAAAACATTCCAGAAGGTCAGACCCATAATTGTGATAAACAACAGGGCATATAACATAAACCTGCGAATTCTTTTTTTGCGATTCATTTTCGTAACACCTTATACTTCATTTTCTGCAATATACGCTAACACATATTTCTTAACAATTGTCTGCGCCATTTCCAAAGATATTCTAAAGGCCTTTTATACCGCGCTTTTTAACTTTACTATCAGATACGCGCCTTGTCAATAAGGGGAATCGTGCCATTTAATTGTTGACAGGGCAGCGCACCCGTATTATATTATAAGTGTATTAAGAGAGTTAATACACTCTAAATCCATAATACACTTAGGCAACAAGACTTAGAAAAAGAGAAGGATTGACAGATATTCCAGGAAGGAGCGGATGGCCCATGATTTTATTGGATTACAGGGATAAAAGGCCGATCTATGAGCAGGTTGTGGAAAAACTGGAAAAACTCATCATGGGGGGGGCACTTGAAACCGATTCCAAGATGCCCAGCGTCAGGGCTATGGGAGTTGATCTGGCAGTAAATCCCAATACCATTCAGCGCGCTTATAACCAGTTGGAAAAGGAAGGCTACCTATATACCATATCCGGAAGGGGCAGCTTTGTGGCACCTGAAAGCGAATGGCGGGAGGGTAAGAAGAAAAAGATGCTGGAGGAATGGCGGCTTGTGACGGAGGGAGCCAGAGAAGCCGGGTTGACGAAGGAGCAGATGATGGAACTGCTTGAGCAGATATATGAGGAGGGGCGGCATGATTGAAGTGACGAAGATCAGCAAGAGCTTTGACGACATAAAGGCCATTGACAATGTAAATGCCCGTATAGAGGAAGGGCACGTATTCGGCCTGATCGGAACCAACGGTGCCGGGAAATCGACCTTTATGAGAATGTTGAGCGGTGTATTGAAGCCGGAAGCAGGGGAGATCCTGATTGACGGGGAGCCGGTGTATGACAATCCGGCCATTAAGGAAAAGATATTTTATATTTCCGATGACCAGTATTTTTTCAAGAGCGGTACGCCGGGAGATATGGTCAAGCTTTACAGAACCTGCTATCCCGCTTTTGACAGGGAGAAATGGAAGGATCTGATGGGGAAGTTTGGCCTGGAAAAATCGAGAAAGATCAATACCTTTTCCAAGGGAATGAAAAAGCAGCTGTCCGTGATCTGCGGTATCTGCAGCGGTGCAAAATATCTTCTCTGTGATGAAACCTTTGACGGGCTGGATCCGGTAATGCGTCAGGCAGTGAAGGGGCTCTTTGTCCGGGAAATAGACGAGAGAGGGCTAACCCCGGTGATAGCCTCCCACAATTTGAGGGAGCTGGAGGACATCTGCGAGTTCGTGGGGCTGCTTCACAGGGGAGGGATTCTGCTGGAGAAGGACATTGATGACATGAAGCTGAATATCCATAAGCTGCAGTGCGTGATCCGAGAGGAAGAGATGCTGCAAAAGATCCGTCGAAGTCTTGATGTGGTGACAATTGACAACAGAGGTTCTTTGTATATGGTGACAGTCCGGGGGGAGAAGGACGGCATTATAGAATTCATGGAGCTTTTAAATCCTGTTTTTTATGAACTGCTGCCGTTATCCCTGGAAGAAATATTTATCAGCGAAACGGAGGTGAAGGGCTATGACGTCAAAGCATTGCTTTTTTAGATTGATGCGGGAGGATCTCAGACATAAGATCTGGGTGCTGGTACTGTCCGTTTTGGGAAATATGCTGGCTGTTCCGGTCTGTTATCTGATCAGTACGGGGCAGGGCAGCCGGATGATGAGGGTGACGGTGCAGAGTCTGACAGTTCAGACCAGAAGTGTAGCGGAATTCTTCAGTTACTCCGTAATCATCTCCGGCGGTATCATTGCGGTTTGCGGTGCACTGATCGTCGGGCTCTCCGGTTTTCGTTATGTATTTCACCGCAACATGGTGGACACCTATCACAGCATTCCGGTGAGAAGAAGGACACTTTTTCTGGTAAACTGGCTGAATGGTTTTTTTATCTGGTTCATACCTTTTCTGTTTTGTCTGGGGCTTACGCTGTTCCTGGGGCTGGGAAGGCTGATGGGCCTGAGGAACAGGCTGGGCGGTCTGGTGATGAACGGGGAAGAGCGATTTATCGTTTCCCTGTGGCCTGCAGGCGGCGACCTGATTGTCAGCGCCCTTATTACTCTGCTGGGGCTGACGGTGGCGTTTCTGCTGGTCTATCATCTGGCATTGCTGGCAGTAATGCTGTGCGGCAATATATTAAACGCAATGGTAACCACCACAAGCCTGGGTGTGGGGGCTATTACGGTCTACTTTTTGTTCAGGCTGTTTTGCGAGCAATATTTTGATACCTTTGTGAGCGACGCGGCAACCGGATACCGGGGAGTGTCGTACGCTTCACCCCTGGTCTCGGCTATTATGCTTTTGTATCGCCGGGCAGCAGCTTTTGAAGCAGGGGCAGGAAACGAAATTTTCTTCTGGGGGCCCTGTCTTATCAATTTGCTCATTGCGTTGGCGTTGGGAGGGCTTGCCTTTCTGGCTTATCAAAAGAGGCCTTCCGAGCTGGCGGAGCAGGGCCTTAAGTGCCGGCCGGTGAGACTGCCGATGCAGGTTATGGTTTCTCTGGCGGCAGGCATGAGTGGCTGGCTGCTCTTCTATGCCATAGGTGACAGCGCAAGGCTGGTCTGGGGTATTTTCGGTGCAGTGCTGGCGGGAAGTGTTTCCTTCTGTGTAATGGACATCATATTCCATATGGATTTCAAGGCCTTTTCCGCTCATAAGATTCTGCTGGGACTGACGGTGGCAGCCCAGATCTTTCTGGGGCTTTTGTTCTACCATGACTGGACCGGCTACGACAGCTATCTGCCGGACAGGGAGAAAATAGAGGAAGTGGCAGTATTTGATCACATACATTGTAACAAATACGGCTCTTATTATGATATAAAAGATGAAATGCACCCCATAAACAAGGTTCATATCAGGGACATTGATGCGGTATATACCTTTTTGCAGTCTGTGACATCATCTGACGGTTCGGATACGGAGGATCAGCTTTATGAGACGGAGCGCATCCTGACGAAGGTTACGCTTAAAGGCGGCAGGAATTATTACAAATATTATAGTATAAGTCATGGTAATAAAGAGGCGGCCTGTGCGCTGCTCTCCTCTCCGGAGTATCTGGATGCCAATTTTCGGATTGGCCGGGGAGAAGGGAGATATGCAATGATTCATCTGTACCAGGGGGATACTGTGAAAGAGCTCCGGGTGGAAACGCCGGAAGGCAGGGAACTGCTTGAGGCAGTCTGTGAGGCTTATAATCAGGATCTGGAGGAGAAGCCGGAGAACTTCATCCATAGAGAAGGAAGGCTGTTCTGCAGCATTTCGCTGAGTGGTGAAAACAGTGACAACAGAAGATACCTTGAAGTATACGAGGGAATGGAGCATACCGTGGAGGCCCTGCAGCAGCATGGCTACGCAGAATTTGCAGAACCGATCAAGACTGAGGAGGTAAGTGAGATACAGCTGAGTCTGGGCTACAGGTATGCAGATGCCGAAAAAAGCGGGGATCCGGTGGAAATCGCCAGGGATCTGTACGGTGTGCGGCAGAAGGAGTCTGCGGATGGTTTTGAAAACAGGGCAGAGAGTGCTGAAACTTACAGCGATTTGCCGATGACGAAATCGGTCAATACGGCGGAAGAGTACGTTTTGTGCATAACGGACGAGGCAGAGATCAGGGAACTGCTGGAGCTGATTTCCTATAACTCCGGCCGCAGCCGGGGCGGAGCCTTCCGGTTAAATTCTGTAGATCAGGTTACAATAGTGTTGAAGGACGACCGGAAGGAGTTGAATGTCAATATTCCTTACGGCGCCCTGCCTGAAAAATATATTCTGAGGTTTGGTGATCTATAATCTGCGGTGACACAAGTGGCAGAAAGGATTCGGAAGGATGTGATGATCAAAATGAGTGAGAGAGTAAACGGTGGAATTGTTCTGATTTACGGAGAGGAAGGTGCTTCCGAAGCGCTGGAATGTATGATAAAGGGCTGCGGCTTTGGCGTGGAGAGGCTGAACAGGAGAGAAAAACTGGCAGAGCGGTTTTCCGGAGGTGATGCGGTACTCTTATTGTTTGATTTTCAGACGGAGGCTGGAGATGATGCGGCAGCGCTGGGGCTGCTGTCAGATTTAAGAGAAGGCTGTCGTAAACCAATCATAGCCATCGTGGACAAAGGGAGAGCCATGCTGCGGATATTGGCGTTGAATGCCGGGGCGGATGATCTGCTGGATAACGAGTGCTCAAGCCTGGAAAGCCTTGCCCGGATTCAGGCGCAGATCCGCTGCTATCGCAGGCTTACAGGAGAAGAACATCCCCATCTTATGAAGATGGATGATCTGGAGGTGGACGACAAGGCAAAGCTGGTCAAAGTAAAAGGGAATAAAGTAAAGCTGACCCCTACAGAGTATAAGATCCTGCATCTTCTTATGGAACAGCCCGGACGTGTGCTTTCCAATAAGCAGATTTATGAGAGTATCTGGAAGATGGAGCCCATCGGTGCAGATAATACGGTGGCTGTGCATATCCGTCATATCAGGGAGAAGATAGAAGAGAATCCCCAGGCCCCCCGCTATCTCCATGTGGTCTGGGGCCAGGGCTACAAGGTAGGATAACGAAATATACAGAGATTGTGGAAATGAATAAGCACCTGTGGTATAATATCCCAACAGAGCATATGTTCCGGTTGGAAGCTGCGGTACATGAAAGGACAGGGCTGGCTTACTGGAGTGCGGGGTTTATGCCTCTGCACTCCTGGCATCTCGGGTTTTGCCATGTTCTTGCCGCTGCCGCCGTTGCCATACTTATCAGGAGGAGCGGTATCTTGCAACCCATGACAGGCTGGCGGGCCATTATAGCAGGGAATATAACGCCGGTCTGGCGACGAAAAATACCGGACGTCTGCAATATCTGATTCGTGACAGTGATGATAAGATACATATTGTACAGGGAGATTATCAGAAAAATGTGGTTTACTTTGATACCAAAATGATGCAAGAAGGTGTGTAGGCCGGGGAACAGAAAGATTTCATGCGGAAATGGGATGCGAAATATTTCTGGGATATTATTTCTCCAGGCCCATTTCGGTTGAAAAATTTGAAAAACATATGTGGGGGTACAGACATGAAACTGACGTGTTTTGCGAGGCCGCCTAAGTTTAAAAACAGGCTGGCTATGGTGATTATAGGGGTAATGCTGCAGGGCTTTGGGCTCTCGCTGCTGATCCGGTTGAATCTGGGGACAGATCCCTGTTCCTGCCTGACCCAGGGAGTCATTCGATATGTGCCGATCAGCTTCGGAACGGCTCAGCTTTTGTGTCATCTGGTAACCTTTCTCTTTGTGATCCGGTTTGACATGAGCCTAATTGGATTTGGAACCATAGGAAATATGGTTTTCCTGGGGTATATTGCGGATTTCTGGGGCTGGGTGTGGAATAAAGCGGTTCCGGCGGATTTTTTCCGGCAGCCGGTGGCGCGTTACGGCCTCCTTGTGCCGGTGCTGGCGGTTTTCATCCTGGGGGCGGCTACCTATATGACTGCAGGGTTAGGAACTTCGCCCTATGACGGGCTGCCCTTTATCATTTCCAATCATGTGAAGAGACTGCCCTTTAAGGCAGTCAGGATGATCTGGGATATTTGTTTTATGGCAGCAGGCTTTTTCCTGGGAGGGGACGTAGGCATTGTCACTGCGGCAGTGGCTTTCTTCCTGGGGCCGGTGATCACCTGGGTAGGGAAGAAGCTGGAACGGTTTACGTCCGTGGAGCAGAAGGCAGAAGGACGGTGACCTCATTGGTCAACCGAAGTATGCAGTGATGGAGAACAGGTATGGAGAGCTGGTATGAAAGGACGGAACAGCTGCTGGGCAGTGAAAGCATAGAGAGGCTGGCAAAGGCAAGGGTTGCTGTGTTTGGCGTGGGCGGAGTAGGAGGGTATGCGGTGGAGGCCCTTGCCCGGTGCGGCGTGGGAGCGCTGGATCTGATAGACAACGATGTGGTGATGCCCGGTAATTTAAACCGGCAGATCATCGCCACTGTAAGCACCCTGGGAAAGGCTAAGGTTGAGGCAGCCCGGGACAGGATACGGGACATTAATCCGGACTGTCAGGTCAGCATCCACAGGATCTTCTATCTGCCGGACACGGCGGAAAGCTTTGATTTTAAAAAGTATGATTATGTAGTAGATGCCATTGATACGGTGTCGGGGAAGCTGATGCTGGCAGAACAGGCCAGGGCGGCCGGTACGCCGATTATCAGCGCCATGGGGGCAGGGAACAAGCTGGATCCCACGGCCTTTAAGGTGGCGGACATCTATGAGACTAGGGTTTGTCCCCTGGCAAGGGTGATGCGTCGGGAACTGCGAAAGAGAGGGATCCTGTCTTTGAAAGTGGTATATTCGGAGGAGGAACCCCGAAGCCCGGGAATCGCGCCCGGCAGCGTGTCGTTTGTCCCTTCCGTGGCGGGGCTGATTCTGGCGGGGGAAGTAATAAAGGATTTAGTAAATGAAGGAGGCAGAGGGTATGTATCAGGTAATTGACGGAAAGAAGATTTCACAGGAGATCAAGGATGAATTAAAGGAAAGAATGGCGCAGTTAAAAGCACGGGGAGAGAACCGGTGCCTGGCGGTGATCCAGGTGGGAACCGATCCTGCTTCCAGCGTCTATGTCAATAACAAGAAAAAGGCCTGTGAGTATGTGGGAATTGAATCTCTAAGCTATGGGCTGCAGGAGGAAACCACGGAGGAGGAGCTGTTAAAGCTGATCGAAGAGTTGAACGGGAAAGAGTCGGTCAGCGGCATACTGGTTCAGCTGCCTTTGCCGAAGCACATCAATGAAGAAAAGATACTTCTTGCTATTTCTCCGGACAAGGATGTTGACGGATTCCATCCTGTCAGTGTGGGTAATTTAAGTATCGGCCGGCCGGGCTTTGTGTCCTGCACCCCTGCAGGGGTGATCCAGCTTTTAAAGCGGTCCGGTGTAGAGATCGAGGGGAAAGAGTGCGTGGTATTGGGGCGGAGCAATATCGTGGGCAAGCCGATGGCTATGCTGCTGCTTCGGGAAAACGGTACGGTTACGGTCTGCCATTCCAGAACAAAGAACCTGAAGGAGATCACCGGAAGGGCGGACATTCTCGTAGTAGCTGTCGGCAAGCCGAAGTTTATCGACGAGAGCTATGTGAAAGAGGGAGCAGTTGTTATTGACGTGGGCATCCATAGAGATGAAAACAACAAGCTCTGCGGAGATGTGGATTTCGAGAAGGCGGCGCCTCACTGCAGCGCTATTACGCCGGTGCCCGGCGGTGTGGGACCCATGACAATAGCCATGCTGATGAGCAACTGCGTGGGGTGAAATCCTTGTCTGGCGGCTTGCGAAAAAAGCTTGCAAATACCGGATTATATGGTAAAATAATGGTGACAATCGAATAGTGAGAGGTTTATGATTCGAAGAGGAGAAGAGTATGAAAAAGAAACTTTTGAGTTTACTTTTAACGGCGCTTCTGACGACGGCTGTACTGGGCGGATGCGGCTCAGATGGCACAGGAGAGTCTTCGGGGAATAATTCCTCAACGGGTTCATCTGCTTTGGAGCCGGCAGGTGATGCAGCCTACGGCGGCTCCGTTGTTGTAGGAATACAGCAGGATATAGACAGTCTTGACCCACACAAAGCAACTGCGGCAGGAACTAAGGAAATTCTGTTTAACATCTTTGAGGGCCTGGTAAAGCCCGATAAGAATGGCGATTTGATGAATGCAGTCGCCAGCGATTACACCGTTTCCGAGGATGGTCTGGTCTACACCTTCACCCTCAGGGAAGGGGTTAAGTTCCATAACGGCAGTGTTGTGACGGCTGAGGATGTGAAATATTCTCTGGAAAGGGCTTCCGGCCTTCTGGACGGCACACCGTTAATTTCATCATTAAAGGTTCTGACAAGCGTAGATATAATTGACGAAAAGACGGTTCAGGTGACAGTGGGCGGTGCCAATACAGAGCTGATTTACAGTTTTGTGGCAGCCATCATTCCTGCGGGCAGCGGGGAGGATGAGAGTGGGACGCCCGTCGGCACCGGGCCGTTTTCTTTTGTGTCCTATACGCCCCAGGAGGGCATTGTGGTAAAGAAGAACAGCGACTACTGGCAGAAGGGCCTGCCCTATCTGGACGAGGTGAATTTCAAGATCGTCACCAGCACCGACACGGCCCTGCTGGAGCTGCAGGGAGGCTCTATTGATATTTATCCTTACCTGACGGACAGCCAGGCAAATGAGCTGCAGGGCAGTTTCCAGATTTTATCCGCGCCCTCCGCGGTGGTGCAGGCGTTGTACTTAAACAACGCTGATCCGCTCCTGAGCGACGTTCGGATCAGACAGGCGATCTGTTATGCCCTGGATAAGGATGCTGTCAATGATTTCCTGGCTGGGGGCAATGCCACTATCATCAGTACCGGTATGCTGCCTACTCTCCAGAGCTATTACGTTGATTTAAACGACGTTTACGGTACAGGAGCCAATATCGACAAGGCAAAGGAGCTGATGGCGGACGCAGGGTATCCCGACGGATTTGATCTGGAGATTACCGTTCCCTCCAACTATGAATACCATATGCAGACGGCGGAGGTGGTAGTGGAGCAGCTGAAGAGTGCGGGGATCAATGCGGTCATTCGTCCGGTGGAGTGGAATGCCTGGCTGGAGGACTGCTATAACGGACGTAAGTACCAGTCCACTATCAGCGGTCTTACCAGTGATGCGACACCCGGCTACATGATGAACAGGTTCCAGAAGGAATCCAAAAAGAACTTCATCAACTTTGACAATGCGGAGTATGACGAGGTGTACGTAAAAGCAGCGGCAGCAATGGATCCCGAAGAAAAGGCCGGATACTATAAGCAGCTGCAGCAGATACTGTGTGATGAGGCGGGAAGTGCGTTTATCCAGGTACCCGCCATCACCATCGCGTTGAACCCCAAGCTTGGAGGCTATACCTTCTATCCTGTGTATGTGCAGGATATGAGTACGGTGTACTATGCAGAATGACAGCTCGGCTGCAGGGGATGAACTGAAAAAATAAGGAAAGGAGGCGTTTACGTGAACTTTTTTATAAAAAAATTTATCACTCTCATTATGACATTGTTTCTGGTTTCCGTGGGCGCCTTTCTTGCCTTTCAGATCATTCCCGGGGATGTGGTCACTTCCATCCTGGGGACGGAAGCCACTCCAGAAAGAGAGGAACAGCTTCGGGAGGAGCTGGGCCTGAATGATCCGCCTGTAGTGAGGTATTTCAGCTGGGCTGGCGGTGTACTGCGGGGAGACCTGGGCCGCAGCTATCAGTATTCCAAGAACATGAATGAAATGATGCCGGTGGCGGAGCTGATCGGGGATAAGCTTCCGGTGACGCTCTGGCTGGCCGGGCTGGCAATGGTGTTAATCGTCATGGTGTCCATTCCCCTGGGAGTACTCTGGGCTAAGAGCGGCAACCGCTTTCTGGATGCGGCGCTGGGGGTAGTGACTCAGGCCACCATGGCGGTGCCTTCTTTTTTTCTGGGAATCCTGGTGACCTTTTTGTTTGGGGTTGTGCTGAAGTGGTTTGCCCCGGGCAGTTATGTCAGTTACAGGCAGGACTTTGGGGGATTCCTGGGTTATCTGGTATTTCCGGCCCTGTCCATCGCGCTTCCAAAGATTGCCATGACTGCCCGTTTCTTAAGAAATTCCATGCTGACGGAAATGAAGGCGGATTACGTGCGTACCGCATACAGCAAGGGATGCTCCCGTCAGCGTGTCATGTACGGACATGTGCTGCGCAACGCCATGATGCCGGTAGTTACCTTTCTCGGGATGATCATAGCGGAAATCGTGGCAGGCAGCATTGTGGTGGAGCAGGTCTTCGGACTGCCGGGGATCGGACGGCTGCTGATCAGCTCTATCAATAACCGGGATTTTCCGGTGGTGGAGATTCTGATTCTTTACATTACCTTTGTGGTGATCTTTGTTTACTTCCTGGTGGATATTCTGTACCGGGTCATTGATCCCAGAATCAGCGAAAGATGACAATGCCCGGGATCTGCAGGGGGATTTTGAGTGGCAGCAAAGCTGCAATATGGAGGTTAGGATGAGGAAACCTGGCAGCGGAAAATGGAATAAATACCTGACGGCGGGCCTGATTATGACAGGCATTGCCCTGCTGCTGGGGATTCTGGGACTTTTTTGGACGCCATACAGCACCACGGCCATGTCCGCTTCCGAGAAGTTCGACGCCCCTTCCCTGAGGCATATTTTCGGCACGGATAATTTCGGCCGGGACATATTTTCCCGGGTGATGAAGGGTCTGAGCACTACCATTGTGATCGGCAGCCTGGTGGTGGCTTTTTCGGCTTCTGCGGGCATTCTGTTGGGGGCATTGACCGGTTACTTCGGCGGCCTTGTGGACGAGATTGTCATGCGGGTCACGGACGCGGTCAACGGTTTTCCCAGCATTCTCCTGGCCCTGGTGTTGATCAGTCTGTTGGGAAACGGGAGGCAGAATGTGATTCTTGCCCTGGGTATTGTCTTTATCCCCAGCTATGTAAGGATTGTCCGAAGTGAATTCATACGTCTTCGGGACGCGGATTATATCGGCCGGGCCAGGTTGATGGGTGTCTGCAGGATACGGATTCTTTTTGTGCATATTCTGCCCAATATTTTCTCCGTATTCTGGGTCTCGGTGATGATCGGTTTTAACAATGCCATTCTGGCGGAGTCCGGGATGAGTTATCTGGGGATCGGGGTGCAGCCCCCGGATGCAAGCCTGGGTAAAATGCTGTCGGATGCCCAGGGGTATCTGCAGAACGCGCCCTGGTACGCTCTGGCGCCGGGCCTGACCATTGTGTGGGTAGTGTTAGGCTTTTCCCTGTTCAGTGAGGGTATACGGCGGCGGGTCTGAAAAGAATCGCCGCTGTAGAATTGCTGAGTGTAGGATGTGAGTCACGGCAGAGCCGCGACGTGGAGGTTGGCTTGATCAAGATAGAAAATCTCTCCGTAGCCTTTGACGGCCCGGAGGTTGTGAAAAATGTAACTCTGGAGCTGAAGGACGGGGAGATCCTGGGAGTCGTGGGTGAATCCGGCTCAGGCAAGTCGGTGACGGCGCTGACCCTCATGGGGCTTGTGGCGGATACGGCGGAGATTACATCCGGCCGTATCGTTTTTGACGATGTGGTTCTGCGAGAGGCGGGAAAACCCATAGATAAGGCGCTTTACCGCAAGTACCAGGGGGCGGAAATGTCCATGGTTTTTCAGGAGCCCATGACTTCCCTGAACCCTACCGTCAGGGTGGGAAGGCAGGTGGAGGAAATGCTGCGCCTGCATACGGATTTCAGCAACGAAAAGATCAGGGAAAAGGTGCTGGAAACTTTTGAGGCAGTGGGGTTAAAGGATGCGGAGACGGTTTACGCCAGCTATCCCCACCAGCTTTCCGGCGGTATGCGGCAGAGGGTGATGATCGCCATGGCAGTGATTCTGCATCCGGACCTGGTGGTGTGTGATGAGCCCACCACAGCGCTGGACGTTACTATTCAGAACCAGATCATTGAGCTGCTGCGTACCATCAATACAAAGGAGCAGAATTCCATGCTCTTTATTACCCATGACCTGAATCTGGCGAGGAGGATCTGTCATCGGATTGCCGTCATGAAGGACGGCAGGGTGGTGGAGCTGGGAAAGACGGAAGATATTTTTGAACATCCGGAGGAAACTTACACAAGGGAGCTGATCGAGGCCGTGCCCTCCCGTTTAAAGCGCCGGACATCGGTTTTTCAGGGGAAATACCCGGCGGAGGAAGAAGAGTGTTGCCCCGGGCGGAGCGAAGAGAGCCTGGGGGAGGAAGAGGCTGTGGGCGGCGTGGAGGGGCAGGCGTTCCCACCGGTGGTAGAGGTGCGGGATCTGTCGGTCTTTTACCAGGATGGCAGCAACAGTCTGTTTTCCCGGAAAAAGCGCCATGCGGCGGTGCAGGGGGCGGATTTTTCGATTTACAGGGGGGAGAGCCTGGGGCTGGTGGGAGAGAGCGGCTGCGGCAAGACCACGCTTTCCCGGGCAATTCTGGGCATGAACCGGGACATAACCGGAGAAATCCGTCACACCACAGTCCGTCCACAGATGATCTTCCAGGATCCCTACAGCAGCTTAAACCCGGCGAAAACCATCGGCTGGCTGCTCCAGGAGCCCCTGCGGGCGGCAGCCGCGCTGGATAAGTCCCGGGCCATGAGTAGGGAGGACATGGAGGCGGCAGCCTATGACATGCTGCGCCGGGTGGGCATGGAGGAAACTTATTTTCACCGCAGGCCCAGCCAGCTTTCGGGGGGGCAGCGTCAGCGGGTCAGCATTGGGCAGGCGCTGATCACGAATCCGGGGCTGGTGGTGGCCGACGAACCGGTGTCCGCTCTGGATGTGACGATTCAGGCTCAGATCATGGAGCTGATGCAGAAGCTGCAGCAGGAAATGCAGCTTTCCTATCTGTTTATTTCCCATGACATCAATGTAGTCTATAAGATGTGTGACAGGATTATGGTGATGAAGGATGGGGAGATCATAGAGATCGGGGAAACACAGGAGCTGTTCGACAACCCGAAACAGGAATATACGAAAAAGCTGCTGGCCTCCCATTGAAAAAGCTTACATTATCTGGACATGCAGTAATCGATCAGAGATTAGAGGACCACTGAGAAAAAAGGGAAGAATCCACAGGAGGTGCTGTTGTGAAAAAAGAAGAATTTTTAGCGGAAGCAGAGGAATTGAGGGAAAGGCTTATGAAGTATCCGGCTTGGAGATTAAACTTTGAAGATGAGTCATTTGCAGAGTTCGTGATAGGTTATTTTTATGACGCGAAGGATGGCAGCTGGAAGGCGTACTATAACCTTGACAGGGGACATCACTGTATTATGCTGGAAACAAAAAACGAGGAAGAGGTCTATGACAAGGTCATAAGAAAGATAAAATGGGAAATACAGGCGAATGAACGGTATTATGGCATGATGGAAAAACAGAGGGAACAGGGCGACTAATATTATAAATATGCTTTTCGTATAGGATGGAATATGATACAATACAGTCAGGATTATGACGGAGGAATCAGCTGTATGTAGGAGGAACAGAAGGGGGTAGAATCTGGCCTGTTATCTGTGAGCATTTTGTCCTTCGATGAAAAAACAATTCTATAAGCCAAGCAGATTATTACGAATGCCTTAATACATAAATGATTAGCTTATCTCATAGAACCGGGATAGCCATAAATACGGATTTAGCAGACATTTTTGCCGGCAAAATCCAGTGGATTCTACAAACAAGTCATGTTTTGCAGCTATGCTTTCTGATATACTTTAAGCATGTCGGAAAGGGAAAAATGAGAGATTCTGTTGTAAAGAATAGCAACATAGTATAATTCCACCAAAGACAGGGTTTGTACTATTATGAAAAGGGAATAGAGTGCGCTATTCCCTTTTCATTTTTTAATCTATATTTGACAGGCGGGGTTGATGGGTAATAATTGTAATTTGTTATACGAAAAGATATAATGTAGATAAGTAAAATTACAGAATTTGTACAGGATGCGGTATGCCGGTGAAGGAGAATGCCGGGGGGATAGAAGTGAAAAGCAGGGGGGCTGGGCCGGATGATTCGAGAGGTAGGAGAGATTCATTTCCTGGTGAGCAGGGTCAGGAAGGATAAACATGTCAGCCAGCAGGAGCTGGGCAGGGGTATCTGCTCGGGACAGCAGATTTCCAAGATAGAGAAGGGGGAAGCGGTGCCGGACTTCTTACTGATGGAGCTTCTGCTGCAGAGACTCGGAACCGGCCTGGACAAATTTGAGGTCGCCCTGAGCCTGGAGGAGTACGAGGAGGTCGAAACCAGGGACGATATTCTGGACGATCTGCGGGCAGGCAGGCTGGAAGCGGCAGAGCTGAAACTGGATAAATTTTGTCGGGATGCGGGGGCTGATCAGCCGGTGCGGCAGATGAACCGTGCCAGGCTTTTCGGCGTACTTGCTTTGGAACGGAAGGAGTACGAGGCGGCGGAAATATATTTGGAGGAAGCGGTTCGGCTCACCATGGGAAAGACGGGAGAGATTGATCCGGGAGAAGGGCTTCTGGCTGGAACCGAACTGGAAAACCTGATTCTGTACGCGCAAGCCCTTCGCATGAAGGGGCGCGGGGCAGCAGCCTGCAGATTATTGGAGAAGGTAGTGGATTGTATCCGGGGACAGATTACAGACAGTTTGGAGAAGGCGAAGCTACAGGCCAAGACCGTCGTGGTGCTGGCAGGTATTTGCCTGGAAGAAGGGGAGTATACCGACTGCGGAGCCTTGTGTGAGGAAGCCCTGGAGCAGCTTCGGGACAACGACATGATCCTGTGTATGCCCTCACTGTTTGCATTGCTTCTGGAGGTGTATGAAAAGCTGGGACAGCATGATCAGGCAGAGCGGATTACCTGCTGGAAGGAGACATTGGAGCAGGTCTACAACCATTTCGGAATGAAGGCCTCCGTGATTGATAAGCTGTATTTTAATCCCTGCACCAGCCAGTATTACCTGATCGGAGAGATCATCCGGGAGGAGCGGAAAGCCAGGGGGATGTCCCAGGAGGAGCTGCTGGAGGGAATCTATCAGGAGCCTGCCACCCTCTCCAGGGTGGAGAACGGGCAGATGCCGGACAGGAAGAAGCTGCGCCGGCTTATGGAGCGGCTTGGCATGAGCGGCTGGCGTTATGCGGGAGCCGTGGCCACCGAGGATTACCGTGTGCTGGAGATGAATGATGAGATTGAGCAGCTTCTGTGCAGACATGAGCATGAGAAGGCGGCATGGGCAGCGGAGCGGATGAAACGGTTTGTGGATCTGTCCGTTCCGGAGAACAGGCAGCGGATAGAAGGCCTGGAGATCAAAAACCGGTTTCGCAAGGGAGAGCTGAAGCCGGAGGAGGCTTACAGCAGGACACAGGAGCTGCTGGGGCTGACTTATCATAAGAAGACGGAGCGGGTGCCTTTTCGGAATGAGCTGCGCCTGCTGAATGATATGTGTACTTATCTGTGGCGTGTGGGACAGCGGGAGGAAGCAATCTCCGAATATCAGAAAGTCTTGGGGCGCTTTGAAAAGAGCAGGGTCCAGTCTCAATATCATTTCTTATCGGAAGGCTTAATTACGGACAATATGACTCTTTATATGGTGCACTCCGACCATATGAATCAGGCGGAGGAATGGTCGGCCAAGAATGCCAGGCGGCAACTGTTTAACGGAAAGATTAATACGATTCATTATGTATTCAGCAATCTGATCGGCGTGGAAGAGGGCAGGGCGGAGAAAAAGGCCGGCGGACCGGTGGACTTTACGTCCGGAGAGGCGGATATTCTGTATGACAATGTAAGAAAAAAATGTCTGCAATATGCGAAGTGGATCCTACATATCACAGACATTTTTAAGCAGCATTATATGCGAACACTTTTTATGAAGTTTGCAAAAGAAAATCTGGGTGCCGATCCGGAGAAAGATTAATGGATACCATCTTCCTGTGCATCTGCCGGAATCGGGCAACCATAACTGATATTGAAATTTACACTGCAGACAGAAGCCATGGGAGCTGTCTGGCGGAAAGAATAGGTTGTTCCGGGCAAGGCCAGCAGAGCGGCAGAGAACAGAAGAGCGGTTAATTTTGCGATTCTTTTTTTCATTAGGGAAATCCTCCTTCTTATGTAAAATGTAATTTTATAATACAATAGGAACCAGTTATGGGACATGACTTATTTGTGGAAAAATGAGACAGAGAAGACATATTACTATGAGAAATGTGTTGATATGATATAAGCAGCTTCAAAGAACGTAACAAGATTAACGAAAGAGGAGGATGTAAGATGAAGAAAAATATGATATGGGCTTTGTGCGGTTTCTGCGGCGGCCTGGTGCCCTCTCTGCTCTTTGGGAAATATATTCTCGCAAGGCTGATGAGGATGAAAAAATGGTATCGGTACATGCCGATCCTTTCCAAGGCTCTGCAGTCATCCTGTAAAGAAGATGTGAAAAAGGATGTGAAAGCACCCTGAATTTCCATGGACATGTTTTATCACCTCCGGGCATATATATTAACAATTCCGGACAACTTCGGAAGGCTGTTAAAAAATATGCTTCGGGGGGATTTCTTTGTGTTTGAACGGTACAGCATACAGGAAACGGTAAGAGAATTAAAGAGTGACGACAAGAGAGGGCTCACGGCGGCGGAGGCCGGAAAGCGTCTGGCTAAGTACGGCAGGAATGAAATGAAAGAGGCCCGGAAAAAGACGGCTGTGGAGGTCTTTCTGGAACAGCTGAACGATCCGCTGATTTATGTGTTGATCGTTGCGGCTGCGGTGTCCGTATTTTTAGGGGAGATCAGCGACGCCGTCATCATCGGCGTGGTAGTGATCCTCAACGCCGCCGTGGGGGTGCTGCAGGAGGGAAAGGCAAAGAGGGCACTGGAGTCGTTAAAGAAGCTGACAAGCCCGAAGGCATTCGTGATCCGGGAGGGCAGGCGGCTGGAGATTCCGGCGGCGGAGCTTGTGCTGGGGGATCTGGTGTATCTGGAGGCGGGATGCCAGGTGCCCGCAGATTTGCGGCTGGTTCGGACTGCCAATTTAAAGATCGAAGAATCCGCGCTTACCGGTGAGGCGGTTCCGGTGGACAAGGACGGCGATTTTATGCCGGCGGGGCAGGGAAGGCACGGCGGCCCGGGAAGTGCCGGGGCGGAAGGCCGCCATGGGGAAGCGGTCCGGGGGGAAATCCCCCTTGGGGATCGGCACAATATGGCCTATATGTCCACTGTTGTCACCTATGGACGGGGGGAAGGTATCGTCACGGCAACGGGGATGGAGACGGAGCTGGGTAAAATCGCCACTATGATCACGGAAGCAAAGGAAGAGATGACGCCTCTTCAGAAAAGGCTGGGGGAATTGGGTAAGGTCCTGAGCCTGCTGTCTCTGCTACTGTGTGCAGCCTTGTTCATGATTGCGGTGTTGCAGCATCGGAATATTCCGGAGATGCTGATAACCGCTATCTCCCTGGCGGTGGCGGCCGTACCGGAAGGGCTTCCGGCAGTAGTGACTATCTGTCTGGCCTTAAGCGTCACCAGGATGGTGAAGGTGAATACCATAGTTCGCAGGCTTCCCTCCGTGGAAACGCTGGGAGCGGTGAGCGTGGTGTGCTCCGACAAAACCGGGACACTGACCCAGAACAGGATGACGGTGGAAAAATGTTTTGTAAAGGGGCGCGTTCTGGAAGCGCAGGAGTTCAGGCGGGATGATGCCCCCGACTTTTTATACGGGATGATATTGTGCAATGATGCGCTGCTGGAAGAGGGCAGCAGGACGGGAGACCCTACGGAGCTGGCATTGCTGGATTTTGGGGAAAGGGCAGGTCTTGGCAAGGAGCAGGCGGAGGCCGGGATGCCCAGAACGGGGGAGCTTTCTTTTGATTCGGACAGGAAGATGATGACCACCCTTCACGGAAGCGTTTCCTATACCAAGGGAGCGCCGGACGAGGTATTGAAGCGGTGTACCCACATTCTGACGGTCGGCGGCACGGTACGGCTTTCCGGGGAGACAAGGCGGCAGGTGCAGGACGCCATGGCGGCCATGGCAAAGGACGCTCTGCGGACTTTGGCGGTGGCCATGCGCAGCGGTATCTCAAGTCCGGAGGAAGCGGAACTGACTTTTCTGGGACTGGTGGGTATGCGGGATCCTGCCAGACCGGAGGCGGCCCGGGCAGTGGCGGATTTCAGGGAGGCCGGAGTGACCACGGTGATGATCACCGGGGATCATGTGGATACAGCCTTTGCCATCGGGAAGCAGCTGGGGATTGTGGAACGCTTTGAGCAGTGTATGACGGGGGAGGCCCTGGGACACCTGACCGAGGAAGCGCTGGAAGAAAAGCTGGAGGACACCAGGGTGTTTGCCCGGGTGTCACCGGCCCAGAAGGTACGCATTGTGGACGGCTTTCAGGCCAGAGGGGAGATCGTGGCTATGACGGGGGACGGTGTCAATGATGCGCCTTCCCTGAAGGCAGCGGACATCGGCATTGCCATGGGAAAGACGGGAACGGATGTGGCCAGGCAGGCAGCGGATATGATTCTCACGGATGACAATTTCGCTACTATCCGCCGAGCCATCGAGGAGGGCAGAGGGGTTTATGAGAATATCAGAAAATCGGTGATCTTTCTGCTGTCCTCCAATCTGGGGGAAATTGTCACCATGTTCCTGACGGTGGTATGCGGTCTGGCGTCACCCTTAAAGTCCAGTCATATCCTCTGGATTAACCTGATCACGGATTCTCTGCCGGCACTGGCCCTGGGTGTGGACAAAAATGATGGCAGGAGCCTGATGCACCAGCAGCCAAGAAAGGCGTCGGAAAGCCTGTTCTCCAGAGGCGGTCTGGCCTGCACCTGTTTTTACGGGATGCTGATCGCGGCAGTGAGCCTGTCTGCCTTTCTTATGCTGCCCATGGCGCTGCTGCATATCAGGGGTATTTCCTGCAGCATTTCCGCACTGGCCGGGATATTGCAGGAGGAGTGGGTACTGTCCAAGGCCCAGACCTATGCTTTTACCGTTCTGGGCATGAGTCAGCTTTTCCATGCGGTGGGAATGCGGGATACGAACCGTTCGGTTCTGCGGATGAACCATCTGGAGAATAAGCTGATGATCGCAGCCTGTGTGATCGGCTTCCTGCTGCAGTTTGCGGTGACGGAGGTTCCGTTCCTGATCCATGCCTTTGGCACTTCACCGCTTTCAGGCAGGGAATGGACACGTTTGACCCTGCTGGCGGCGGCGCCGCTGCTGGCCCATGAGATCATGTGCCTGGTATCGCAGTGCTGTAAGCCAAAGCAGTATCGGGCGAGCCGGGGAGCATCTGCAGCAGTGCCCTCCCTGTGAGGGTGACGGTGTTTCCCGCTTCGTCCGCAAGGGCAAGAAAGGAGGTGCTGTAGAGGGTATCTCCTTCCCGCCAGAGATGCATGGGATCATAGCCGCAAATGCGAAAGCTGCCCTTAACCGTGGTGTGTGACTCTTCCAGAAATGCCCGGATCAGCGTTTCCCGCCGTGTCGTCCGCTCTGAGAGGACGCGGACCCAGGAGGCAGGCGCTTCTCTGTCCAAAGACACCGGGCAGGCCATGAACTGTCCGTCCAGAATGGCATGAGCACCGTCATAAAGGGCAAAGGGATAAGGATGGAAACCGGGCCAAAGGGCCTCGAAGTCAATGCGTTCCAGCTGTCGGCTGATTTCTTCATACTGTGTTTTCATACGGGTCTCCTATTCCTGAAAGTATTGATACATCATTATAAAAATAAGGCGGTCGGGCTTGCAACCTGAAATCTGTCATATGATCCAGTCCCTTTCGTAATAAAATTTTAATATAAGTATAGCTTTTGCGGCGGACTTGGTAACCAGTCCGGGATGCACCGGTAATTCCAGGACTGCAGATATTCAACTACTTGACGCCGGGGGCAAAAAGCATTATGATGAATGATATATGGCATATATTGTAAAACCCGTAGGATTCAGAGTGGCAACAAAGCTTCGATATGGACATGGAGGTCAGTACGGGAAGAACGAAAAAGGAAAGGAAATAGCAGCAAAATGAAGGAAGGTATCAGGAAAAGGTTGACAGGAGCGGCAAAAATTGCAAGGAGGTTCGTCATCGCTGCGGTCGTCGGAGCGGTAGTGCTGGGCAGCATCAGCTCCGCCAGGGCTGCAGGTATGGGCATAGAAGACGTTTTTGACGAGCACTATTATGCGGATATGTATCCGGATCTTAAGGCTGCATATGGTTATGACAGGGAGGCGCTGCTGGAACATTTCAGGAGCATTGGGCTTTCTGAGGGCCGGGTGATGAATGAGATGCTGGACGTAGCCAAATACAGGGAGAAATACCCGGATCTTCAGAAGGCGTTCGGGGATGACTGGGATGCTTATGTCGCCCATTATCTTACCCATGGGGCCTTTGAACACAGGGACAGCGGTACCGGCTTTGACCCTGTGGATTATCTCGAAAGATACGGAGATCTGAAGGAGGCCTATGGCAATGATATACTGGCTGCCTACAGGCATTATCAGGAATTCGGGAAGCAGGAAGGCCGGGAGGTTAGGAGCGAGGCGGCAGTGAAGGCCGAAAAAGCGGCGTCGGGTCAGGGAGCCTGGAAGCCTGGGGAGCCTTCAAAACCGACGCAGGAGGCATTTGAAATACGGAAGGTAGAGGTGGTAGGCAGCGGACGCATCCGGGTTACCTTAAACCGGAAGACGGAGCAGCCCCTCGGGCTGGCAGCATTCAGCATCCTGTGTAACAGCGGCGGTTCCGATATGACGATTCTGTCTGTATCCACTGAGGATAATATGGTTTATGACCTGTCAACTACCTATTACAGGGATCAGGAATATGATATACAGATTACTCTTCCGGACGGCACGGCAATCTCTAAGGTGTTTGACTACAGGACGGACTGCGCGCAGATCGCGGGTATGAACGCTGTCCGCACGGGGGCAAATGAGGCTGTGATTACCTATAATTCTGACGAACCGGGTTATTTATATTATCTGTTAAGGGAGAACGGACGGAGCCGGGCACGCGCAGTGGCTTACCAGGCGGAATCAAATCAAAACAGTGAACCGACGGAAGCAGAGGTTATCAGGGACGGCATAAAGACAGAGATGAAGCAGCATCAGAATTCGATTACCATTGCCGGCCTGACTGAGGGTATGTCCTATACCATGTATTATGTGGCTGTCAATACAGAGGAAAAATCCACGCTGGTAAACAGCCTTTCCATTGCCGGAGATGTCCATGAGGAGACGGCGGCTGCCATTAAAAGTGCCGAAGCGTTCGAGGAGAAGCTGGCAAACGGTGAATTTCTGTATGGCTTCGAGATCGAGCTGGAGACTGCCACTTCAGAAAGCCTGACCCTGGATCAGTTTGACATCAGCTGTCCGTTGAACGAGACAAAGCTTGGGGAGGTTAAGACTTCGGACAATAAGACTTATCGTGTGTATATGCAGAGGGGCACCATCCCCAAGGGCAATAATACCTATACGATTCTGATTAACCTGAAGGACGGCACGCAGCTGAAAGGTACGTGCTACCTTGACCTGCAGGCACCCAGGGTCAGTATATGGGGTATTGAGTGGATGGATGAGGATACCATAAGGGTCACTGTCAACTCGGATGAGGCAGGCATGCTTTACTATGCGGTTCAGGATATGGTAGAGGGCGAGGGGACCATTGTCGCCAAGGATCCCACTCAGATTTACGCCGGAGGCACAAAGGTTTTGATCGGATACGGCTCAAATTACATTACCGTCAGTGGCGTTCGCGAGGGACAGTGGTTCTGCTGTGCATCGGAGGATGAGAGAGGCAACCGGGAGGATTTCTACAGCTATCAGGAGATCCCGGCGTATACTGTACCGGATCAGGATGAAACAGTGTGGCCCCGGATCACAGGCGTGACGGTTATCAGCGATACGCAGCTTAAAGTTGTGTTCGACAAGTCGGTCGGGATGCTTTATGAGAATAAATATACCCAGATCAGCGGGCTTGGCGGGCAATTGTTGCTTGATACGACATATGGCTCCGAAGGAGGTGTGGAGGATAATGTGCTGAACATTACCATCAGGAACATGTCGCTTACCGCGGGCAGCCATACCCTGACGATTGTTTTTGACGATGGAACCAATGTAACCAGTGTAACGTATGATTTCACAGTATAGGTCTGCCTTTGCGGCTTACACGGCTTTGAAAGAGAAAATATTTTGCAGGAAAGCAACGGCTATTTTGCCGTTGCTTTTTTTGCAGGTGATGTCTGCGGCGTATGGAAGTTGTTATAAAAAAGTGTATCGGTTGAACGTATCGCGGAGATATGCTATAATAATATAATATTTTTATAGCGTACAAAGGAGGCTCATAGTATGGGGGCGAATGTGAGAAGAACCTTGGGAAACCTGATGCGGGAAACGATCCGGAAAAAGAAAATAAGCGGGGCAGATCTGTGCAATGGGTTGTGCACGCCATCGGCACTTACCAGGTATCTATACAGTGAACGGAGGATGGACCGGCTTCTGCAGACGGCACTGCTGCAGAGGATGGGACTGTCCCCGGATAAGTTCATCACCCTGCTTTCGGAGGACGAGTATTATTACTTTGAGTGGAGACAGCGTATTGCCATGGCATTGTTGGATCGTGAATGGGAAAAGGTGTCCGATCTGCTGGCGGAAGACGCGGCGCTGGAGCGTACCTGCAATAAGGCGATCCGGGAGCAGTTCAGCGCCATGATACGAGTCAGGGCGGAGTCAGAGCAGTCCGGTGAAAAGAAGGACAGCGCCGGGCTGTACAGGGAGATCATACAAAGGACGGTAAAGGACTTTCCCGGAAATCTGGGCGTCCATACCTACCTCAGCATGCAGGAGATCAGTTGTATCTTACTCTGGCAGGATATGCAGCAGGACAGGGAGGAGGCAGCCGGGGTGCTGGCTTTCCTGGAGGAGTATATTCGGATAAGGTATTTGGAGGAACAGGAGCGGGTAAAGCTGTACCCAAAGGTGGCAGCCAGGTATTTGCCCATTCTCTGTAAGCAGGGCAGGCATCATGAGTGTTTGGTCATAGCAAAAGAGGCCGTGGAGATGATGGTCACCTCCGGCTATGTCTCCAGCCTGGGAGCCGTTCTGGAAATATATGTGCAGGCGGCGGAGAAGCTGGGAGAGCAGGTTCATAGGGAACAGATATGGCTGGAAATATGGCGTGAACTGATGCAGGAGACCGGACAGGGGAAAGAGGATCCGGATGACGAGCTGTATATGATGGATGTATGGCAGGAGGCGGAGCTGATGGACGAGGTGCTCAGTCGGAACAGGCTGTATCGCGGTTATTCCCAGCAGATGCTCAGTGAGGGGATCTGTACCCCGGAGACCCTTTCACGGATCGAGACCGCCAGGCGTTCACCTAATACAGGTACCTTCCGGGCGTTGGCGAAGAAGCTGAACCTGCGGGAGGACTACTATTACAGCAGTATCCAGACGGAGGATCTTGCTCTGTTGGATCAGGAATGGCAGATTACCACGCTGATCATGAACAGGCAGTGGGAGCAGGCGGAAGAGGCGCTGCAGGAAATGAAGGAGAAGCTGGATCTGTCATACGGCTGCAACCGCCAGTATGTGGATGTCAAAGAGTTTACCATAGACTGTGAGCTGGGCAGGATTCCGGTGGAGCAGCAGTTTGAAACTGCCAGGGAGATCCTGGCCATTACGGTGGAGGCGGTGCCGGAGGAGGAAGACGTCAGGAAGTGGCAGGAGGACTTTTGGAACCGTCCCTTCGGTTCAGAGGAAATAGGCGTGATGATGAAGATGGCGGATGTGCTGGAGCGTGAAGGGAAGGAGGAGCAGGCAGAGTATTTGCTGGGGAAGCTGCTGGAGTATTATCGAAGGAGCAGGGTCAGGCCGGAATTTCATTTCAGAAGAGTGATAATGATCGTAGCGCGTCTGTCGGGATGTACGGGCAAATTAGGAAAGCGGAAGGAAGAACTGGCATATTCCGAGGAGGGAATTCGTCTGTGCCGGATCAGCGGAAACTGGAAACTATTGCCGACTTTTGTAAATAACAAGGCAGATGCCCTGGAACATCTGGGAACAAAAAAGACAAGCCTGCAGTATTACAGACTTGCCTTTTACAGCGCAGAGCTGTTTAGAAAAAGTGGAACTGCCGAGATTGCCAAAAGATCTTATGAAAAGCTTCTGGGACAGCCGGCAGAGTGGTATTAGGAACATTTTGTGTCTACATAGTCAGTATCCGTCTCGCAGTAAAGCTGCTTCTCTGTGCCGGTGCTCCGGGTAAGGCTGTCGCTGCACCGGACGGTGGCCTTTCCGGCGGCCGCGGCTGCAGAGCCTGCGGCAAGTACCGCGGCCAGAGTGAAAATGAGTTTTCCTTTTGTGTTCTTTGACATGTTTCTTCCTCCTTGGTATTAGATTGGGCATTTGCCTTTGGCAATGCCTGTATTTATAAATATATAACGTAATATAATAAATAAACATGACGTTACCGGAAAATCTGAAATTACCAATAAAGTCATGTTAATAATATCAGGCCGGCAGTATAGTATATATGTAACATGTTACAGGTGCCGGCGTCGCAAACGCCGAAAAATACGTAACAGTTCAGGCAGGTCACTGAACTGTTACGAAAATGCAAACAGAGAAAAGGAGAGTTACAGGATGGAAATGAAAAAGAGTATGACAATGGAAGAGCTGCAGATGCTGGAGGTAGAAGAGAACGAAGAGACGGCTGATTTCTGCTCGTACACGTGTAGCTGGACCTGCAGCGTTACGATTGGAAAACCGACCCCGGGACAGGGAGGACTCTGATCAAGAGCTAATCGCCAGGGGGCGTCGGATAACGAAGGCCGGCGCTCCCTGAACTGCGATCAGTATTTGCTGTACAGGAAAGTATGAAAAGAATTAAGGTCAGGTAAAACAACGTAAGGAGGAACAAAGAAATGATAAAAGCGATCCGATCTGCCCTGGAGCCCATAGGGAAAGGGTATGTATGGCTGAATATGGCAGTCATGCTGCTCCTGGTGGGGGCAGCCGCCGTGTTTAACGTATATTATGCGGATATGCTGGGACAGCTTGCCGGGCGGATGGAGGGTGGCGCGGATCCCTGGGGTATCGTGTATCGCATGTTTGCCGCCCTGCTGGGGGTGTGCCTGGTGGCAGTGGCGGAGTCCATGTACAAGGTAAAGCTGCGATGTGACGTGGTAGAGCGTTATGAGAAGCGGTTTTCACATGCCCTGCTGGAGGCGCAGATGAAGGATCTCCGGAATCTGAATGCCGGCGATGTGTATGTGCGGGGGACGTCGGATCTTCTCGGGGTTGCCAATATCTGGACGTCGGAGCTCTGGAAGCTGTCGTCTAACATCTGCAGGATCGCGGCCGCCATGGTGGCAATCATTCTGATTCATCCTTTGTTTTGCCTGCTTATGCTGCTGGTCATTGCCGGTGCTTTCCTGTTGCAGGTAGTTGTGTCCAGGCCCATGCAAGGCTGCCGGATGAAGATTTTTGATTCTCTGGGGAGGGCGGAAACCGTGTCCGGAGACCTGCTGGGGAATCTGGAGGCAGTGCAGGTGGAAAAGGCACAGAACTGGGCATTTGCCAGGTATCAAAACGCTTTGAAGGAAGTGGAGGGACAGTACCGCAGGCAGCTGCCTCCTATTTCCCTGATGATGTCGGGAGGCTTTTTGTGCTCCATGCTTCCCATGCTGTTTGGTATCTTTTACCCGGCGCTGTCTTACATGTCGGGTAAAATGGCCCTGGCGGAATGTATCACCGTGATCACCCTGGCCCTTTCCCTGTCGGCGGTGGTTCAGTCCATGAACCAAATTATGGGAAGCCTTCGGCAGGATATAGCCTCGCTGCAGAGGGTGCAGGGGGTGTGGAATCTGGAACCTGAGCAGGAGGCATACCGGGAATGCCGCAGCTATCACTTTACCGGGGATCCGGGAAGCGATAGCAAGGCGTCCCATGAGGTTCTCTGCAGAGTGAAGGACCTTGTCTTCGGATATTCCGGGGAAACTAATATTATGCAGGGCTGGAGCTGCGAGATGGAGAGAAACCGCCTGTACCTGCTGACCGGAATTAACGGGGCAGGAAAATCCACCTTTTCCAAGCTGCTCACAGGGCTGTATCTGCCGATGGAGGGAACCATCGAGTATTGTATGGAGGGTGTGGAGGAGCAGGATTTACATGCCCTGAGGTCCAGGGCCGTCATTGCGGAGCAGAATCCGGTGCTGTTTGAGGGCAGCATTATCGACAACATCAGAAAGGGGAACGAGTCCCTTTCCTATGAGGCGCTGCAGGAGTGGTGTGATTCCACCGGGGTATGCAAGGTGTTTGAAGGGATCCCGGGAGGGATGGAGGCGCCCATAGAGCAGAAGGGTGTCAACCTGTCGGGAGGACAGAAGAAGTGCATTTCCGTCAGCCGGGCGCTGCTGTCCGGGGCGGATATGGTTATTCTGGATGAACCTACGGCGAATCTAAGCGGCGACATATGTGAGGTAATCTACAGGCAGGTAGCCAAAACTTTACAAAGAGGCGAAGGGCGGACGGTGCTTGTGATCACCCATGACAGCGGCTTTGAAAAAGCTTTTCCGGACGCACAGAAACTATCCATGGAAGCAAGGCATTCCATGAAAGCAGAGCATTCCATGGGGGGAGTACAATGATGATAAACAATGTGAAAGACAGGGAATTCATAAAAAGGGCGCTCTCTTATGTGAAAAAGATTTGGTGGCTGTATTTTCCCACTTTGCTTTTCTTCGCTGCTCAGGATGTGTTTATTACACTTTCGACCACATCTCTTCAGAAGGCGGCAATTGACTTTTTCGGGGCGGGGGCCTACGATGAGAAGATTGTCAGGATTGTCAGAATCCTTTTGGTTTATCTGCTGCTGCTGTTGGTAGTGATGCTCTTTTCCGGGTTGATAGATTATGTGAATCTGCATCTGACCAACAGGCTCAAGAAGGATCTGTTCAAGGCATACCTGGTATTTCGGCCCGGCAGTGCGGGAGCGAAGGAAAAGACCGGGGACATGAGTGCCAGGCTGATCAATGACTGCGGAAGCATTGCCGCATTTCTCACCTATTCGCTGGGGATGTTTTTTATGCCCGTGTTTCAGGCGGTGGGCTGTATGGTTGCCCTTTGCTGTTATCACTGGCTGCTGGGAGTGGGGGTTCTGGTGTGTGCGGTACTGTCGCTCCTGTATAATCGTCTGATCCAGCCGAAGATCAGGAAGATCAGCAGGGAAATGCAGGAGAACACAGGCGACTTTATGGGCAGGCTGGGGGACAGTTTGACCATGGCGGAGACGATCAAGGCATATCGGATGGAGGAAGAGGAGCAGGAGAAGACCTGCAGGGTCATCCTGCGGAGCAGAAGGCTGAGGAAGCGTTCCATGCTCTATACGGCAGGGAGGGTTTCCCTGGGCAGTATCTGCAATTTTCTGTATATCGGAGGGGCCATTGGGCTGGGGGTTGCCTTGTTCTTAAAGGGGGAGCTGCCCCTGTCGGTGCTGACAATCATTCCCACGCTGGCAAACGGTGTGCTTGCGGGAATCGAAGATTTCTGCGGAATGACTCTGGGACTCCAGCCTGTACTCGCTTCCATGGAGCGTGTCTTTACCGTCATTGACGGCTGCCCGGCGGCTGCAGGGGAAATCCAAAGGAAAGCAGATCCGGCGGCAGCGGCCGTGAAGATAGAAGGGGTGGGCTATGTCTATGAGAATGGCAGCGGCATTTCCGATGTTTCCCTGGAGGTGCAGCCTAATACCTATCTGGCCATCCGGGGGGAGATCGGCTGCGGGAAGAGTACTTTGATGAAGGTGTTGCTGGGCCTGCAGCAAAAGAACGCCGGAACAATCAAGGCCTTCGGGCAGAGCCAGGACAGTATGTCGGCGGAAAGCTGGTTTGAGAATTTTACCTATGTGGAGCAGAATCAAAGGCTGTTTCTGGGGACGATCGAGGAAAATATTCTGCTGGGAGAGGAACGGGACGATGAGCGGCTGGCCCGGGTGCTGGAGCTGACGGGGTTGGGCGAGATGGTAAAGAGGTTTCCGGAGGGGATACATGCCATGGCGGAGAGCCAGGGGGATAATTTCTCCGGCGGGGAGCGACAGCTGATCTGCTTTGCCCGGGCATTGTATAGCCATGCGCCCATCATGATTCTGGATGAGTTCTCCTCCGCCTTTGATGTCGTGGCGGATGCCCGTGCCATCGAGGCATTAAAAGCAGTTACCCGGGGTGCGGAATCGGCCATACGGAAGACAGTACTGGTGATTTCCCATAAGGAGGATTTTATCAAGGCGGCGGACAGGGTATACGTAATGGAATAGAGGAAGGAGAGTCCAAATTCCATGGGAATATACGATGCGGAAATCAACAAAAAATCACATCAGAAGGATAGCCTCTATGAGAAGATACAGGACTGCCTCCCGGACGGCTGGGAATTGACAGAGACGGATGCCTGGCTGCAGATGCAGTCACTTGGTGAGCAGTTTGCGGAGCAGGGATGGAAAGGTCATGTGTCTGCGGTCTGGTATGAGGCGGAAAGTATTGCGGAGCGGGTAATGACGGTGCTTATCGGTCAAAACTGCAGCTTTAAAATCGTGAAAAATATATCTATTCTTAAGATGATTAACGATTGTCATTACCCCATGTCCGGCGCCAATAAGTTTATTACTTTTTACCCGGAGACGGAGGAAAAATTTGTCGAGGTTATGGAGGAGCTTTACCGGGAGCTGGCGGAATTCCAGGGTCCCAGAATCTACACGGACATGCAGTGTCAGCAGTGCAGCTGCCTCCACTATCGGTATGGGGCTTTTGTGAGAATGGTGCAATACGACAGGGACGACGAGAAGTTGAAATATTATATGCGGGATTCGGAGGGGACGCTGGTGGAGGATACCAGGAAGCCCTGGTATCAGGAGCCGGAATGGGTCACGAATCCTTTTCGCTCCCGGGGGGATGAACGTTTTCTGTCAGTTTCGCCTGCAATTCAGGGGACGCCCCTGGAGAACTATCGTATAGTGAAGATTCTGGGACAGGCGAATAAGGGAAATGTGTATGATGCGGTGCAGGTGAAGGACGGACGGAAAGTCATTCTTAAGGAGGCCAGGCCTTTTATTGTGTATGGTGAAGGGCAGACGGCGTTTTCCATGCTGGAAAACGAATATAAGATGCTGGTTTCCCTGGAGGATACGGGTCTGGTGCCGAAGCCGCTGGAGCTGTTTGCATGTAACGGTAATCTGTATCTGGCGGAGGAAAAAGCAGAAGGGGAAAGTCTGCGGAAATATCTGACCCACAGGCGGGGAGAGGAAAGCAAGCTTGTGGTCATCCGCAAGCTGCTGTCAGCGGTGGAGCAGCTGGTTCAGCGACGTATTGCCTGGAATGATCTGACTCCCAATAATATCATGGTGACGGAGGACATGGAGGTAAAGCTGATCGATTTTGAAAATGCGTGCAGCTATGCGGAATGCAGCGGAAGAGGAGGAGCTGGCACAAAGGGATTCTATAATTCCGATGCGGTTCCGGAGCGGGCGCCTTGGTCACAGGATCTGTTCGGACTGGCGATGAGTATTCTGGGGATTTGGTTTGAGTCTGCAGTTCCCTTTTACAGTGACGAAGCGGCAGGGGAGGACAGGCGTTCCGTCATTGATAAGGTAATGGAACAGGTGTGTCTTGCGGATGCAAAAGAAGAAATGAATTCAGTGGTGAGAAACACGGTCTATTCTTTGCTGATGCAGTCCGAGCAGAGGGAGGAGGAGAGTCTTCAGATCAGACTGGAAGGGGACGGGTTCCCGTTCCCTGCAGATGGCAGATGGGAAGTCAGATATGACAGACTGGAGCAGGTGTGCTTAAGCTTTTTACAGGGGCTGTATCAGGAGGCAAAGGACAATTTGAAACATGCCCGGCAAAGACTGTGGGAAAGTACGGAATTCGGACGCACTACCAGTCCTTTTAATATACAGCATGGCGTGGCGGGGATAGCGGGCTTTCTGCTGGAAATTGCGGAGGTGGAGCCCTACCGGGATATTGTGGAAAAGATATTACAGGTGGTGGAGGATTATCTGGAAACCAGGGACGTATTTCAGATACAGGAGGATAATTCTCTGTTGTTTGGCAATCATGGGGTTGCATGGTTCTTATATGATTTCTACTGTCAAAGGAAGAAGCCGGATAAGGTGAGCCGGGCGATTGGGTTTGCCCGGGAGCTGCCCTGCGGCACGGAGGAACAGGATTATGCGCTGGGATTGGCAGGCTATGGCAGTAATTATCTGAAATTCTGGCAGGCAACGGGGGATACCGTATTCCTGCAGAAAGCCGTGAAAATAGCAGAGCAGATTTACGGAGGTATGACAGGGCAGGACGGCGTAGCTGAGGGCAGAAACAGGATGAAGTATGTGAAAAGTGCAGGATTTGCCCATGGAGAGGCAGGGCTTCTGTATTTCTTGTACGTAACAGGGGAAGCGGCGTCCGTGAGAAAGTTTCAGGATTGTGTGATGGAGCGTATGCCCCGGTACATGAGGGAAGTCGGAGAGATCATCAGGCAGGATTATACCAAACGGTTTAACCCGGATCTTTCTTGGTGCAAGGGGCTGGCGGGGATGGGGACACTGCTGGCGTATCTTGCCGCCCGGGAGGATGAGGACGGCGAGTTTAAGCAGAAAGTATATGAGGTTTCCAAGGTCCTGTCTGAGCTGATGTGGCGTCAGTCTGGCTGCAGATGCCATGGAAATGCCGGCAGTGTGGAGTTCCTGATGGATATGGAGGATCTGGAGCAGAATGACGTCTTCGGAGGGATTGCAGATGTGCTGGCGAAGTATCTTTACACACAAAGGTTTTATGATGCGGAGGGAAATGTGCGGTTTACGGATGAGTCCAGGATGAACGGATTTTATGATTACGGAACGGGTGCGACCGGTACAATGAGGGCTATTTTAAGAGCAAGAGGAATCGTTCGTGGACAGCTGTATATGGTGCGTAATGAAGAAGAATCTAATTTATTTCGGGAAAAGTGAGTACTAAGATGGATGAATTATGCAGGGATAAGGTATTTGCATATAACTGGATTGGGGAAAACTTGTACTTTGTCGTATTCAGAGAAGAGGGAAATTTCCTTAGGACAGTCAGGACAGATGGAGTACCGGGAGAGACCATACAGCTGCCGGAGGTTTATGGCAATGCGTATGATGTTATAGCAGTTCTGGATAATGGGAAACACCGCGTTATTGTGGGGGTGGAGGAAAAGACTCTGTTTGTCATGTACCTTGATCTCCAGGATGGCAGCATGTCCTGTGAATCTATCGGAGGAGAGGGAGTACTCCATGCTTCCTGTTTTTGGGTGACGGGGAATTTTTATCTGTCGGTGGAGAACGAAAAGAAGGAAGGCGTTATTTATCACTATGAAGAGCGGTCGCAGGCTTTCGTGGAAGTTTGGCGCTCCTGTGACCGGTATATTCTGAATGTAACAAAGACAACTGATGGCAGGCTTGGCATCGAAAGCCGCAGATACCCGGACGAAAAGAGGGAATGTATCATTTCTGATGTCAGGGAAAGAAAAGAGCGCAGGGAGATTTCCTTTCATCGTGCCAGCCGGGAACGCTTCTGTTGTGATGTGGGAAAGTATGTTATTTCGTCGAATGTTCTTGGGGGAATGAAGTTTTTCACCGTCCGGCGATCGGCGGACACTGGCTGCCATTCGGCGGATGAAACAGTGGAGCTGCTGGATGTGGGTTATACGGAAGGAAATGAGTATGATTTTTTCTACTGTACCCGAGAGAGACTGTTTGTGTATTACGAGTCCGGGGCGACGGTGTCCGATCTGGTTATTTACGATATTGCAGAAGGAAAAGAGGCAGGCAGGATTCGTGATGTGATGCCTTTTCCAAATTGCGTGGAAGAGTCCGGGGGAAAGCTATTTATCGCAGCGTTAGATGTAACATCGCAGCTGCGAATCTACATGGTGGATCTGGACTCGTATGAGGTTTCTGCTGTGTATCGGTATGAAGAGCGGGAAAGCAAACTGCTGATTGAAAAAAAGAAGCTGGTTGTCACAGACTGGAGGACTATGGATTATATTGTTTATGAACAGCCGGGAGTCCCATCTGCAGGAGTGGTGTGTATGTTGCATGGCGGACCGAATACACATTGGTATCCCCGTTATGATAAAAGGATATGTTATGTGGCAGAAGCGGGATATAAAGTATTGTACCCGAATTATTTCGGAAGCAGCGGTTATGGCAAAATAGATTATACAAGAGATGAAAATAAATGGGGGAAGACGGATGTCCTTGACATTGTTCGCCTGGGAGAGGAAATGCCGGCGGGGAAAAGGATTCTGTACGGAGAAAGCTATGGTGGCTTTCTGGCATTTGTGGTCTGGCTTAAGAATCCAAAGCTGTGGGATAGAGTAATTATGTATGCGCCCTTTTTCTCCCCGCAGTCTTTGAGAAATGCTTCAAAAGATGAATTCAGCCGCAGAACGGTGGAGCGATGCGGACAGTGGGAAACGGAAAAAACAATTTATGATTCGGAGATTCCACGGGAATCCGTGCAGAATACAGAAATTTTTGTAATTCACGGCACGGAAGACCGGGTGGTTCCCTGCCGGGAATCCGTGAAAATAGTGGGGTATCTGCGGGAACATTTTACATGGGGAAGAAGGGAGCCGCAGCTGTATCTTCTGGACGGTACGGGGCACTCGGGTGGAGGTATCAGACAGGAGTTGAAGCGGGACAAGGTATTTGTCTCCTGCCTGCAGGTGTAAAGTGCAGAATTTGAGCTACTCATTCCACGGCTGGTTTCAAACATGCTTGTGGGGATTACGGCGGGAGGGGTGAACATTGGTTCCTGCGCTGTTGCTGGGGCTGTATTTCAGCAATGCACAAAACGGAGGAAGTTCGCAGATTGAAAGCTTTGATAGACGTTATCCGTTGACAAACGGCGACATTAACTTTTATAATACCTATTATAGGAATAATACGGCTGAGCAGATGAATCCAAGCATTTCCTATTTCAGCCAAGTAAGCAGGGGGGTAACGTTAAAATGAAAAGCATTCGCACCAAAATAACTTTATGCCTTATTGTTACTGTTCTCATTGGATTGGTTGCATCCGGTTCATTAAGTATTGCGCTGAATTACAACAATACTATGTCAAACGTAGAGCGGATGATGGGCCAGACTGCGGTTCTGGCGGCAGGACGTGCCCAGCAGGAGCTGGCGGCATATAAGAATGCCGTTATGGAGGTAGGGTGTATTCCGCAGTTGTCGGATCCGGAGGTATCCGTGGAAGAAAAGCAGGCTATCATCGATGGACGTGTTTCCATGCACGGCTTCCGCAGAGGAAATGTTGTCGGTCTGGATGGAATCAGCATTTTTGACGGAAACGATTATTCGGACCGTGAATATGTACGTCAGGCCATGCAGGGAAATGTTTTTGTATCAGAGCCGTTGGTCAGCAAGATCACAGGGGAACTGTCCATTATGGTAGCGGCGCCTCTGTATTCTGAGGGAGACCATGAAAAGCCTGTTGCAGGCGTGGTATACTTCGTTCCGCAGGAAACCTTTTTAAACGATATTGTATCGGCCATTCAGATTGGTAAAAACAGCAGAGCGTACATGATTAATAAGTCCGGTGATACGATTGCCGATATTACGCTTGATACAATTACGGTTCAGAACATTGAAGCTGAAGCGAAGAGTGACGGGGCGCTGCAGGAGCTGGCAGCGATCCATTCTGAGATGCGTCAGGGGAAAAACGGGTTTGGAAGTTATACATACGGCGGAGTGAAAATGTTTGCGGCCTATGCTCCCGTGCCGGATACAGACGGCTGGAGCATCGCAGTAACCGCACCACAGATCAATTATCTGGAATCCACAAGGGACGCAATGGTCATCAATATCGTAGTGATTGTAGTTTCCATATTGATTTCCATTATTGTTGCGCTGGCTCTGGCTCTCAATATCGGCAGACCTATGAGGGCATGCGTAAAACGGATGAAGCAGCTGGTCGAGGGTGATTTGGAGACACCGATGCCTGAGATCAGGAACAAGGATGAAACAGGTGTCCTTGTAAGGTCAACAGAGACTTTGGTGGAAGGATTGCGTACCGTCATCAACGACATCAGTTATTTGCTAAACGAGATGGCAAATCAGAACCTGAATGTTTACACGAAGCATGAAGAGGTATATGTGGGCAGTTTTCAGAATATTCTGATTTCCATGCGTCATATGAAGGTTGAACTTAACAATGCCATGCGTCTGGTCAATGATTCTGCTAAAGAGGTTGCGAATGCCAGCGATCAGTTATCGTCCGGAGCACAGACACTTAGTCAGGGCACTACGGAACAGGCCAGCACGGTTGAGGAACTGGCATCACGGGTCAGCACAATTTCCGGGCAGGTTAAAAATACGGCAAGCGGAGCGTTGGATGTCAGAAGCCAGACGCATCAGACCGGCGAAAAGATTATTCTTTGTAATCAGAAAATGCAGAGTCTGGTAGAAGCCATGGAAAGAATCCAAACCAGCTCCGAGCAAATTGAAAAGATTCTTAAGACAATAGATGATATTGCATTCCAGACAAATATACTGGCCCTTAATGCTGCAGTGGAAGCAGCCAGAGCCGGCAGCGCAGGGAAAGGATTTGCCGTTGTCGCGGAGGAAGTCCGTAATTTAGCCGGAAAATCTGCACAGGCAGCTAAAAACACGTCGGAGCTTATTGTGAATTCTACGGAGGCGGTATGTACCGGTACAGAAATTGCCAAGAATACGGCAGATGTTCTCCTCGGTGTCGTAAACAGTATTCAGTCTGTGGTCGATTCCATAGATCATATTGCAATGGTTTCCAGTGAACAGTCAGAATCGGTTGAGCAGGTTTCCGATAGTATCAACCAGATTTCTATCGTTGTCCAGAGCAACAGCGCCACAGCTGAGGAAAGTGCAGCGGCAAGCCAGCAGCTTTCTGCAGAAGCAGCCTGCCTGAAGGAATTGGTTGGTAAGTTTACCCTTACTTCGGAATGATCGGAAAAAGCATTTACACCTGTTGCCGGCTGTGGTAAAATAAACTTATCTGATCCGGTTGACACAGAATGCGGAAGGAACTCGCAGAAAGGAACGGCATGGAAGATAAGCACAGTGGGAAAATGATTGCCCCGATTGTCATTACTGCCATTATGATCTTATATTATGTGGGCTTTTTTACAGTTTGCATGATAATGCCGATACCGATAGTGCTGAAGCTGTTTCTTGGGCTTTTGCCGCTTGGGCTGGGAGGGGTCTGCATCTTTGTCCTGGTAGAGAGAATCGGGGAGATAAGGAGTGGGGAAGAGGATGATCTTAGTCAATACTGATTACATTACGGGAAAGAATTTTGAAATGCTGGGCCTGGTGAAGGGCAGCACGATCCAGAGCAAAAACCTGGGCCGTGATATTACCCAGAGCTTTAAGACGCTGGTGGGCGGTGAGCTGAAGGCCTATACGGAAATGATGAATGACGCCAGGGCTCTTGCTACCAAGAGGATGGTAGAGGAAGCGGAGGCGTTGGGTGCCGATGCGGTGGTGAATATCCGGTACAGTTCTGCATCTGTGATGCAGGGAGCAGCAGAGGTCATGGCGTACGGTACGGCAGTGAAGTTTGTATAGAGAAACAGATTGTTTCAGGCAGACGTATTGGTGGTACCGGTAATGTGAAAGGCTTTATAGAGTATGCAGGTAAAAGGGCTACGGACTAAATCTGTAGCTCTTTTCTGTATACTTGTGGGGACCTGAGGGCAGATGTCCCGGAAGGTGGAAGACTGCCCCGGCAGGGTGACCTGTGGAGTGGTATATCAACATGAAACTACAGGGGAGGAACGGAGATGCTCAGTCGTCTGATAGGGATTATATATATCATATTAAGCAAGGGAACCGTGACGGCGGAGGAGCTGGCACGTCAGTTTGAGGTGTCGGTACGGACGATCTACCGGGATGTGGAGCGGCTGAGCATGGCGGGAATACCGGTTTATGCCAGAAAGGGAAAGAACGGAGGCATCAGCCTGACGGAGCGGTTTGTGCTGGACAAAATGGTGATTTCCCAGGAGGAGCAGAAGAGGATTTTGGCGGCGCTGGTCAGTCTGCGGGAGACGGGAGCTTCGGAGGAAGAGGTGATCCTGCAAAAATTGGGAACCTTTTTTAAAGCGGATGTGCCGGATTGGGTGGCGATAGATTTTTCCGACTGGAGCGGCAGACGGCAGGAGCTTTTTGAGCAGATTCGAAGAGCCATTCTGGAGCGGCGGATCCTTGAGTTTGACTATTATGGGCAGTATGGGGAAATGTCCCGTCGGACGGTGGAGCCGGTGCAGCTGCTCTTTAAGGAATATACCTGGTATGTACGGGCCTTTTGCAGGAAGCGTCGGGCCCTGCGGCTGTTTAAGGTGCTGCGGATGAAAAGGGTGGAGGTGCTGGAGGAAATCTTTGAAACAAGCAGCAGGATATGGGCAGAAGAAACGGCCGAACCGGCAGGAAGCGGCTGCGGACATTTGGAGGCCGGGAAGGTGCAGGAGGCGACGGGAAGCAGCAATGGGCAACCGGGATCGGGAATGGAGTACGGAGACGACCCGGGCTGGGAGAAGTGCAGGGAAGAGAAGGTGGTATTTCAGATTGCAGCCAGGGAAGCTTACCGTATATACGACCGCTTTGAGGAAGAGGAGATTGAGCGGCTGCCGGACGGAGACTTTTTAATCACGCTTCAATGCTGCCTGGACGACTGGGTCTACGGAGTGATTCTGTCCTTCGGTCCTTCGGCAAGAGTAATAGCTCCGGAGTATGTCAAAGAAAAAATCGTGGAAAAAATCCGGGGTATGGAGAAGAACTATTTATAATATGACGCACAGATGTCAGATTATCTTTGTTATAGTTGATTCAGGTATCGGATACCGGGCAGTAAAATACAACATTAACGGAGGAAAAGAGAAAATGGAACAAAAATTTCCCCACGTTGGAGAGATGGAGAGGATAATATTATTGATATAATGGAACGGAACGGCTTTAAAAATCTGTCGGGGAGGATGACGAGCCGGCAATGTTGCTGCGCAGGGAGGACTTTCTGCCATACAAAGAGGAAAACAGTCGGATGATCTGCCGGAGAGTAAGCACCATGGAGGATTTCAGATCATGGGTAGATGTGGTAAATACTGCGTTGCATGGCTGGGAAATGATCGATGCGGCTCATTATTTTACATGGGTACAGGAGGAATGAAAATGGAATTCAGCAGGTGCATCAAGGAGTCTTTTGCAGTGATCGGCAAAGAGGGCTTTACCGGGGACGGGGCCGGGGTTATCCGGCAGCTCTGGGAAGATGCCAACAGCAATTTCGGAGAGGTGGCACATCTGGCCAAAAAAGACGAAAAGGGAAATCTGGCCGGTGTCTGGGGAGTCATGTCGGACATAAACCGATCATTTCTACCTTGGGAAGAAGGCTTTACAAAGGGTCTGTATCTGGCAGGGGTGGAATGTGAAGAAGGGGCTGAGGCGCCTGAAGGCTGGACCAGGTGGGTGGTTCCGGGTTTTGAGTATGCTTATACCGAGAAGGAAAATGAGGATACTTTTTCCGGAGTGTTGGAGTATCTGGCGGAAAATGGCCTGGAGCTTGCAGGAGCCGTGCAGGAATTTAATTGTCCGGAAACCCGGAAGGAATATTTGTTCTTTCCCATCCGCAGACTGTAATTTGCGGCATAAATATCTTCAAAAGGTATTGAAAGCGGGGATATATTCTTTGATTCTTTGGCGGCGGAAGCCGTGTCTGTCTGAAATTCTTTCGTGGTGCTGTAACAGTTCAGACAGGGCACTGGACTGTTACATGGCGCTTCACTGTAATTGATTGTACTTCAAAAAAAGTGTTTTCCAATCAGGAAAAAAGGTGGTACAATATAACGAAAGTATTACCGAATAAACTGTAGTATTTCGTAAATAATTTAAGGAAGGATCACGGACATGGATAAAATTATTTTGACAGGTGACAGGCCCACCGGAAGACTGCATGTGGGACATTATGCAGGTTCTCTGCGCAGACGGGTAGAACTGCAGAATTCCGGAGAGTATAAAAAGATATTTATTATGATTGCCGATGCGCAGGCATTGACGGACAATATTGAGAACCCCGAGAAAGTGCGTCAGAATATCATCGAAGTAGCGCTGGATTATATGTCCTGCGGCCTGGATCCCCAAAAATCCACATTGCTCATTCAATCCCAGATTCCCGAGCTGTGTGAACTGACTTTTTACTACATGGATCTGGTAACCGTAGCCAGGCTGCAGAGGAATCCTACGGTGAAGAGCGAGATTCAGATGCGTAATTTCGAGGCCAGCATTCCGGTGGGTTTTTTTACCTATCCCATCAGTCAGGCTGCAGATATAACTGCATTTAAAGCTACTACGGTTCCTGTGGGGGACGATCAGCTGCCTATGATTGAACAGACAAGGGAGATCGTCCATAAGTTTAATACAGTGTATGAGCCGGTTCTTGTGGAGCCCACAGCCCTTCTGCCGGAGAACGAGGCATCCAAAAGGCTGCCCGGAACGGACGGCAAGGCAAAGATGAGCAAGTCTCTTGGCAACTGTATCTATCTTGCGGATACGGCTGATGAGGTGAAGAATAAGATTATGAGCATGTATACCGATCCACTGCACCTTCAGGTCAGCGACCCCGGACATCTGGAGGGAAATACGGTATTTACGTATTTGGATGCTTTCTGCAGGCAGGAGCATTTTGAGCGGTATCTGCCGGAGTACGCTGATCTGGATGAATTGAAGGCACATTACCAGAGAGGCGGACTCGGAGACGTGAAAGTGAAAAAGTTCCTGAACAATATTCTGCAGGAGACCCTGGAGCCTGTCCGTAACCGCAGGAAAGAGCTGGAAAAGGATATTTCCGCAGTGTATGATGTTTTGAAGAAGGGCAGCGAAACGGCGAGAGAAGCGGCGGCAGAAACTCTTTCCCAGGTGAAGAGCGCCATGAGGATCAATTATTTTGAAGACGCGGAGCTGATCCGCGCACAAAGGGAGAAATATGAAGCTTAGTATGGATTATGACGAAGATGAGGATTATGAGGAAGAGTACGACGATTCAGAACCGGAGGAGGAAGGCAGGGCAGTAAAGCCAGTGACCGCGATCCTGGCGCTTCTGGTTCTGGTGGCCCTGTCAGCCATTATCTGCGCTGTTTTGTGGAATGTGACCCATAGTGGCCGGGGGAAGGATCATACCGAAAGAATTCCGGCGAAGCAGACGGAGGAAGCGGAACCAGGCGGGGAACCGGCTCCGGGTGCAGTTCCTGAGGAGAGCGGGGAACCGGCTTCGGGTGCGTCTCCTGAGGAGAGCGGGGAACCGGCTCCGGGTGCGTCTTCTGAGGAGAGCGGGGA
>CANPOY010000025.1 GCA_947575805.1 uncultured Lachnospiraceae bacterium
TGTAACAAAGAGAATCCCGTATTTATGCGGGTTCTGGCGTTTCGCAAACGCCTAGTGTATAGAGAGTATGAAAGGGGGAAAAGAATATGCCAAATCCATATTTGCCCAACTGGGAATACATTCCCGACGGGGAGCCCAGGGTGTTCGGGGACAGGGTTTATGTATATGGATCCCACGATCTGGCAGGATCCCAGAATTTCTGTGACTTTGTGCTGAAGTGCTGGAGTGCGCCGATTGACGACCTGAACCACTGGACCTGCCACGGAGACATTTTTCACACGGCGGCAGACAGGGATCATCCATCCGACATTGACTGGAACAGGGAGAATACCAGGCTGTTTGCGCCGGACGTGGTGGAGAAGGACGGAAAGTATTACCTGTATGCCTACATTGTAAATGCCAGGGGCTGTGTGGCGGTCAGCGACAAGCCGGAGGGGCCTTTTCGGCTGCTGGTGCCTTATCAGTACACCATTCCGGACGAAGTATGCTGCAACGGCTGGTTCATCGACCCGGGGGTTCTGGTAGACGATGACGGGAGGACTTACATTTACTGCGGCTTTGAACGCTCTTTCCTGGCGGAGATCAACAGCAGCAATATGTATGAGGTGCTGGACGGAACCTGCGTGGAGCATTTTATTCCCTGTGAACCTACGGAGCGGGGCGGTTTTGACGAGACGGACAAGATTTTCTTTGAGGCGTGTTCACCACGGAAAGTGGGGGATACTTATTACATGATCTATTCGCCCAAGAGAGGAAGCAGGCTGGCGTATGCTACTGCCAAAAGCCCGGTGGGTCCTTTCACGTACAGGGGCTATATCGTGGACAACGGAGTGGACTATCCAGGCGGCAATAATCACGGCTCCATCGCCTGTATCGGCGGACAGTGGTATATTTTCTATCACAGGATGACCAACGGAACCATTATGTCCAGAAGGGGCTGCGTGGAGAAGATTGAAATTCTGCCCGACGGAACCATCCCGGTTGTGGAGATGACGTCTCTGGGTTTTCAGGACAGCCTGAATCCTTATGAGGTGACGCCCGGCGATGTCGCCTGTGTGCTGAAGGGCGGTGCTTTCATTACGGAGAAGAACGTGTTTGAACGTGTGGTCACGAATGTTAAGGACGGCAGTGTCATCGGCTTTAAGTATTTCGATTTCGGCGAGGATTTCGGCAGCAGAACCATGGAACTTGCGATCAGGGTCAAGGGCTGCGGCTGCGACAGCAGGATTCATGTCCTGCTGGACAGTGAGGACGGTGAGGAGATCGGATGCCTTGCAGTTGGCCATGACGACGGGGTGATCAATACCATAGTCAAGAGTGTGACAGGGAGACATGCCGTGTATTTCAAAGTAACAACAGACTATGAGGGCTGGATGGGAGAAATGTTCCGGGACAGAAACCTGTTTGAACTGATCAGCTTTGTGTTTATGAAATAGAGCAGAAAAGAAAAGGAGAATGAAAATCATGGATTTAACAGACATCAGAGAGCTTTACCGCAGCCGTGAGAAGTATATCGGCAAAGAGGTCACTGTGGGCGGTTGGGTCCGCAGCAACCGGGATTCCAAAAATTTCGGTTTTCTGGTGATTAACGACGGCACCTTTTTTGAGCCGCTGCAGGTAGTTTACGGGGAGAAGCTTCCCAATTTTCAGGAGCTGTGCAGGATGAACGTGGGTGCGGCGCTGGTGATCACCGGTACCGTTGTGGCCACGCCCGACGCAAAGCAGCCTTTTGAGATGCAGGCATCGGAAGTGCTGGTAGAAGGACCTTCCACTGCGGATTATCCTCTGCAGAAGAAGCGCCATACCTTTGAGTATCTGCGCACCATTTCCCATCTGCGGCCCAGGACGAACACATTTCAGGCAGTATTCCGCGTGCGCTCCCTGATTGCATACGCGATCCACAGCTTTTTCATGGAAAGGAATTTTGTCTATGTGCACACCCCCCTGATTACGGGAAGCGACTGCGAGGGTGCGGGGGAGATGTTCCAGGTGACCACTTTGGATCTGGAGAATGTGCCCAGGACAGAGGACGGCAAGGTAGATTTCAGTCAGGATTTTTTCGGAAAGGCAACGAACCTTACCGTCAGCGGCCAGCTGAACGTGGAGACTTACGCTTTTGCTTTTAAGAATGTATACACTTTCGGGCCTACTTTCCGGGCGGAAAATTCCAACACTACCCGCCATGCAGCGGAATTCTGGATGATCGAGCCGGAGATGGCCTTTGCGGATCTGAAGGATGATATGCTGCTGGCGGAGGGGATGCTGAAATACATTATTCGCTATGTGCTGGAGAATGCACCGGAGGAGATGGCCTTCTTTAACCAGTTTGTGGACAAGGGCCTGATTGAGAGGCTGGAGCATGTGGCCAATTCCGATTTCGGGCATGTGACCTATACCGAGGCCATCGAAATCCTGGAGAAGCACAACGAGGCCTTTGATTACAAGGTGTTCTGGGGCTGTGACCTGCAGACGGAGCATGAGCGCTACCTGACGGAGGAGGTTTTCAAACGCCCTGTGTTTGTGACGGATTATCCCAAGGAGATTAAGGCATTCTATATGAAGCTCAACGAGGACGGCAAAACCGTTGCAGCCATGGACTGTCTGGTACCCGGCATCGGTGAGATTATCGGCGGCAGCCAGCGTGAGGATAAGCTGGAGGTGCTGGAGCAGAGAATGGAGGAGCTGGGCCTGAACAAGGAGGACTACGGATTTTATCTGGATCTGCGCAGGTATGGCTCCGTGCGTCACGCGGGCTTTGGCCTGGGCTTTGAGCGGTGCGTCATGTATCTCACCGGAATGGGCAATATCCGGGACGTGGTGCCCTTCCCCAGAACGGTGAATAACTGTGAGCTTTAGAAAATAAAACAAAAATAATCTTAATAAATTTATAGGTGAAAAGCATACTGAAATGTGGTATGCTTTTTTCATGAGAAAATACATCGGACAAAACATCGCAAAATTTATAAGCTGTATTCTGGTCATTGCGCTGACTTCTGCCGGGGTCTGCTATATCTCATCAGAAACCATGGTGGCCGGTGCCACCACCATTGGGGAGGTTCAGCAGAATATTAAGGACCGGGAGCAGCAGATCAAGAATATCCTGGATCAGATTGCCGGTCTTGAGGACGAGCAGGATGTGATCGAAGAGCAGATTTCCGACCTGAATGCGGAGATTGTCAATACCATCGCCAGTATCGGTATGCTGCAGGATCAGATTGCCGAGAAGGAGGTACAGCTTGTCGAGAAGGGAAACCAGATCACGGACAAGCAGGCGCAGATAGAGGTCACGGAGACAGAATACAATGCGGCTGTGGAGCGGGAGGAAATACAGCGGCAGAGCATGGTGGACTGTACCCGGATGATGTATGAAAATAAGGACTTGTCCTATCTGGGCGCTATTCTGGAGGGCAAGGGGCTTTATGATATTCTGAATCAGATGGATTACATTGAGAGAATACAGGAGTACAGTGTGGGCAGACTAAATGCCTACATGGAGGCTAAGGATCAGGTACATGCCCTGTGGGATCAGCTGGAGCTGGAGAAAGCAGAGCTGGAGGAGCAGAGAGATGGACTGGAGCAGGACCGGCAGGGGCTGAAGGCCGACCAGGTGGCGCTCCAGGATCTGGAGGATGATCTGAACGTAAAGCTGGCGAAAAAGAAAAAGGAATCCGCGAATTTTGAGGCGGAAATCTTAAAGGCGCAGCGTGAGGCCGCCGTGGCAAAAAAGCAGCTCCAGCAGGACCAGCAGAAGCTAAAGCAGCTGCAGGCGCAGCAGAATGCGGCCAACAAGCCGATTGCCACCACCAATTACACGGCTTTGATCGACAGTGCGCCGGGCAGCGACCTGGGCAAGAAGATTGCCAAATTTGCCTGCCAGTATGTGGGAAATCCTTATGTTGCGGGGGGAACCAGCCTGACCAACGGCGCGGACTGTTCGGGATTTACTTACAGAGTTTATCAGGAATTCGGATACAGTATACCCAGGACATCCTACCAGCAGAGAAGCGCCGGTACGGGAGTGACCTATGACAGTGCCCAGCCGGGGGATCTGATCTGTTATGACGGGCATGTGGCAATGTATATCGGCAACGGCATGATCGTACATGCCAGTACTGCCAAGACCGGTATCAAGGTCAGCAGGGCGCAGTATCGTACGATACTGGCCGTGCGCAGGATCATTCCGTAGCGGACGGTTATGTTTTAAGAGTTTTAGGAAAGGAAGAAAGGAACCGTGAAAATAATCATTGCCGGGGACGGCAAAATGGGAGCTACTCTGACCAGGCAGCTTTCGGCGGAGGGAGACGACCTGACGCTGATTGACGCCAACCCTGAGGTGCTGGAGTCCAGCGAGGAGCGTTACGATGTGTTGGTGGTGCAGGGAAACTGTGCATCCATGGATGTGTTGAAGCAGGCCGGGGTAAAGGAGGCGGATTTGCTGATTGCCATGGCAGGAGCGGATGAAATCAATCTGCTGTGCTGTATGACGGCCCACAGCATGAACCCCAGGCTCCATACCATCGCCAGAGTGCGGAATCCGGAATACATGAATCAAATCTATGCCATGCGGGGGATGTTTGCCCTTTCCATGTCGGTGAATCCGGAGAAGCAGGTGGCAGAGGAGGCGGCAAGGCTTCTGCGGTATCCCGGTTTCTTAAAGAGGGATACCTTTGCCAGGGGCAAGGTGGAGATCGTGGAGCTGAGGCTTGACGAAAAGAGCAAGCTCTGTAATGTGGCCCTGAATGATATGAACAGTATTGTCAAATGCAAGATTCTGGTCTGTGCGGTGCTGCGCAAAGGGAACGCGGTGGCTCCGGACGGCGATTTTGTGCTGCGGGAGGGGGACCGCATTTTTGTGACGGCGCCGGCAGACACTTTAACGTTGCTGCTTAAGAACCTGGGGATCATCACCCGTAAGGCAAAGAGAGTGATCCTGTGCGGCGGCGGGCGCGTCAGCTACTATCTTGCCAGGCAGCTGGTGAGCAGTGGGGTGGGCGTGCAGTTAATCGAGCGGGACGAAGAGAGGTGCAACCATCTTGCGGCCATCCTGCCGGGCGCGTGTATTATACACGGGGATGCAAGCAGCCAGTTCCTGCTGGAGAGTAAGGGGATTTCCGATTGCGATGCCCTGGTGACCATGACGGGACTGGATGAACTGAATGTGGTAATCTCCCTGTACGGGACGAACTGCGGTGTTCCCCAGGTCATTACCAAGCTGGGACGTATGGACAACACCGATATGTTGGATAATCTTGCCCTGGGCAGCGTAATCAGTCCCAGGGAACTTTGCTGCAATACGATTGTAAGATATGTGCGGGCTATGAAGAATCAGACAGGTGCGGCTCTGACAGTGCATACCATTGCCGACGGACATATGGAAGCAATGGAGTTTCTTGTGGATGAAAATACAAGACATTGCGGAGAGCCGCTTAAGGAGCTCAGGCTGAAAAAAGGCGTTCTGGTGGTATGTATTTCGAAAGGACCACGCCAGGAGATTCCCGGAGGTGATTCCCGTTTTGAGCGGGGAGATACCCTGATAATTGTGACGGACAGGGAGCGGGGTATTTACCAGCTCAACGATATTTTTGAATAAAAGGTGCAAGGAATATCATGAACTATAAAATGATGGGAAGATTTTGCGGCAGAATACTGCTGGTGGAAGGGGTATTTATGGTGCCGGCGATGCTGATCAGTCTTTTTGGGCGGGAATTTGCTTCCGCCCGGGCGTTTCTGTGGAGCATTGGCATTATATTGTTGCTGGCCTGGCTGCTGATGTGGTTTGGCAGGGGTTCCAAAAAGAAGTTTTATGCCAAGGAAGGCCTTGCCTGTGTGGGGATCAGCTGGGTAGTCATGAGTCTGCTGGGCTGCCTTCCGTTCTGCATTTCCGGTGCGATTCCCAATTTTGTCGACGCTTTTTTTGAAATCGTATCCGGTTTTACCACCACGGGAGCGTCCATCCTGCCGGCGGTGGAAGGACTTCCCAGGGGAATCCTGTATTGGAGGAGCTTCAGTCATTGGCTGGGCGGAATGGGCGTCCTGGTATTCCTGCTGGCAATCACTTCCGCGGGAGGCGGGGACAACGGCTTTACCATGCACCTGCTGCGGGCGGAAAGCCCGGGCCCCAATGTAGGAAAGCTGGTGCCCAAGATGAGGAAGACGGCAGGAATCCTTTACCTGCTTTACATTGTGCTTACGGTGTTAAACACTGTTTTTCTGTTATGCGGCGATATGTCCCTTTTTGAGTCCGTGTGCACTGCTTTCGGAACGGCAGGAACCGGTGGGTTTGGCGTGCGGAATGACAGTATCGCAGGATACAGTCCGTATATACAGAATGTATGCACCGTGTTTATGCTGTTGTTCGGGGTGAATTTCAGTTGTTTTTATATGCTGCTGATCCGGCAGTTTAAAGCGGTGCTGAAGGATGAAGAGCTCCGGCTTTACCTGGGGATCGTGGCGGGGAGTGTTGTGCTGATCGTGCTGAATCTGAAAGATTTTTACGGCACCCTGGGGGAAACGATCCGTCATGCGGCGTTTCAGGTTGCGTCCATTGTGACTACCACCGGCTTTGCCACTACCGATTTTGACCTTTGGCCGGGATTTTCCAAGGCTATCCTGCTGTGCCTGATGGTGGTGGGAGCCAGTGCCGGCAGTACCGGCGGCGGCTTTAAATGCGGCAGGCTTCTCCTTGTACTCAAGAGCCTGCGGAGAAGTGTGCGCAAGGTAGTCAACCCTCAGAAGGTTGAGGTCGTGCGCATGAACGGAAATCCCATCAGTGAGAAGGTTCTGCAGAATACGAACGCTTATCTGGCGGCCTATGTCATCATCACAGGGGTGAGCTTTCTGCTTATTTCCATAGACGGCTTTTCCATCACTACCAATATTTCGGCGGTGCTGGCCTGCTTTAACAATATCGGGCCCGGCTTTGAAATGGTAGGACCTGCCTGCAATTTTTCATCCTACAGTATTTTTTCCAAGCTGGTGCTGATTATGGATATGCTGGCCGGCCGACTGGAAATTTTCCCCATACTGATTCTGTTCTCCAGGACGACATGGAGGCATCGCTGAGCGGAAGAAGGCATAGAAAAGGCCCATGAGTGAAAAAAAAGGTTTTTCAATAAGAAAATACACAGTAGAAATTGCGGAAGCGGCGGCTATGGTCGGTGTGATGCTTTTGCTTGCCTGTCTCTTTGACTACCGTTATGCAACCAATGACGATATGTTTATCAACGCAATTCTTTCGGGAAAATATTCCGGTGCTCCTGATCTGCGCAATATCCGTGTGGGAATTCCGCTGAATGCACTTTTTTGTTTTTTATATCAGATATGCCGCCGGATTCCCTGGTTTGGCATTGGCATGATCTTGTTTCAATATGTTTCTCTCTGGTCTATTCTTACCGGCCTATGCAGGAAACTTGGGCGGAAGAGCCCCTGCAAACTTATTTCCTGTGTTGCCGTGAATCTTCTCCTGATCGGGATTATGATAAACGAGCTTGTTACAGTACAGTATACTTATACGGCGGCGCTGCTTATGGCTTCGGCGGCGCTTCGGCTGTATGACATGGAGGATCCTTTTGACAAAAGGGGAATTCTGAAATTTGCCGGTATTCTGCTGCAGTATCTGGCGGCTTATTGTCTGCGTTCGGAAATTTTCCTGTTTTTGCTTCCTTTTTTACTTTTGCTGATTTTAGTCCGTTATTATAGGAACAGCGGATTCAGCGTAAATAAAGGAGAACTAAAAAGGTGGGGAGTGGTGTGTGCGGGACTGGTGTGCGGTGTGGCGGCAGTATCTCTGGTGAACAGAGCCTGCTATACGGATCACCAATGGCAGGAATACCTGCGGTCGGACAAATACAGAGTACAGATGTACGATTATCTGACATTTCCGGCCTACGATGAAAACAGGGATTTTTATGAAAGTGCCGGCATTTCCGAGGTACAGTATCAGGTGTTTAAGAATTACAACTTTGCCCTGGATGAAGAGATCCGTTCGGAAATGCTGAAGAGTATAGTGGATTATGTGAATGAGGGGAGGACGTCCGGGTATCAGGGGTTGAAACGCATTTATTATCAGATGTTTACGCTGCCCCTGGGGGAGGGGATCTGGTCCTATTCTCACAGGGTGCTCTTTGACCCGGAGATAGCGTCGGAGGATTATCCCTGGAACATTGTCTGTGCGGTACTTTATTTTGTACTGCTGTTTCTGACCTGCTTTTCCAAAAGGATTCAAAATCTTGTGTTCATGATTTTTCTGTTTTTCCTGCGGACCGGATTGTGGATGTATATTATTCTGAAACAGAGGACACCTGTCAGAGTGACCCATGCCCTGTTCCTGATGGAGCTGGCCTGCCTGCTGCTGCTGGTATTGGAAGAGCTGGCGTATCTGGAAAAGGCCGGGGGCCGGAAAAGGCCGGGTTGGTTGTATCCGGGGCTTGCGGCGCTGCTTTTTACAGGGGCGGGAATTGTGGCAGTCAGCGGCCTCGGCAGCTTCGTAAGGGATTACGGGGATACTGTGGTATACAATGAGGAGTGGGAGGAGCTGCTGGATTATTACGGGGAACGGGAAGAAAACTTTTATTTTATGGACGTGTATTCCATAGTGAATTACACGGACAGAATTCTGGGAGGGGAGGATTCCCGGCCGGGAAATTACGACATTTGCGGGGGATGGCTGGCTAAAAGCCCGCTGTGCCGGGAAAAGTATGATAATTTCGGCTTCTCATCACCGAGGGAAGCCCTGGTTGGGCAGGACAACGTGTTCTTTGTGGCGGAACAGGGGAGTGATCTGAGCTGGCTGACCGCGCTTTATGCGGAAAAGGGTATTCCCCTGCAGATGGAATATCGGGACACCGTGGCCGGAAGGTTTGATATTATTAAGTTGAGTGTCCGGAGGGAACAGAATGCCCGAGAGGATTGACGGAGCAGAGGTGAGATACAGGATTGGAGAGATTTCCCGCCTTACGGGCGTGAAGGCAGGGACGATCCGCTTCTATGAGAAGTGCGGCTTTATCGGGCCGGTGGAGCGATCTGCGAATCATTACAGGATTTATCATCAGCGCCATGTGTTTCAGCTCCGGGTCTGCCGGCTGGTGTTTGGAGGCTATGTAAACAAACGTCTTCGCAAAGAGAGCCTGAAGGTGCTGGAGGCATCTGTCGGCTGGAACCCGGCGGCATACGAAAGGGAGAGCATAAACTACCTGAAGGCCGTGGAAGAGGACATCGAGAGAGCCGAAAAGGCGATAGCCCTCTGTATGGGACAAATGCGCGGAGAGGAAATACAATATTCAGAAGAAATACGATATACTAAAAAGCAGGCAGCCGCCATCACAGGCGCAACACCGGAGGCGATTCGTAACTGGGAACGCAATGGTCTGCTTGGCCGATATGAGCCCTATCAGAGAAGAGCTTACGGGCAAGAGCTTTTGAACCGTATGTATGTGATTCGGTTACTGCTGGACACCGGATACAGTATGATGGTTATCCGGGCTTTCCTGCAGGCGTATGAGGAGGGCAGGCCGGAGGAGGCGGAGCGGCTGCTGACAAATCCCCGGGAAGGCAGGGAGCTGTGCTACCGTTCCGACCGTTATCTGGAGGAACTGCTGTGCCTGAGGGAAAAAGCTATACAGTTAAAGCGGATGAGCACTGAGATGAAAAACTAAACCTTCTATTTGTACACCACTTTTTGCGGGTGTGGTATGATCGTTTCATCAGGCGTGAAGGACTGAAATGCCGAAAGAGCGGCTGTGAAATGGCGTATTGCGACTGCCTGGAAGAATGGGGGACGGATAGAATGTTTATGAGAAACAATATTTTCAGGAATTACAGATTTATATTAAAGACAATATGTAAGGCTTCTGCATCAAGGGTATGGCTGAATGTATTCTTTACAGTTATCAATGATTTATTTTCAATATTCTATAATGTGCTCTTTTTTTCATATTTTATGGATGCGGTGGAAAAAGGGAAAAGCATTGTCACCATCAGCAAGCTCTTAATTGTTTTCATTTTGATCAACATTGTATTTGAAATGTTAAATTCCTATTATAATCAGGCGTATATTCCCCAGAACAATGTTAAACTCTCGTTGTATTTAAAGAATATGATCTATCAGAAAATCATGGCGGTTGACATGGAATGCTTTGATAACCCGGAATATTACGATAACGTAACTTTTGCGTTACATGATTTATTTGACAGAGTGAACAGTATCTTAAATAATATAGCGCAGCTTATTTCCCATTCATGCTGTGTGATCGTGCTGATCGGGTACTTCGCGCAGATTGATTTTGCCATTGTAATCATATCACTTATTTCTGTTTTGACAGGATTGTTGTTTGAACCTGTTATAAATAATTACAGATATTGTTATACGAATGAGAGTTTAAAATATCAGCGAAAGTATGATTATGTGAAAAGAATATCCGTTCAGGCAGAATACGCTCAGGAGTTAAGAACCACGAATGTAAAAAATGTTCTGAATAAAATGCTTGACGATGCGTTTTGGGGATTAAAGACGCTTCTAAAAAAGTATTACAGAAAAATAACAATACTTGACAGCATTCAAGTCTTTTTCGGATTTGGAATTGTATCCTGTGTTACAACGCTCATTTCCATCCATAGAATAATCGTTGATAAAACGGTGACACTTGCAATGTTCCTGCCTTTGTTGGGGGCGATAGCGCAGTTTACCTGGCGGGCGTCTTCGGTAATAAATTGTTTTACCGGTATTTTGAATGATAATTTTTACTTAAACAAGTTTAATGGTTTTTATCGGTATGAATCGAAAGTGGTATCCGCAAAAGAAGAAATGGTGGATTCCTCTTTCGGCGGAATTAAGATAGATCATCTGTATTTCAAATATAATGAAAATGATCATGATGTCTTAAAAGATATATGTATGGAAATCCGGCCGAAACAAAAGATTGCATTGGTTGGGGATAACGGAGCCGGAAAATCGACACTGATCAACCTGATTCTGCGCTTATACGATCCGGACCAGGGCAGCATTACATATAACGATAAAAATATCCGTGATTACAATGTAGAGAATTATCGCAGCAAATATGGGATTGTTTTTCAGGACATAAATGTGTATGCAACGACCATCGGCCAAAATATCGCGATGGATACGAAGATTTATTCGGATGAAGAGATGCAAAATGTAATGAATTCACTTCATCTGAAAGAAAAGATAGATAATTATGAAGACGGGTTTAACACACAGTTGACCCATGAATTATCGGATTCGGGTGAGATGCTTTCCATCGGACAGTGCCAGTGTCTGGCACTTGCAAGAATCTTTATCAATCCTAAGAAGCAGCTCTACATATTGGACGAGCCTACCAGTGCGCTTGATCCTATTGCAGAGGAGGAAATCTTTGAGACGATTAACAGTTATCTGGCAGATAAGACAGTTATCTATATCTCCCATAGATTTTCGGCATCTAAAATAGCTGACAAAATTTATTTTATGGAGGAGGGACAAATTGTGGAGCAGGGGACACATGATGAATTGATCCTTCAAAACGGAAAATATGCAGATATGTTTAATCTGCAGGCAAAATACTATAGATAAGGTGAGCTGAAAAGCGGCATTTTCCGAATGAATGGAGGTTATCATGAAAAAAATAATATCTAATAATCTGTATATGTTGAAAATATTTTTCAGAGCAGTCCCGTTGTATTCTATCGGCTATTTATTGCTTGTCGCATCCAGAAGCGTGTTGTTCAATACCGTGGGAAACGTTTTGTTCATACAGTATATTGTTCAGTCGGTAGAATCTGCTATTACTCATCCGCAAGAAATTCAGAAAGTTTTGACGCAGTTGATTGTAGTGACGTGCGTATATTATGGGCTGGTGCTTTTGTTTAATACCGTCATCGAGGGAATCTGTAATAACAGTTTGATCAAAAACGCAGAAATCAAGGTCAATCGTGTTTTTACAAAATTGTTGTTTGAGAAGTCCGCCTCGATCGATCTTGGCTGCTATGACGACCGCAAGTATTATAGCGATCTGGTTGCAGCCAACAATGAGTCCAATCAGCAGGCCTGGAACACATACAGGAATTTTGTCAATTTGATTGAAAACTTATTGGTATTGCTTTCGTTGTTTTATATTATCAGTTCTTTGGATTTTGTTGTTTTTGTACTGGCGGTTGTGATTAACGTTCTCTCTTTTATGAATAAGCTCAGGCTTAATAAAATTAACGGTGAGATTTATAACAAAACGATGCCCTGCAATAAAGAAATCGACTATGCAAATCGCGTGTTTTTCTTGAAACAAAATGCTAAGGACATTAAGATGACAAATATTGGCAATGTATTGCTTGATACACTGAACTCTTCCTCGAAAAGGCTCAGTGATATTAATGCTGCTTACGGGGCAAAAAAGGCTATTGTTTGCTTCGGCGATAATCTGATGAAGAAAATCCTTGGAGATTTTGTGACATTATTTTATCTTGCTTATATGGTGCTTGTGAAATGCGCTTATACATTTGATGTGATGACTGCTTTGTGGAATGCTTACGGTACCATAAAAGGAAACATGAATAATTTTGTGAATTCGATAAAGGAATTACATAATAACAGTATGTACATTGAAAGGCTCATTCGCTTCCTGGAAATTGAAAACACTATAGTATCGGATAAGGGCCTGAAAAACAATGCCGATACGCCAGTGACAATTGAGTTTGCCGATGTATCTTTCTCATATGACGGAACACACAAAATTTTGGACGGATTGAAATTAAAAATCAAAGCCAATGAAAAAGTGGCAATTGTCGGCAGCAATGGCGCCGGAAAAAGTACGCTTGTTAAGCTTTTGCTGAGGCTGTACGATCCTGACAGTGGTAAAATCCTGGTAAACGGAATTGATATTCGGGACTATGATGTGGAGTTCTATCGAAAGAACATATGCAGTATATTGGTTCAAGATTTCCAGCTGTTTGCGTTAACGCTGTATGAGAACGTCAAAATGGATATTGTTGACAAGGAAGCGGAAGGCGCTGACTTGGATAAGGCGCTAAATATGGCCGGACTGAGGGATGTGGCAGAGCGCTTGCCTGATAAGGGTGACAGCGATTATTCAAGAGAATTCAACAGCGACGGGGTGGTATTCTCAGGGGGACAAAAACAAAAACTGGCACTGGCAAGAGTGCTGTTAAGTAATAAAAGAATGGCGATTCTTGATGAGCCGTCGAGTGCGTTGGATCCTAAAGCGGAAAGCGAATTTAATGAACTGGTGTTTCATATGCTGCCGGAGAGGACTATTGTTATCATTTCGCATAGATTGTCAACAACTAAAATGGCAGACAGGATTATTCTGATTCAAAACGGAAAGGTGGCGGAAGACGGTTCGCATAACGAGTTAATGAAGAACAATGGCATATACGCGAAAATGTTTGAAACGCAGTCCAGGAGATATAAATAATGTGTGAAAAATACAGAATTATATTTCGGAAAGAGACAAATTTCCGGGCAATTGGTTAAACCATGGCTGAAAACATTTTTTGATTATTCCTATACATTTGAGTATTTCAAGAAAAAGGGGATGAAATGGCCGCTGTCGATCCTTGTAGGAAATCGGTTTGCAGGGCATTTTGATTGCAAGATGGAGTGGCGAACCAAGAGGTTCATAATAAAAGAGAAAAACATATTGGATTCCGCTTTTAACGACTACAAGGGTATTGAGCTTCCATTACAGGATTTAGCCGCTTTTCATGGGGCTGAGGATATTGTCGAAAAGATATAAATGTACAGGGAAGAGGCGAGGTATTTGCCGGAGAAATCATGCTTGGAATGATACAGTAAAACAACAGTCATACCCCTTGAGAATTTTTCATACACTGTAAAAAAGATTCTCAAGGGGTACTCTTTTGAAGGATTATATTGAAGAGAGGGCAATCAGCATCGCCAATTATATTATCGAATCCAATGCCACAGTGCGGCAGACCGCAAAGGCTTTTGGGGTATCTAAAAGCACTGTACATAAGGACGTAACCGATCGCCTCATGCAGATTAATCCCACTCTGGCTAAGCAGGCCAGACAGGTGCTGGATGTGAATAAGTCAGAGCGTCATATCAGAGGCGGACTTGCCACAAAAGAAAAATACGCCCACAAACAGGAGCATTGCTGAATTTAGAGATACCTGCCATAAGAGCGAAGGAATGAAGCTTCTCTAAGGCTGCCGGATAGATACAGCCGAAGAGAAGCTGTGTCATTCTTTTATGATGTTTATGAAGCTTTTCTTAATTTGCGGAAGGCCAAGTTGAAGGCAGCGGAAAATTCTGGTATACTTAGCACGTCGCAACAGCGGGCCGACAGGCGGAAGTTGACGGGTGGTGGTTTCCGTCCGAACGGCATTGCGGAAAGGTTAAGGGAATAGGAATGAATTTAGTACAAGCGAAAGAAAAGCTGGCAAAATACGGGCAGGAGCATGTCCTGAAATATTATGACGAGCTGAATGAGCAGGAGCAGCAGGGGCTTTTGGCGCAGATTGACGCCACGGATATGAGTATTCTGGAGTCATGCAGACACAGGGAAGAGCTGGAAAAGAAAGGCGTCATTGCACCTTTGGCCGCCATGCAGCTGTCAGAGATTGAGGAGCACAGGACGGACTTTACCGCCGTAGGCCTGGAAGCGATCAGGGGCGGAAAGGTAGGAGCAGTGCTGCTGGCAGGCGGGATGGGGACAAGGCTTGGATCTGACAATCCCAAGGGTATGTATAATATAGGTCTGACCAAAAAGCTTTATATTTTTGAGTGTCTGGTCAATAATCTGATGCAGGTGGTGCGGCAGGCGGATAAATGGATTCATTTGTTTATTATGACCAGCGACAAGAACCACCATGCCACAGTGAATTTTTTAAAGGAGCATGATTTCTTTGGTTACAGGCCGGAGTACGTACATTTCTTTATGCAGGAAATGGCGGCATCTACGGACCGTGAGGGCAAAATATATCTGGAGGGGAAGGGAAGGCTGTCCACCTCTCCCAACGGGAACGGGGGATGGTTCATTTCCCTGAAAAATGCGGGTCTGCTGGAGCTGGTAAAAAAGGAAGGCATCGAGTGGCTGAATATATTTTCGGTGGACAATGTGCTTCAGAAAATTGCGGATCCCTGCTTTGTGGGTGCAGTCATTCGGAAGGACTGTTCTGTAGGCGCAAAGGTAGTGCGTAAGAATGCCCCCGACGAAAAGGTGGGCGTTATGTGCCTGGAAGACGGACGGCCTTCTATTGTGGAATACTATGAACTGACGGAAGAGATGATGAACGCAAAGGGCGCGAAGGGGGAACCTTTATATTTCTTCGGCGTTATTCTGAATTACCTGTTCCGGGTACAGGATCTGATCGAAATTTCAGACAGACATCTGCCGCTGCACATCGTGGAAAAAAAGATACCCTGTCTGAACGAGGCGGGAGAGCTTGTGCATCCTGATGCCCCCAACGGCTACAAATATGAAAATCTGGTATTGGACATGATTCATCGGATGGACAGCTGTCTGCCCTATGAGGTGGTGCGGGAAAGGGAGTTTGCACCTGTCAAAAATAAGACCGGGATTGACTCTGTGGAGAGCGCCAGGGCGCTTCTGCAGGAGAACGGCGTTATACTTTGAACCGACATTTAGCCATGCCCCGCAGAAATCCGCGGGGTATTTCACTTTCTCCGGATGTTCGCCCCAGAGAATTGTTTTGGCTCTTTTCAGTGAGCAGGCACCTTCTGCGAGGCAAAACGATATATAACATTTCGACAGATTTTGATAACAAATAAATATTGTATGAAACGCAGTTTTTGGTTATCCTTTTAATTAGCAGAAAACAAAAAATATTCTACCTGCAGGCAATCCCTCGGACTGCAGCCGCACAGGTGGAAGACATTGCGGGAGGAATCCCGCGGGAAGGTGGGAGCTATGAAGATTTTGGTGACGGGCGGCGCCGGCTTTATCGGCAGCCATACGGTAGTGGAACTGCAGCAGGCCGGCATGGACGCTGTTGTGGTGGACAATCTTTGTAACGCAAGTGAAAAGTCCCTGCAGCGTGTAGAGGCTATTACGGGTAAAAAGGTTCCTTTTTACAAGACGGATATTTTGGACAGGGAGGGACTTGAGCGCATTTTTTCCACTGAAAAAATCGATGCGGTCATCCACTTTGCGGGTTTGAAGGCGGTAGGGGAATCCGTGCAGAAGCCCTGGGAATACTACCAGAATAATATTACCGGCACGCTGACATTGGTGGATGTGATGAGAAAGCATGGCGTTAAGAATATCATTTTTTCCTCCAGTGCTACGGTGTACGGGAATCCTGCCTTTATACCCATCACGGAAGAGTGCCCGAAAGGACAGTGCACCAATCCTTACGGCTGGACCAAATCCATGCTGGAACAGATATTGACAGATATTCAGAAGGCGGATCCGGAATGGAACGTTATTCTGCTTCGTTACTTTAATCCCATCGGAGCTCATAAGAGCGGTACGATAGGGGAGAATCCCAATGGCATTCCCAATAATCTGATGCCTTATATCACTCAGGTAGCAGTAGGAAAGCTGAAGGAGCTGGGGGTATTCGGAAACGATTATAGTACGCCCGACGGAACCGGAGTCAGAGATTACATCCATGTACTGGATCTGGCTGCCGGCCATGTGAAGGCATTGAAAATGATCGAAGAAAAAGCCGGGCTGAAGATATACAATCTGGGGACCGGAGTGGGATACAGCGTTCTGGATATGGTAAAGAATTTCGAAGACGCCACAGGTGTGAAGATTCCCTATGTGATCAGGGACAGGCGCCCCGGCGATATTGATGCCTGCTATGCGGATGCAAGTCTGGCGAAGGAGGAGCTTGGCTGGGAAGCACAATACGGCATTAAGGAAATGTGTGCCGATTCCTGGAGATGGCAGAAAAACAACCCCAACGGTTATGAAGACTAATCTTCCTCAATGACCTGGATCTCCAGAAAATCGAACTCAACATTTTCCATGAAATTGTCCTGGGTGAAGCGTGCCTTGCGGTGACGCTTGAACTCTGCAATGTTCTTGTCCAGCCAGAGCGGCTTGCCGAGATCGAACTGCAGGCATATTTCATCCAGGGCATGGAATACCTTATGGGTGCGGGTATCGTCGCTTTCGTCCTCAATGCAGGTGTCCTGCAGCATATGATTATTCTTAAAAGTTCTGGCCCACAAACGAAACATGATTCTTCTCCCTTCGCTCCTATCTTAATGGATTTCCCGCTTGACCGCAAGTAAAAACTGAAAAGAACTGTACTGACATAATATTGAACAGAGCTGCATACATTTGAAAGGAGGGCATAAAATAAGACTTTTTAAAAAAGGATTAACTTTTTGTGAATATCGTACATTTTCGAGAAGCTTTATGGTATAATGAATTTATGACGAAAGAAAATCTCTGTAATGAAGGAGTAGCAATGGAACTGAAGGAATTAAACGGTGACAACGGAGAAGGAGTCGACAGCTGGAAAGAGGTAACACTGATCTACAGCGCCGCGCTGCGCCAGATAGAGACTAAGGTGGAAATTCTCAACAAGGAATTCCAGTATGTCCACCAGTACAATCCAATCGAACATGTCAAGACCCGGATCAAGACACCCGAGAGCATTGTAAAAAAGTTAAAACGGAACGGTTACGAGTCTACAATTGATAACATGGTAAAATACATAAATGATATTGCAGGTATTCGCATCATTTGTTCTTTTACCTCGGACATTTATCAGATTGCCGATATGATTGCGGAACAGAGGGACATAAAGGTGATTGCGGTGAAGGATTATATCACCTTTCCCAAAGCCAGCGGGTATAAGAGCTATCATATGATAGTGACGGTGCCGGTATATTTGTCTGACCGTACGGTGGATACTACGGTGGAGATTCAGATCAGGACTGTGGCTATGGATTTCTGGGCAAGCCTGGAGCATAAGATTCATTACAAATTTGAGGGTGCAGCGCCGGAGCATGTCAAAAACGAGTTGGTAGAGTGCGCCAAGTTGGTGTCTGACCTGGATGCCAGGATGTTGTCCTTAAATGACGAGATACTTGCCATCAGCAACAAAAAGTAATATTGATTAAAAGAGCTTTCCGTGTCGAAGCGGAAGGCTTTTTTATGCGCATGTCCGCATATGGAAGTTTGCTGCCGGCGTGTGAAATGCAGCCGTAAATGAGGAGTGCCCAGGCACCTTTCGGCACCCGGGCTATTATGAAAAAATTATCTTAATCGCGTATCTGAACAGCTTGAACGTACTTAGAATATAACAAATAAATATGAATAAAGTATGAACGCAGTGTAAATATATGGTGAATGTTACGAAAAGTGTTTGAGGGAATGAATTCATATGTACATTTTATACAAAACTTTAACTGGGGGATTTTCAGTTGTAATATATATGAATTAATGGTATAATCTGGGCAGAAGATAACAAGCGACTGTAAATCTTAAGAAACTAACGTATTTGACATTTGGAGGAATGTAATGGATATATTTATGGATAAACTGGCGCAAAGAGACAATGCGCAGGAGATTATCAGAGCAAATACTACGGCGGAGATCAAGGAGCTGGATGCGCTCAGAAGCCGGGTGGCCGAATATAACGACTGCCTGAACCGGCTTCAGAAGCTGGTGGACGAAAGCGCCGCAGGATGGAAGAACACATCAAGGGAAAGCGTGGCGGAGGTAAACCGCCTGGTGGAGGAAAGTCTGACCAAGATCAGGGAGATCCAGCAGGACGCGTCCGGGCTGGAGAAGCTGGGCAGCCGTCTGGGAAATATGGACAGCCGGATGGAAAAGCTGGGCGGCCAGCTGGGAAGTGTCAATGATCAGCTGAGCGGCCGGTTGGAAAATATGAATGACCGGCTGGGAAACGTGAGTGCTCAGGTTGACAGTGTAAACGGGCAGCTTGGCGCATGTATTGCCCAGCTCGGAGATATGAAAGGGGAAATATCCGGTCAGGTGGAGCAGATCTCCAAAAGGCTGGAAGAAAAGCCTGTGGACGGGCTGGAAGAAAAGTTTGCAATTGCGGATGAGAATGTCCATAAAGAGTGTGTAAAGGTGTACCGCAACGTTCAGGCGGTGGTGCTGGAAGAGAGCGGAAAGCAGGGAGAGACGCTGGCCGGGATGTCGGGAAGGCTGAATGCCATGAAAAGCAGGCTGGGAATCTTGCTGGGAATTTCGGTAGCGGCACTGGTGTTCTCATTGGCGGGCGCCGTACTTCAGATATTGAATCTGTTGGGAATCGGTCCGTTGTAAGGAGGAGATTATGGCGAGGGAGCTTTGGAAGCCTGGTAATATGCTCTATCCTTTGCCGGTGGTCATGGTGAGTGTAGCTGACCGGGACGGGAGGGCAAATATTATAACCGTAGCTTGGGCAGGAACGATCTGTACTAACCCGCCCATGGTCAGTATATCGGTGCGGCCGGAGAGATATTCCGCTCCCATTTTAAAGGAAACGGGAGAATTTGTGATCAATCTGACTACCCGCCAACTGGCCTTTGCCACAGATTTTTGTGGTGTAAAAAGCGGACGGGATGTAGATAAGTTTAAGGAGATGGGGTTGACGCCGCTTCCGGGCAAGGAGGTGAAAGCGCCGTTGATTGCAGAAAGCCCGGTGAACATCGAGTGCAGGGTCAGACAGGTTATGCCCCTGGGATCTCATGATATGTTTTTGGCAGATGTAGTTGCTGTTCATGCGGATGATAAGTATATGGACGAGAATCATAAATTTCATCTGGAAAGAGCGGAGCCTATCGTTTATTCCCACGGAGCTTACCTTGTCTGTGGGGAACAGCTCGGTACCTTTGGTTACAGCGTAAAGAAGAATTAACGGAACGTTTATCAATCGGGGGAGTCTAACAGACTTCCCCTTTTTACGGCATCGTTGCCATATTTGCTGCGAATCTTATCCAGGGCGGCGTCAAGCTTCTGCTGCTTTTCGGATATGGGGGCAGCGTAATCGAAGAGACTAAGCTGTACAGGCTCATCTTCATCCTCCAGCTTCCCTGTGCGTATGCCCAGGAGTCGGATAGGGGCGCCGTCCCAAAGTTCGTCGAACAGGGTGCAGGCTGTGTGATAGATCGCGTCTGTGGACGCTGTGGGACATTCAGGCGCTCCCTGGTGGGATACGGATTTGAAATTACTGTATTTGATCTCCGTACAGATGAGCCCTGCCCGGCAATGAGCGGCGCGAAGCCGCCGACCGACGGATTCCGCCAGGTCCAGAAGGATTTTGGCGGCCTCATCCCTGGTTGCCGCGTCGGTGGTGAGGGTGGTGGAATTGCCTATGCCTTTTGCTTCCACGGGTTCAGGAAGAACGGTGGAAGAATCTATGCCGTTAGCGTAATTCCACAGCATCAGTCCATGGCTTTTTAAGTGGGAGGCCACTATGGAAGGATCCGAATTCGCGAGATCGCCGATAGTGAGAATCCCCAGTTTCTTTAAGGTCTCCACGCTGGAGCGGCCGCAGAGAAAGAGTCTGGATACAGGCAGGGGCCAGAGCTTGCGGGAGATTTCCGCAGCGTACAGAGTATGTACCAGATCAGGCTTTTTAAAATCGGATGCCATCTTTGCCAGGACTTTTCTGTCGGAAATTCCCACATTAACCGTGAAGCCGAATTTTTCACGCACCGTATCCTTTATATACGCGGCTGCAGCCTCGGGAGAGGTATAGTTTGCCGAAACAGGGGAATAATCCATGTAGCACTCGTCAATACTTACCTGCTCTATGTCCGGGCAAATGTTCCTGAGGAAGGTCATGAGCTGCCGGCTGCGTTGATGGTATAGCTCCTGATCCGGCGCTACCGCCACCAGGCCGGGACATTTGCGGAAGGCGTTTACAACGGGCTCGCCGGTAGTAATGCCAAAAGACTTGGCCGGAATGGATTTGGCCAGGACAACACCGTGGCGGGTACTGATGTCACCGCCAACAATTGAAGGGATCAGCCGAAGATCCGTTTTGCTGCCGGTTTCCAGCTTTGCCAGGGCGGACCAGCTTAAAAACGCGGAATTAACATCTATATGAAAGATAACAGGATCACCCATGGGACACCTCCGAAATGTATCATAGTTGTTATATTTACTATATCCTTTGAAATCTGACTTTACAAGGAAAAAAAATATTGTTAGAATGGAACTGGAATGGGAAAACAAAACATATGAAAAAGAGAAATAGCGGTTATAAAAAGTACAAGTTTACATATATTAAAGGTACATTGTTCACACTTTTCATCTGTATGCTGTTTGTCAGAGGGTATACGCCCTTTGAAGCATCCGGGGAGAATCTGTTCCACGTATCGGTAAACGGGCAGGACGTAGGAACGGTGGAGAGCCGGGAAAAGGCTGAGACGCTTATGATAGAGGCACGCAGAAAAATAGCGTCACAGAGCGATGAACTGGTGTTTATGGAAGCAGAGTTCTCCGTGGAAGGGGAAAAGGTTCTGTGGGGACGTGTGGATGATGAGCAGGATGTCCTGACAGGGATGGAAGAGGCGCTTCGGGGCGGTATCATGGAGACCAAGAGGCGTTCTTATACGTTGAAGATCAACGATTGCATGGTAAATCTTGCCAGTCTTGACGAAGTGCTGCAGTTGCTGCAGGCTGCCATTGACAAATATGACAGTGAGGGCAGGTTCCGAGTTGAGCTGCTGTACGATACCAACAGGGAATTCAGCGTTCTGGCTACAAATGTGAGAAGTTCTTCCGATGCTGAGACGGAAAAAGAGGAGATAGATTATTCTCAGGGCGGCATTGCCAGCGTCCTGGCCCAGCCGTATACGGAGCGGGTAACCGCCGGGGAGATGGGCCTTGAGGACTATAAGCTGGGAATTCAGTCCATGGACTTTGTCCAGAAGGTGGAGGTGGTGGAGACTTATCTTCCGGAGAGCCTGCTGACTTCCGTGGAGGAAGCCACCAACCGTATCATTATGGAACAGGAGACGGCCAGCGTATATCAGGTGGTAAAGGGGGATACTCTGTCCGAAATTGCCATCAAAGTAAATATTCCCATGGACAGGATCGTGGAAATGAACGAAAGTCTGGATGACGTGAATTCGACCCTGCAGATCGGCCAGGAGCTGCTGATTACAGTGCCGGAGCCGGAGCTTTCCGTCACTAAAGTGGAACAGAAGTTTTATGAAGAGACTTATGATGCGGAAGTTGAGATCATAGATGTGGATACCTGGTTTACCAATCAGACGGAAGTGCTTGAGGTGCCCCATGCCGGATTCCGCAAGGTGGTGGCGAATGTTACCTATGTGAACAACAAGGAAGTGTCCCGGGAGATTCTGCGGGAAGAGGTCGTTATGAAAGCGGTGGCCAAGGTCATGAAGCGGGGGACGAAGACGCCCCCCAGCTATATTATGCCTGTTTCCGGCGGACGCCAGACCTCCAGCTTCGGTCCCCGCAGCAGGCCCAAGAAGGGGGCAAGCACCAATCATAAGGGTGTGGATATTGCAGTGCCGACAGGAACGTCTGTTCGCGCTTCCTGCGGCGGAACCGTGACCAAGGCCGGCTGGGGAAGCGGCTATGGCTATGTGGTCTACATTGACCATGAGGACGGCAAGCAGACCAGATACGGCCACTTGAGCAGAGTGCTGGTGTCCGTGGGACAGAAGGTAAAGCAGGGGGACAGGATTGCCCTCAGCGGAAATACAGGAGTAAGTACGGGACCGCATCTGCATTTTGAAATGCGGATCAGGGGTACAGCGGTGGATCCCATGAAATATGTGAAGTGATATGGAGTGGTTATGAAAGCCTCCTGAAATAGGTGTAATTGCCGGGGAACGTGCGTTCCGTTTACAAATGAGGCAAATTGTGGTAAGATACGTCTTAAGATAATTTTAATTATTTTTTAAGTGTGATTTTAACGCCAGAAGTCTCATGGGCTTCTTTGATAGAGGTATAGATAAATGGAACAATACGCGATTAAGGGCGGTAATCCATTAGTTGGAGACGTGGAGATAGGAGGGGCTAAAAATGCGGCGCTTCCTATTCTTGCTGCTTCGGCTATGACGGGTGAATCCGTATATATTGAGAATATGCCGGATGTGCGTGACGTGAACGTGCTTCTGGATGCAATGACAAATATTGGAGTTATGGTGAAGCGGATCAACAGACACAAGGTACTGTTGAATGCGGGCAATATCAACAGCCTGGTGATTGAGGATGAAGCCCTCAAGAAGATCCGGGCTTCTTATTATCTGGTAGGAGCACTGTTGGGAAAGTATAAGCATGCAGAGGTGGTGCTGCCCGGAGGATGTGATATAGGCTCCCGCGCCATTGACCAGCATATCAAGGGTTTTCGTGCGCTGGGCGCTACGGTGACGATTGAGCATGGATTGATTAAGGCGAAAGCGGAAAAGCTGGTGGGCAGCCATATCTATATGGACGTTTCCAGCGTGGGGGCGACGATTAATGTCATGATGGCCGCTACCATGGCGGAAGGAGTAACGATTATAGAGAATGCCGCCCGTGAGCCTCATGTGGTGGATCTGGCAAATTTCCTCAGCAGTATGGGCGCAAATATCAAAGGTGCAGGTACGGATGTGATCCGCATTAAGGGAGTGTCCCATCTGCACGGTTCGGAATATGTGGTGATCCCGGATCAGATTGAAGCGGGAACCTTTATGTTTGCGGCTGCCGTTACCAAGGGGGATGTAACGGTGAAAAATATTATCCCCAAGCATCTGGAGTCTATTACGGCAAAGCTGTTGGAGATAGGCTGCGAGGTGGAGGAGATCGAGGACTGTATCCGCGTGGTGGCGTCAAAACCCCTCAGGCATACCCAGGTAAAGACGCTTCCTTATCCTGGTTTTCCGACGGATATGCAGCCTCAGATCACGGTGGCCCTCGCTCTGTCAAGAGGGACAAGTATTGTCACGGAGAGCATTTTTGAAAATCGATTTAAATATGTAGACGAGCTGACCAGAATGGGGGCAAATATTAAAGTGGAAGGCAATACGGCTATTATTGACGGTGTTGCCAAATATACGGGCGCAAGCATTTCGGCGCCGGATCTGCGGGCAGGGGCGGCTCTTGTGACGGCGGCGCTGGCGGCGGAGGGAGTCACCATTGTGGACGATATTCGTTATATCCAGCGAGGGTATGAGGACTTTCATTTGAAGCTTCAGGCACTGGGAGCACAGATTGAGCTGGTGCAGAAAGAGAGGGATTTCCAAAAGTTTGAAATGAGAGTGGGATAATAACAGAAACATTCCCTTGAAATGTTTTAATTTTGTCCTTGACAAAGGATGTTTTTCATAGTAAATTACTGTATAGAAAAGTGCATATAGTGATTTCACATCGTGAGATGGGAAGTTTTCTCTTATTCAGAGTGGTGGAGATACAGAGGATCAATGAAGCCACGGCAACCCCGTTTGGAACGGAAGGTGCCAACCTGAGCGAGTAACAGTCGAACAATAAGAGGATTTGATGCTTGTGATAAATCAGTCCGCTTTTGGTGAGCGGACTTTTTTTATACAGGAAAAGGAGGATAAAAAATGGAAAAGCATTTATTTACATCAGAGTCTGTAACCGAGGGGCATCCCGATAAGCTGTGCGATGCCGTTTCCGACGCCATTCTGGACGCATTGATGGAAAAGGATCCCATGAGCCGCGTGGCCTGTGAGACAGCCTGCTGTACAGGTTTTGTTCTGGTGACCGGTGAGATTACTACCAACGCCTATGTGGATATTCAGAGAATTGTCAGAGATACGGTAAAGGAGATCGGATATGACAGGTCGGAATATGGCTTTGACGGTAATACCTGCGCGGTGCTGGTCGCGATCGACGAGCAGTCTGCCGATATTGCCATGGGTGTAGATAAGGCCCTGGAGGCAAAGCAGGGAAAGGCTGCCGCAGAGGCAGGCATGAATGATGAACAGCTTGAGGCCATCGGTGCCGGGGATCAGGGGATGATGTTCGGCTATGCCACCAACGAGACTAGCGAGCTTATGCCTTATCCGATTTCCCTGGCCCACAAGCTGACAAGGCAGCTCACCAAGGTTCGTAAGGACGGTACACTGAAATACCTTCGTCCTGACGGAAAGAGCCAGGTGTCCGTAGAATATGACGAGGCAGGGAAACCCATCCGTCTGGAGGCGGTGGTACTCTCCACTCAGCATGATCCGGATGTGACCCAGGAGCAGATTCATGAGGATATTAAAAAATATGTGTTTGATCCGGTTCTTCCTAAAGAGCTGATTGACGGGAACACGAAATTCTTTATCAATCCTACCGGCCGTTTCGTAATCGGCGGACCTCACGGGGATGCGGGTCTTACAGGCAGAAAGATCATCGTGGATACCTATGGCGGCTATGCCCGTCACGGTGGCGGAGCATTTTCCGGCAAGGACTGTACCAAAGTGGACAGAAGTGCGGCTTACGCTGCCCGTTATGTGGCGAAGAACATTGTAGCTGCAGGCCTTGCGGATAAATGTGAAATCCAGCTCTCCTATGCCATCGGTGTGGCGCAGCCTACCTCCGTGGCAGTAGATACCTTCGGAACCGGCAGGCTTCCCAACGAAAAGCTGGTGGAGATCATACGGGAGAATTTTGACCTTCGTCCCGCAGGGATTATTAAAATGCTGGATCTGCGTAGGCCTGTCTACAGGCAGACTGCGGCTTATGGCCATTTCGGGCGGGATGATGTATCATTGCCCTGGGAGGCTGTTGACAAGGCAGACAGCCTGAAGAAGTATCTGTAAGATCAGAATTCATATTATTTATGATTAGGCGGCGTCACAGCTTTTACGTGAGCCGCCTTCTTTGGAAAAGGAGCATCGCCATGGCGTTTGCACATCTTCATGTCCATACGGAGTATTCCCTTTTGGACGGTTCCAATAAAATAAAAGAATATGTGGCCCGGGTGAAGGAGCTGGGGATGGACAGTGCCGCCATCACGGACCATGGTGTCATGTACGGGGTGATTGACTTTTACCGTGCCGCGAAGGAAGCCGGCATTAAGCCGATCCTGGGATGCGAGGTCTATGTGGCGCCCGGCTCCCGGTTTGACAAGGAACTGACAGGGGGAGAGGATCGTTATTATCATCTGGTGCTTCTGGCGGAAAATAATACGGGCTATGATAATCTGGTAAAGATCGTGAGCAGGGGCTTTGCGGAGGGGTATTATTATAAGCCGAGGGTGGATATGGAGATCCTGAACCGGTATCATGAGGGCATCATCGCTTTGTCTGCCTGTCTGGCCGGCGAGGTACAGCGCTATATTGTCAAGGGACTGACGGATGAGGCGCAGAAGTCGGCCCGGAAATATGAGGCCTGCTTCGGAAAGGGAAATTATTTTCTGGAGATGCAGGATCACGGAATGCCGGAACAGAAGCTGGTCAACACGGAGCTGCTGAAGATGAGCCGGGAGCTGGATATTCCTTTGGTGGTTACCAACGACGTGCATTATACGTATGCGGCGGATGCGGAGCCTCACGATATACTGCTGTGCCTGCAGACCGGAAAGAAGCTGGCAGACGAGGACAGGATGCGTTATGAGGGCGGGCAGTATTTTGTCAAAAGCGAAGAGGAGATGAAGGGACTGTTCCCCTATGCCTGGGAAGCGGTGGAGAATACCCAGGTCATTGCCGATCGCTGTAATGTGGATATTAAGTTCGGAGAAACCAAACTGCCTCATTATGAAGTGCCGGAGGGATACGATTCCTGGACTTATCTGAACAAACTGTGCGAGGACGGTCTTCAAGAGCGGTATGGGGAGCAGGCGGATTCCGGGCAGGCAGGAGGTGGGGCGGCTGAAGCCTCCGGCCAGATGCTGCAGGAACGTCTGGACTATGAGCTGGGCGTGATCCGCGCCATGGGGTATGTGGACTATTTCCTGATCGTGTGGGATTTCATTAATTACGCGAAGCAAAACGGTATTCCTGTAGGGCCTGGGCGTGGTTCTGCGGCGGGAAGCATCGTTGCCTACTGCCTGAAGATAACGGATATTGATCCGATCCGTTATGATTTGCTGTTTGAACGTTTTTTAAATCCTGAGCGGGTGTCCATGCCTGATATTGACGTGGACTTCGGGCCTGACGGAAGGCAGGACGTGATCGATTATGTGAGCCGCAAGTATGGGCAGGAGAAGGTGGTACAGATTGTCACTTTCGGTACGCTGGCGGCCAGGGGGGTTATCCGGGATGTGGCCAGGGTCATGGATCTGCCCTATAGCTTTGCGGATTCCATCGCCAAGCTGGTACCCTTTGAACTGAATATAACACTGGATCTGGCCCTGGAGAGGAATCCGGAGCTGCGAAGGCTGTATCAGGAGGACGAGCAGGTTCACAGCCTGATTGATATGTGCAAACGTCTGGAAGGCCTGCCAAGGCATACCGGAATGCACGCGGCAGGTGTGGTCATCTGCCCGGAGGCAGCGGATGAATTTGTGCCTTTGTCCAGGGGAAGCGACGGTTCCATCGTGACCCAGTTTACCATGACGACTCTGGAGGAGCTGGGGCTGCTGAAAATGGATTTCCTGGGACTGCGTAACCTTACCGTGATCCGGGATGCGGTCAACTTTATAAAAGAGACTACGGGAAAGCGGATAGATATTAACGGGATTGATTATAACGATCCCAGGGTGCTGAATTACATCGGTACGGGGCGGACAGAGGGAATTTTCCAGTTGGAAAGCGGCGGGATGAAGAACTTTATGAAGGAGCTTCGCCCCCAAAGCCTGGAGGATATAATTGCCGGAATTTCCTTGTACCGTCCTGGGCCTATGGATTTTATTCCCAGGTATATCAAGGGGAAAAACAGCCATGATGACGTGACTTATTCCTGTCCTCAGCTGGAACCCATCCTGAAGCCCACCTACGGATGTATCGTCTACCAGGAGCAGGTGATGCAGATCGTCCGGGACCTGGGCGGTTACACTATGGGGCGAAGCGATCTGGTGCGCCGGGCCATGAGCAAAAAGAAGCAGTCCGTCATGGAGAAGGAGCGGGCCAACTTTATCTACGGAAATGAGGAGGAAGGTGTGCCGGGCTGTGTTTCCAAGGGGATCAGCGAGCAGGTGGCGGAGGGCATTTACAATGACATGATGGACTTTGCCAAGTATGCTTTTAATAAGTCTCATGCGGCATGTTATGCCGTGGTGGCGCTGCAGACGGCATGGCTTAAGGTGTACTACCCGGTAGAGTTCATGGCGGCGCTGATGACCTCGGTGATTGACAATCCGTCCAAAGTTTCTGAGTATATCATGTCCTGCCGGAGTATGGGGATAGAGATTTTGCCGCCAGACGTGAACCAGGGGCAGAGCGGCTTTTCCGTTACGGGAGGCAAGGTGCGCTATGCCTTGACGGCTATCAAGAGTGTGGGAAAGCAATTCATTGAAGCTATGGTGGAGGAAAGAAAGGTAAGAGGGCCGTTTACCAATCTGAAGGACTTTATCACCCGCATGGGGGATAAGGATTTAAACAGACGGACTGTTGAGAACTTTATCAAGGCAGGTGCGCTGGACAGTCTGGGTGGGACGAGAAAGCAGTTCATGAGCGTGTATGTCCAGATCATGGATCACATTATTAAGGATAAAAAGAATAATCTGGCAGGGCAGATGTCACTGTTTGACATTGCGGAAGAATCTCAGAAAGAAGAGTTTGACATCCGCATGCCCGATGTGGGGGAATACAGCAAGGAGATGAAGCTGGCCTTTGAGAAAGAGGTGCTGGGAATCTATCTGAGCGGGCATCCGCTGGAGGAATATCAGGAGCTGTGGCGGCAATATGCAAATAATAGCACAAGTGATTTTATATTGGACGAGGAGACCGGTGAGGTCCGGGTAGAAGATCAGGCTATCACTGTGGTGGGAGGCATGATAGCGGATAAGACAGTGAAGTATACCAAGAATAATCAGGTAATGGCCTTTATTACACTGGAGGACCTGGTTGGCAGCGTGGAGGTCGTGATCTTTCCCAGGGATTATGAGAAGTATGGTGCGCTGCTGAATGAAGATGCAAAGATTTTTATCAAAGGGCGAACCTCTGTGGAAGAAGACAAAAACGGCAAGGTGATCTGTGAACAGATTGTCGGCTTTGAAGAGGCAGCCCGGGCAGAGGGCGGTCAGATTTTCAGAGGAAGATTCGGCAGCCCGGATGGTTCCGGCCGGCCGGCCGCAGACAAGAGCGCCGGTACATCACGGTACAGAGGGGAAAGACGGCAGGCAGGCAACGGGGAACCGGTGCAGGGTGCTATTCTGGCGGGGAAAATGCCCTCCGGTATCTGGATTCAATTCCCTGACGCGGAAAACTATCATGCCCGGGAACAGGAGCTTTTGCAGGCAATAGCAGATTCCGACGGGGAAGACGATGTGGTGATCTATCTGAAGAACACCAGGGGGATGAAGATACTGCCTCCGAACCGTCGGGTAAAGGCTGACAGCGAATTGCAGCAGAAGCTGGGGGTATTGTTTGGCGGGGAGAATGTAAAAATCCGTTCAAAACCTATTGAAAAGTGTACGGAAAAGCAGTAAAATATATAAACGTATGAGAAAACAGATATTTACAAGCAGATGTGGTATGGAGGCTGGTTATGGCAGATGAGATAAAAACAGTTGCGGTTTTGACAAGCGGAGGTGATGCACCGGGAATGAATGCGGCGATTCGTTCGGTGGTGCGTACTGCAATTTCGAGAGGTTTGAAGGTAAAGGGGATTAAGAAGGGCTACAACGGCCTGCTGAATGAAGACATTATAGATATGCAGCCCCGCAATGTTTCCGATATTATCCAGAGGGGCGGTACGATTCTCGGAACGGCGAGATGCCTTGAGTTCAAGAAGGCGGAGTACCAGAAGAAGGGGGCGGAAATATGCAGGAAGCACGGGATTGACGGCATCGTAGTAATCGGCGGTGACGGCTCTTACCGTGGTGCGCAGGCGCTGTCAAGGCTGGGCATCAACACGGTGGGAGTTCCCGGAACCATCGATCTGGACATTGCATGCACCGATTATACCATTGGCTTCGATACGGCGGTCAATACCGCCATGGAAGCGATCGATAAGGTAAAGGATACTTCCTCTTCCCATGAGCGCTGCAGCATCATAGAGGTCATGGGGCGCAATGCAGGATACATTGCCCTCTGGTGCGGAATTGCAAACGGTGCGGAGGATGTGCTGCTTCCGGAAAAATATGATTTCAATGAGCAGGAGATCATCAATCATATTATTGAAAGCCGCAAGAAGGGCAAGACCCATCATCTCATTATCAATGCGGAGGGGATTGGCCATTCTACTTCCATGGCCAGAAGAATAGAGGCGGCTACCGGTGTTGAGACCAGGGCTACAATTCTTGGTTACATGCAGCGGGGCGGAAATCCCACGGCAATGGATCGGTATTACGCTTCCATTATGGGGGCTTATGCGGTGGATATTATGCTTCAGGGTAAGACAAACAGAGTGGTTGGTTACAGAAACGGCGTCTTCACTGACTTTGACATTGAGGATGCTCTGAAGATGCAGAAGAACATTGACGAGTATCAGTTCGAAGTTGCCCATCTGCTGACGGTGTAAATTAACGCAAGGATTAATAAAAGAAAAGATAACGGCTGTCCTGTTTTGGGACAGCCGTATTTAGACACATGGAAGGAGACGGCATGATTACCAGCAGTTCCAACAACAGAGTAAAGCAGGTTGTACAATGGCAGAGGTCGTCCAGGGAGCGGCAGGAAGCGGGAGTATTTCTGACGGAAGGGTTCAAAATGTTTGAGGAGGTGCCGGCAGGTTCCGTGAAGGAGGTATACCTGTCACAGGATGCTTATTCCAAGCTGTGTACGGTGACGGCACTGCGGGAAAAGCTGGAGTGTACCGGGTGGGAGATTGTATCGGATGAAATTTTAAGGAAAATGTCAGACACACAGACGCCTCAGGGAATCCTGCTGGTGGCCGGACAGCCGCATTATACGCCGGAACAGCTGCTGGATGTTCCGTGTCCTCTGCTGGTGATCCTGGAAAATATCCAGGATCCGGGCAATCTGGGAACCATCATCAGAACGGGAGAGGGAGCTGGGGTAACGGGTGTTATCATGAGCAAACAGACGGTTGATCTGTTCAATCCCAAGACAATCAGGGCTACTATGGGCTCCGTATTCCGGGTTCCCTTTTTCTATGCGGAAAGTCTTGCCGAGGTAATGAAAAAGCTTCATGGAAAGGGTATTCATACCTATGCGGCCCACCTGGAGGGGAAAGAATATTATGACGGTTATTCTTATCTGGAGGGGACAGCGTTTTTGATTGGAAATGAGGGAAACGGACTTAGCCGGGAGACGGCGGAACTGGCGGAGAGGTATGTAAAGATTCCCATGGAGGGAAGGGTGGAGTCGCTGAATGCGGCGGTGTCTGCTTCCATATTAATGTATGAAGTGTATCGGCAACGGAGATTAATGCGAGAAATACCCAAGCGAACTTGTTCGCTTTGAATACTGCATTTCTCATCCGGATTTGAATCGCGGCGAAGCTGCGGCATGGAGGTTAGAATGAAAATAGGGTTTATAGGTTTGGGAAATATGGCGACAGCCATGATAGGCGGTATGCTGGCGAAGGGTCTGGTGAAGCCGGAGGAAATAATCGGATCTGCCAAAACGAGTGCCACAATGGAAAAAATTAAAGGCAAATTTAAAATAGCAACTGTTTTGGATAATCGGACGGTTGCGAAAGAAGCGGATATATTGTTTCTTGCGGTAAAACCTCTGCTGTTTCCGGAGGTGATTGCGGAAATCAGGGATTCCGTGGGAGCACAAACCTTGATCGTGAGCATTGCGGCGGGAAAGAGTCTTTCATATCTGAAAGAAGCTTTCGGGAGGCCGGAGTTGAGGATTGTGCGTTGCATGCCCAATACCCCTGCGTTAGTTTCGGAGGGGTGTACGGGGATCTGTGCGGGGGAAGAGGTTCCTTCGGAGGATCTGGAAAGGATAGTAACACTGACGGGAGCCTTTGGCAGAGCCGGCATTGTCCCCGAGAGGCTGATGGATGCGGTGGTGGGAGTCAGCGGCAGTGCGCCTGCCTATGTTTTTATGTTTATAGAGGCGCTGGCGGATGGGGCGGTGGCGGCCGGTATGCCGAGAAAGCAGGCTTATGAATTTGCTGCACAGACTGTGCTGGGGAGTGCAAAGATGGTTTTGGAGACGGGACGGCATCCCGGAGAATTGAAGGATATGGTATGCTCGCCGGGCGGAACCACCATTGAGGCAGTAAAGATGTTGGAAGAAAAGGGCTTTCGCGGGGCTGTCATGGACGCTGTGGAGGCCTGTGTGGAAAAGTCAAAAAGGATGTAAATCGGAAACTTGACAAACGGAGAAATGTCTGCTATGATGCCTTTGTAACAAATTTAACAACTTTGTAATAAATTTATTAAGAAAGTGGAATGATTCTTAAAAGATTTGTTTCGGAGGTGAAGAAAATGGCAAAAGGCAGAAGAATGCTTGCGGCCGTGCTGGGGCTTGTGATGTCCCTGACGCTGTTGCTTCAGACCGGCATGGAAGTTCGGGCCGGAGAGGACAGTAGTCTGCATGATATGCGAGGGGGAGTGGCTTCTCTTTTGAACCCCGGTATTACAGAGTCTATTACGGTAGCAAGCGTTAAAACAGGGAATCAGAATCTGGATCCCCACCAGGATGCAGATTCCCAGAGCACGCTGGTGATGGCAAATGTAAAGAGCGCGTTGAATGTGCGGAGTGAAGCAAATGAGGATGCCGATAAAGTCGGAAAGCTGTACAAGGACTGCGGAGGCCTTATTCTGGAGCGCAGGGACGGATGGACAAAGCTGCAGTCGGGAAATATTATCGGATGGGCCTCTGACGAATTCCTTTTATTCGGAGACGAGGCGCGCATGCTTGCTAATGATGTGGGCAAGATGATCGCAATGGTTAATACAGAGGCGGTCTGGGTCAGAATGGAGCCCAGTACGGAGGCCGGGATGTACGGGCTGCTTCCCAAGGGCGAAATCGTTGAGGTGCTGGGAAACGACGAGGAGACCGGCTGGGTATGTATTGATTACGAAGGAAACGACGGCTATGTATCTTCCGAGTATGTGGATCTGGATTTCAAGATCGATACAGGAGAGACCGTGGCGGAGATTAAGGCCCGGGAAGAGGCCGAGCGTGAGGCAAAACGTCATGTAAATTATGGCGAGTATACTACGGATGCGGATACCCTGCTGCTTCTGGCAGCGCTGATTCAGTGCGAAGCAGGCGGCGAGGCGTATGAGGGCCAGGTGGCTGTAGGAGCAGTGGTTATGAACCGTGTGCGCAGTCCGGCATATCCTGACAGTATCCATGGTGTTATTTATGCTTCCGGTCAGTTTACACCGGCTATGAGCGGCAAGGTGAACAGGGTATACGAGTCCGGCCGCATTTACGAAAGCTGTATCCGTGCGGCGGAGGAGGCTTTGTCCGGTGTGTCCAACGTGGGCGATCTGACGCATTTCCGACGTGTCAACGGGCGTGAAGGGCTGGTAATCGGGAACCATGTATTCTATTAATAAGAAATAAGCATAAGAATTTATCGGGCGGCATCGCGGATCTGCGATGCCGCCTTTGTGCAGTTTAACGCCTCAATGTCCGCACATTTGCCATTCCTATCGTGCACTGAAAATAGATTGCTCCTCAGGGGGATTTGTGCTATAATTTTGTTAAAGAATTTAGGGAATAGATAATGGAAAGGGAGTGAAGGCATGATTATTTTCTGGCTTGTACTTTTGATTATTGCAATTGTTATCGAGGTACTGACCATGGGACTGACGTCTATCTGGTTTGCAGGAGGCGCATTGGTGGCTATTCTGGCGGCGGTCCTGAATGCTCCGATGTGGTTCCAGATATTCTTGTTTCTGGTTGTTTCCCTGCTCCTTCTGTTCTTTACGAGACCGATCGCGGTGAAATATTTCAATAAGGACCGTGTGAGGACAAATGTGGAGAGTCTTGTGGGACGTCAGGCTATCGTTATCAGCGAGATTGATAATCTGCAGGGTATCGGCCAGGTTACCGTGGGCAGTCAGGAGTGGAGCGCCAGGAGTCTGGACGACCGGAAAAGGATTCCGGTGGGGAGCGTAGTGATCGTCGTTTCTATAAGCGGGGTAAAGCTGATTGTGAGACCGGATGAACAGATGGAGGGCAAGGGTCCTGAACCGTCGCCGGTACCGGAGCCAATGAGTGTTTTGCAGATGGAGGAGATGGAACCTCCCAAGCCGGTTTCTTGAGTTTACGGCGAACGGGGTGACATAAAATCATGTGCGTACTGTCACATACAGTACAGAAAGAGGTTAATATGGAAAATTTACCGCTGATTATTGTTATTGCGCTGATTGTCATAATTCTGGCGATCCTGGTATCGTGTCTGAAGATTGTTCCTCAGGCTCAGGCATTTGTTATTGAGCGTCTGGGCGCTTATCAGGGGACCTGGTCTGTGGGCTTTCATGTGAAGACGCCTTTTTTGGATAAGGTGGCCAGGAAGGTCAATTTAAAGGAGCAGGTAGCTGATTTCCCGCCCCAGCCGGTTATTACCAAAGATAATGTAACCATGAGAATCGATACAGTGGTGTTTTATCAGATCACGGATCCCAAGCTGTTTACCTATGGTGTTGAAAATCCCATGATGGCGATTGAGAACCTGACAGCCACAACGCTTCGTAACATCATCGGCGATCTGGAGCTGGATCAGACCCTGACCAGCCGTGAGACCATCAATACAAAGATGCGGGCGGCGCTGGACATTGCCACAGACCCCTGGGGTATCAAGGTTAACCGCGTCGAGCTGAAGAATATTATTCCTCCTGCAGAGATTCAGAATGCCATGGAGAAGCAGATGAAGGCAGAGCGTGAGAGACGTGAAGCGGTGACCAGGGCTGAGGGCGAGAAGAAGGCTAACGTGCTGGTGGCAGAAGGTGAAAAGGAATCCGCGATTCTCCGCGCAGAGGCTGAGAAGCAATCCGCAATTCTTCGTGCGGAAGCTCAGAAAGAAAAGATGATCCGTGAGGCGGAAGGTGAAGCGGAGGCGATCCTGAAGGTGCAGCAGGCTCATGCCGACGGTATCAGGATGTTGAAGGAGGCCGGTGCCGACGAGGCAGTCTTAAAGATCAAGAGCCTGGAAGCCTTTGAAAAGGTGGCGGACGGCAAGGCAAATACCATTCTCCTGCCCGCCGAGCTCCAGGGAATTGCAAGTTTGGCAGCTACCTGGAAGGAAACCGGAAAGACCCTGAAATAAAGCAGCCGGCAGGAAGTTGCAGAATAATATACTTGGATATTACGAATAAGCGAATACTTTCTGATGGCATCCTGCCATTAGAAAGCATTCGTTTTGTATACGGAGGAGGTAAATATGGGAGGAGCAGGATCCAAAGCAGGACACGCCGGTCCAGGCGGCGCCCGGGGAGATGCCGGAGGGATCTGAATGACGCAGTCCGAAACATTCAGAACAGGATGCAGTTGTATCTGGATGAAAACAGATGAGAAATCAGTGTAAGGAGGATATGTTATGGACTTGAAAGGCAGGGACTTTTTAAAGCTGCTGGATTTTACAACGGAGGAAATTACTTATCTGTTGGATGTGGCAGCTGACCTAAAGGAGAAAAAGCAAAAAGGAATTCCGGTGGATACCCTCAGGGGGAAAAACGTGGCCCTGATCTTTGAAAAGACAAGCACCCGTACCAGGTGTGCCTTTGAGGTGGCCGCTCATGATCTGGGGCTGGGGACTACTTATCTGGATCCGGAGGGATCTCAGATCGGTAAGAAGGAAAGTATTGCGGATACTGCCAGGGTGCTGGCGGGAATGTTCGAGGGAATCGAATACAGGGGATTCGGGCAGGATATTGTGGAGGAGCTGGCGGAATATTCCAGGGTGCCTGTATGGAACGGTCTGACTAACGAATTTCATCCCACACAGATGCTGGCGGATCTGCTGACCATACGCGAGCATTATGGACATCTGAGTGGGATCCGACTGACCTACATGGGAGATGCCCGTTACAATATGGGAAATTCCCTGATGGTGACTTGTGCAAAGATGGGAATGCACTTTACAGCCTGCACCACCCGGAAGTATTTCCCGGAGGAAGCGCTGGTGAAAAAATGCCGGGAAATCGCGGAACAGACAGGGGGAAGCATCACCCTGACGGAGGACGTAGGTGCAGGAACAAAAAATACGGATGTTATTTATACGGATGTCTGGGTTTCCATGGGAGAACCGGATCAGGTGTGGGAGGAAAGAATCAAGGAGTTGTCCCCTTATCAGGTGAACAGGGCCGTGATGGAGAATGCGGGGGAAAATGCCGTGTTTATGCACTGTCTTCCCGCCTTCCATGATCTGAAGACAAAGATCGGTGCACAGATTGGTGAGCGTTTTGGCATCACGGAGATGGAAGTGACCGATGAGGTATTCGAATCAAAGCAGTCCCTGGTGTTTGAGGAAGCGGAGAATCGTATGCACACCATCAAGGCAGTTATGTATGCCACGCTGTGCTAAGAGAATATGACGCCCGGGAAAGAGATGCCGGGTAAGGCATCTGGCAAAGAGGAAGTGGAGGCAGAGGACCGATGTTCGGCAGGGAAGCTCTGAAAGCCGCATTAAATTCGAAATGGGCCGGAAAACACATTTGTTATTTTAAGGAACTGGATTCTACCAATCTACGGGCGAAGCAGGAGGCGGAAGGGGGAGCGGCTGAGGGAACCCTGGTGGTGGCAGACAGGCAGACCGCAGGCCGGGGCAGGCGGGGCAGAAGCTGGAGCAGTCCCGCTGGGGTCAATGTATATTTTACCCTGATCTTAAAGCCTGATTTCCCGCCGGACAAAGCGGCCATGACCACGTTGGTCATGGCCCTTGCCGTGACCGAGGGGATATTTCGTACCTGCGGCCTGGAGGCGGAGATTAAGTGGCCCAACGATGTTGTGGTAAACGGGAGAAAGGTCTGCGGTATCCTGACGGAAATGAGTGTGGAGCGTGGTCGGATCCGGTATGTAGTAGCCGGAGTGGGGGTAAATGTGGGCCTGCAGGAGTTCTCGCCGGAGCTTTCGGCTACTGCCTCATGCCTGGAGGCGGAGTGCAAAGGGCCGGTGTCCAGGGCCGCCCTTGTGGCGAATATTCTGAAGGCCTTTGAAGGATACTATGAAAGCTTTTGCCGGGAGTTAGACCTTTCCGCCATCAGGGAGAAGTATAACAGGCGTTTGGTAAACCGTGACAGAGAGGTACGGGTTCTTGACCCCAAGGAAGAATTTCAGGGTATTGCCCGGGGAATCAACGAGAGCGGGGAGCTTTTGGTGGAGCTTAAAGATGGCAGTATCACGGAGGTCTTTGCAGGAGAGGTATCCGTGCGGGGAATTTATGGCTACACAGTATGAACGGAATGAAGATTTTCCTGGCGGTGTGCCTGGAAGAGTGAGAAGGACAGGGATGGAAGAGAAGAAAATCGTGCTCTGCGGTGCCAACGCATATGAGCAGAAGTATTATTTTAATGAACGCTTTAACGGAATTCCGGAGTCCGTAAAGGAGGAGCTGCACATTATCTGTGTTCTGTTTACAGAGGAGGTAGGCGGTGTGTTTACCATAGCTTTTGAGGAGGACGGAAATGTAGTTCTGGAGACGGAGGCCGAAGAGGACGATATTTATTACGATGAAGTGGGCAGTGGTTTGCTGGTGGGCGAGGTAAGAAGGAACAGACAGGATCTATTTGAATCTTTGCGTCTTTATTACCGGATATTCATATTGAAGGAAAATGTATCTGATTTATTAAAAGAGGATTTGATAAATGATTCTGGTTATTGATGTCGGAAATACCAATATGACGCTGGGAGTGTATCAGGGGGAAGAGCTGAAGGCTACTTTCCGCATGATGACCAGGACACCCAGAACTTCGGACGAGTATGGGGTGATCATTACCCAGCTTCTGAAAAATAAAGATATTGAGGCCATGGAGCTGGAAGGCTCTATCGTCGCAAGTGTTGTGCCGGATGTGATGCACTCCCTGATGGGGGCGCTGGTGCGGTATACGGGCACGAAACCCGTGAATGTGGGTCCCGGTATCAAGACGGGTATCCGCATTGTCACGGAGGAGCCCAGGGCCATCGGGGCGGATCGAATCGTGGATGCAGTGGCGGCATACGAGAAATATGGAGGACCTGTACTGGTGCTGGACTTCGGAACGGCCACCACTTATGATCTGATTACGCAAAAGGGGGAGTTTACCGCAGGAATTACTGCCCCCGGTATCCGCATCAGCTCTGAAGCCTTGTGGACGCAGGCGGCGAAGCTGCCAAATATAGAGATCAGAAAGCCCAGATCCATTCTTGCGCAGGAGACGATCACCAGTATGCAGGCAGGGCTGGTATACGGGCAGATCGGGCAGACAGAGTATATTATTAAGAAGGTAAAGGAAGAAAGCGGCATCCGGGATTTAAAGGTGGTTGCAACAGGAGGCCTGGGCAGGCTGATTGCCGATGAAACCGAATCCATTGATATATATGACAGTTCCCTGACACTGGACGGGCTGCAGATGATTTACAGAAAGAACAGGATCGTGAAATGAGTAAACTGGCAATCGGAGACGTGATTCTGAATAATAATGTGATTCTGGCGCCCATGGCGGGAGTGACGGATCAGCCCTTTCGACTGCTGTGCAGGGAAATGGGAGCCGGTATGGTGTGTATGGAGATGGTCAGTGCCAAGGCTATCTATTATAATAACAGAAATACGGAAACGCTTCTTGCGGTTCAACCAGAGGAATCCCCGGTTTCCCTGCAGCTCTTCGGCTCGGAACCGGAGATTGTGGCGGAGATGGCGGCACGGATCGAAGAGCGCCCCTTTTCCGTGCTGGATTTTAATATGGGCTGTCCGGTACCCAAGGTGGTGAATAACGGGGAAGGATCTGCCCTGATGAAAAACCCACAGCTGGTGGAGAAGCTGCTGGGGGCGTTGGTGAAGGCAGTGAAAAAGCCTGTTACCGTGAAGATTCGCAAGGGTTTTGACGATAACACCGTAAACGCGGTGGAGATCGCAAAGATTGCGGAGCATTGCGGCGTCTCGGCCGTAGCCGTGCACGGGCGTACCAGGGCCCAGTATTACAGCGGCAGGGCGGACTGGGATATTATCAGGCAGGTGAAGAAGGCCGTGAGGATACCTGTCATCGGAAACGGCGATGTGGACAGCCCGGAGGCGGCAAAGTCCATGCTGGAGTCTACCGGTTGTGACGGTGTTATGATAGGGCGGGCAGCGCAGGGGAATCCCTGGATTTTTCGGGAAACAGTGCGCTTTCTGGAAGACGGGGTTTCTGTGCCCAGGCCGAACAGGGAGGAAAAGAAAGAGATTGTTCTTCGTCATGCAGTTCTGCAAAGAAACATAAAGGGAGAATACACCGCCGTGCGGGAGATGCGTAAACATCTGGCCTGGTATACGTCGGGGATGCCTCATTCCGCAAGATTTCGGGGGATGATCAATTCTATTGATACCATGGAAGCGCTTTTTGCCGGGGTGGAGGAGATTTTCGGTTCATAGTTTTGAGGTTTGTGTCATATATTTTAGGCATGGACACTATTATATATTTCTATCAAAAAAGAGACCCCGTGCAGAGAGAAATTTCCCTGATGTACCAGGAGGACTATCTGTTTGCAAAGGTCGGAATCTGCACGGACAGGCACAGCTGGTTTGGATGCCCCCTGCCGGATGCGCCTGTGCCGGTGGAAGAATCCGAAGCGGCGCGAACGGGGGCGCTGACTGCGGCGGAGACCCGGGGGGAGGATTCCGCGACAGCAAAAAGGGGTCCCGCCGGATGGCTGAAACGGCGCAGGGCAGTGCGGGAAAACAGGCGCATGCTTAAAAAGCGGCAGCAGGAATATATGCAGCAGATGCAGGAATATGAGGAACGCAGGCAAGAGCTGGCGGGCAGCATAAGTCAACTACGGGAAGAAGTGTATTCCGAGGTAGAGCGGGCAGGAGGAGCGGATGACATCCGCTGCGTCTATGAGGATAATCTGCGCTTTCTGAACGAAGGCAGTGGGGAGGCCGCGCTGTGCTGGAAGCAGGTGTGGGACATCTGCGAGTTCAGAGATTATAAAAAGATACGCTGGGTCATACCTTTGCTGGAGTATGCGGAGCATTCGGATTTTATACTACTGGGCACGGCGGAATGTATTCCCGACATTCTGGAAAAGCTTGTCCGTCAGATGAAGAGCCTGCGTTGGTATTTACCGCAGGAAGAGCTGGACGAAGAAATACAGAGCTGGGCAGAGGACTTCTATGAAGAGTATGGGCTTGCCGTCACGCTGCAGGGATTGGAAGGGCGGAATGCTTTTCGGCAGCTGAAGCTTAAGGCTGAGAATCCGGTCTGTGTACTGGACTTTACGGAGGAAGGGACGGCCTTTGCGGGAAATCTTCCGGAGGGCAGCGTATGGCTGGATTTCGCGTCCGCGGACGAGAAAGCCGGCAGAATGGTCAGGCAGGCTCCGAAGGTCAGTTACATATCCCTGAAAAGGTATTGGGGAGCGAAAACGAAGCGAAAACCAAATTTTGCACAGAGCTTCGGAATTCCTTGACAGTATGGGGAAAAGTGGTTATAATACCTTCGAAAATATAGGGCTTTTACAATAAAAGCTGAAACAGCAGGAAGGATGCGCGAAATGCAGGAGAAAAAAAATATCTTAACCTATGAGGGACTCAGAGAATATGAAAGTGAGCTGCATGAGCTGAAGGTGGTAAAACGCCAGGAGGTAGCTCAGAAGATTAAGGAAGCAAGAGAACAGGGCGATTTGTCTGAAAATGCCGAATATGATGCAGCAAAGGATGAACAGCGGGATATTGAGGCGAGAATCGAGGAACTGGAGAAGATTCTCAAGAATGCAGAAGTAGTGGTGGAGGACGAGGTGGATCTGGATAAGATCAACGTCGGCTGCAAGGTGAGACTGCTGGATATAGAATATAGTGAGGAACTGGAATATAAGATTGTGGGTTCTGCGGAGGCTAACAGCCTGAAAGGAAAGATCTCAAACGAGAGCCCTGTGGGCAAGGCGCTGATAGGCTGCAGGATCGGCGATACCGTAGAGGTTGAGACTACAGCAGGCAATTTTGCATACAAGGTATTGGAGATTCAGAGAAGCAATTAAACTAAGAATAACGGGCGTTTTTATAAGTCGGCTAAGAGAGGTAGGACGAAAGTGGCAGAAGTACAGAATGAAAAGGTACAGGAACAGGATTTGAACCAGTTACTGCAGGTGCGAAGGGAAAAGCTTGCCGCACTGCAGGAGACGGGTAAAGATCCCTTTAGAATCACTAAATATGAGGTGACCCATCACAGTACGGAGATTAAGGAAAACTACGGAGAGCTGGAGGGTAAGACCGTCCGTATCGCGGGACGTGTTATGTCCAAACGGGTCATGGGCAAGGCTTCCTTCTGCAACATTCAGGATCTGCCGGGCAACATCCAGTGCTATGTGGCCAGAGACTGCATCGGTGAGGATTCTTATGCGGATTTCAAGAAATATGATGTGGGAGACATTGTAGGTGTTGAGGGTGAGGTATTTACTACGAAGACCGGTGAGATTTCTGTTCATGCGGCAAAGGTGACATTGCTTTCCAAGAGTCTGCAGATTCTGCCGGAAAAGTTTCATGGCCTGACAAACACGGATATACGTTACCGTCAGAGATATACGGATCTGATTATGAACGCGGAAGTGAAGGATACCTTTGTAAAGCGTTCCAGGATCATCAGCGCCATTCGCCGTTATCTGGAAGGAGAGGGTTTTCTGGAGGTGGAGACACCTATGCTGGTGAGCAATGCCGGTGGTGCGGCTGCCCGGCCGTTTGAGACTCACTATAACGCCCTGGATGAGGATGTAAAGCTGCGTATTTCGCTGGAACTCTATTTAAAGAGGTTGATTGTGGGCGGGCTGGAGCGTGTGTTTGAGATCGGACGTGTGTTCCGCAATGAGGGGCTGGATACCAGACATAATCCGGAGTTTACCCTGA
>CANPOY010000026.1 GCA_947575805.1 uncultured Lachnospiraceae bacterium
TAACAAAGAGAATCCCGTATTTATGCGGGTTCTGGCGTTTCGCAAACGCCTAATGACATAAAGCAGAAAGGAGGTCTATGCGATATGGATACAGTACCTGACTGGATGTCTGACCCTCTGGTAAAGGACATTCCCCCGAGAAAACTGGAGTTCCTGGGACAGATGTTCGCTGAAGGCCGCGGGAAAAGCCAAAAGGAAATGATGGCTTTCATGATGCCCATGATGAAAAAGGCCAAACAGGAAAACCTGACCTTTACTCCTCAGGAAATGAGTGCAGCCATCGCGGCCATCAGAAAATACAGCTCCGCAGATGAACTGAAGCAGATTGATAAAATACTGGAAAAAGCGAAGCATTAACCACAAAGAACAGTCCGGGGACCAGTGCACTTCTGATTCCCGGACTGTTCTTCATTCTTTTCACGCTTTTACAACAATGTTTACAATACGGCCCGGCACATAGATTTCCTTGACGATACTGCCGGTGAGCTTATCCCCCAGGGCTTCTTTGGCGGCAGTGATCACGGCATCCTTCTCCATATCTTTGGGCACAGAGATCGTGGCACGCACCTTCCCGTTGACCTGGACCGCAATTTCCACCTCCGCTTCCACGGTCTTTGCCTCGTCATATTCCGGCCAGGAGGTCTGATAGACTCTTCCTCCAAAACCGGCTGTCTGCCAAAGCTCTTCGGTGATATGGGGCGCTACAGGGTTCAGCAGGATCAGCAGCGTCCTGTACTCTCCTCTGGTGACGGCATTCTTTTTATAAAATTCATTGATCAGCGCCATCATGGCTGCAATGGCAGTATTGTATTTCAGATTCTCGTAATCACCGGATACCTTCTTGATGGTCTGGTGCATCTTAATCTCCAGATCCGCACTGTATCCGCCGTCCTCCTTCAGCATATCCTGCAGCTTCCAGACCCTCTCTAAAAATCTGCGGCAGCCTTTTACACCGTCTTCGCTCCAGGCCGCACTGAGGTCAAAAGCGCCGATAAACATCTCATAGGTGCGCAGGGTATCTGCCCCGTATTCCCGCACAATATCGTCCGGATTGACCACATTTCCTCTGGATTTGGACATTTTCTCCCCGTTGGAGCCCAAAATCATCCCGTGGCTGGTCCTCTTGTTATAGGGCTCGGCGCAGGGCACCACCCCCTGGTCATGGAGGAATCTGTGCCAGAAACGGGAGTAAAGCAGATGCAGGGTAGTATGCTCCATTCCGCCGTTATACCAGTCTACCGGCATCCAGTAATCCAATGCTTCCTTACTTGCCAACGCTTCCTGATTATGGGGATCCGTATAGCGCAGGAAATACCAGGAAGACCCTGCCCACTGAGGCATAGTATCGGTTTCCCGTTTTGCCGGGCCCCCGCAATGAGGGCAGGTAGTATTTACCCAATCCGTCATGGCCGCCAGAGGCGATTCGCCGTTGTCTGTGGGTTCATAGGATTCCACCTCAGGCAGCTGCAGAGGAAGCTCGCTCTCATCTAACGGCACAAACCCGCACTGATCACACTGCACAATGGGTATGGGCTCCCCCCAGTAACGCTGTCTGGAGAACACCCAGTCCCGCAGCTTGAAATTAGTCTTGCTCTGGCCGATTCCTTTTTCTTCCAGAAAAGCAATCACTTTCTCCTTGGCATCCGCCACGGACAAACCGTTTAAAAAGTCGGAATTTACCAGAGTTCCCGTGGCAACGTCCGTGAAGACCTGCTCCTGCACACTGACGGGGCTGCCGGCAACCACCTCGATGACAGGTAAGCCAAATTTCTTTGCAAACTCCCAGTCTCTCTCGTCATGGGCGGGAACTGCCATAATGGCTCCCGTTCCGTAAGTCATCAGCACATAATCGGAAATCCAAATGGGGATTTCTTTCCCGTTCACGGGATTGGTGGCGGTAAGTCCTTTGATCTGCACGCCCGTCTTGTCCTTTGCAAGCTCTGTCCTCTCGAAATCAGACTTCTTTGCCGCTTGCTCCCGGTAAGCCGAAAGCTCGTCATAATTGCCGATCTCGGCTTTATATTTTTCGATCAGGGGATGCTCCGGGGACACCACCATGTAGGTAGCGCCGAACAAGGTATCCGGCCTGGTGGTATAAATCCGAAGCTTATCTTCCTTTCCCGTAATGGTAAAGTCCACTTCTGCACCGGTGGATTTACCGATCCAGTTTTTCTGGGACACCTTGACCCTTTCAATATAATCCACCGTGTCAAGTCCCTGGATCAGCTGATCGGCGTACTCCGTAATTTTCAGCATCCACTGACTCTTTACCTTGCGGACTACCTCGGCGCCGCAGCGCTCGCAGACTCCGTTCACTACCTCTTCATTGGCAAGCCCAACCTTGCAGGAGGTACACCAGTTGATGGGCATTTCCGTCTTATAGGCAAGCCCTGCCTTAAACAGTTTTAAAAAAATCCACTGGGTCCACTTATAATAATCCGTATCCGTGGTGTTGATCTCCCGATCCCAGTCAAAGGAATAGCCCAGAGCATGAAGCTGTCCCTTAAAGCGCTCCACATTGTTCTTCGTCACAATCTTCGGATGAATATGATTCTTAATCGCATAATTCTCCGTGGGAAGACCGAAGGCATCCCAGCCCATGGGGTACAGCACATTATACCCCTGCATTCTCCGCTTTCTGGCCACAATATCCAGAGCGGTATAGGGCCTGGGATGGCCCACGTGAAGTCCCTGCCCGGAAGGATAGGGAAATTCCACCAGTGCGTAATACTTGGGTCTGGAGTAATCGTCGGAGGTCTTAAATGCCTTCTCGTCATCCCAGACCTTCTGCCATTTCTGCTCCACCTCATGGTGGTTATAAGGTACTGCCATGTTCATGTCCTCCTTTTCTGACATCGTATCTGTCGGGCAGCCGCTTTATCTCCAGGGCGCAATTTTTTGCTGCCAATATCCCTTACGTCTGTCCCCACATATAGAAAGCCCTCTCGTCCGCATAGAGACGAAAGGGCCTTGTTCCGTGGTACCACTCTACTTCATGTGCTTTATCCGGTCTCTGTCCGGCTTTTCACACATGCACTTTGGGATGGATAACGGTATCTGCCGCCTTTCCCTACACACGCGCATCCGCACGCTTCCGGAAAGGAGCTCCGAGGCCAGTTGGGGAAATCTTCCTGCCGCCTCACACCGCCCGGCGGCTCTCTGCAAGTCCGAAATCCTTAATACTCCTCATCAACGCTTTCTTATTCTTAATGATACCGCTTATTTTAACCTGTTTTCCTGATCGTGTCAAGAAATTTTTCTCTTCCTATTCTTCGCCGCTGTTCTCCGCCACCTTAGCCGCCCTTGCAGCCACTTCCTTCTCCTGCACGTCGGAAGGCGCCTGTTCGTAACGGATAAACTCATATGCGTATTCTCCGCGGCCTCCGGTCATGGAACGAAGATCCGTGCAGTAGCCATACAGACAGCTCACGGGAATCTCCGCTTCCACAGTCTGCTTTCCTCCGGGTGCGGGATTCATGCCCAGGACACGCCCCCGCCTCTTGTTCAGATCACCCATAACGTCCCCGGTATAAGCGTCGGGAATGGTCACTTTCAGGCTGGCAATGGGCTCCAGCAGAACGGGATGTGCTTCCATAAAGCCCTTCTTGAAGGCCTGGACGGTAGCCATCTTAAATGCCTGCTCGGAAGAATCCACCGGATGATAGGATCCGTCATACAGCACCGCCTTTACACCTACCACAGGATACGCCGCCAGAGGGCCTTTTATCACGGATTCCTGCAGACCCTTCTCCACTGCGGGGTAATAGTTCTTGGGCACTGCTCCGCCCACCACTTCCTGTTCGAACACATAAGCCTGTTCCAGATCGTCAGAGGGGCTGAAACGCATCTTCACATGACCATACTGGCCGTGTCCGCCTGTCTGCTTTTTGTACTTGTACTCTACATCCGACTGCTTCTTAATGGTTTCCCGGTAAGCTACTTTCGGTCTGGAAAGCTCTACCTCCACTTTGTATTCATTTAACAGCCTGCTGACAATAATCTCAAGATGCTGGTCCCCCATGCCGTAGAGCAGAGTCTGGCGGTTTTCCGCATCATTGACGGTCTTCATGGTAAGATCCTCATGACCGATCTTCTGCAGGGCCTGGGATATTTTATCCACGTCCCCCTTGTTCTTGGGCTTGTAACGCATGTATGTATACGGTGTCGAAAGCTCGAACTTACCGAATTTGATCGTGGTAGCCTTGGTGGAAAGGCTGTTGCCGGTTCTGGCCGCCGTCAGCTTTGCCAGGGCGCCGATGTCCCCCGCATGAAGCTCAGGCACCTCAATGGGCTTATTGCCCTGAAGCACATACAGCTTCCCGATCTTCTCCTCAATCTCCCTGTCCACATTGTAAATGAGGTCATCCGTCTTTAACACGCCGGAATTTACCTTAATCAGGGAATACTTGCCGATGAAGGGATCCACCACGGTCTTCCAGATATAAGCGGATTTTGCCTTGGAGAAATCATAGTCCGCGTTATAAATTTCATTGGTCTTCAAATTGATGCCCGCCACCTTGCGGTTTTCGGGGCTGGGAAAATACTTCACAATATCATCCAGCAGCGTGTAGACACCCTGGCACAGGACATTGGATCCCATCGTCATGGGAACGATACTGCAGTCACACACATTGGTCCGCAGAGCCGCTCTGATCTCCGCCTCGGAGAAAGTCTCTCCGCCGAAATAGCGCTCCATCATCTCCTCGCTGGTCTCCGCCACTGCCTCCATCAGGGTATCCCGGCAGATCTGCAGATTTGCCTTATTGTATTCCGGCACCTCGCAGGATACCACTTCCTTACCCTGCCAACGGTTTCCCGTCTCGGTGATCACATTGACATAGCCCACAAACTTTTCGCTCTCACGGATGGGCAGGTTAAAGGGCGCCATCTTCTTTCCGTAAGACGCAGTCATATCCTCCACCACCTGGCGGAAGGAAGCATTATCCACGTCCATATTGGATACATAAATCATCCTGGGCAGCTTGTATTTCTCACACAGCTCCCACGCCTTCTGGGCGCCCACCTCGATGCCGGCCTTGCCGTTGACCACGATGATGGCGGCTCCCGCAGCGCTGACCGCTTCCTCTACCTCCCCCACAAAGTCAAAGTAGCCGGGAGTATCCATGATATTAATCTTGTGCCCTTCCCATTCAATGGGAACAACGGAGGTATTGATAGAGAACTGACGTTTCTGCTCTTCCTTGTCATAATCGCTTATGGTATTCTTGTCAGCCACTTTGCCCATTCTCGAAGTAATTCCGGACAGATAAGCCATAGCCTCCACCAGGCTCGTCTTGCCGCTCCCGCCGTGACCTAACAGCACCACATTGCGAATCTTGTCGGTTGTGTAAACTTTCATATAGGTTCCTCCAATTATGCAGTATTTTGGGCATTTTGGTACATCCTGTAAACGGACTGTAAACTCCCATATGAACATTTTACTAAACAATGAACAATTTTACAAGCTATTGTTAAATATTTCGCATCATATCCTATAACTTCTCCAGTATCCTTAACAGGGAATCATGGGCCAGCGTAAAGGCTTCCTCGCCCGATAACTTTTCTCCGATCCTGCCGCCTCTTTCCAGAGATGAAAAACCTGTAAAATCTGACAGATGAGGCTCTATGGAAAGATAGCCGCTGTAACCGTCCGCTTTCAACCGCCCCAAAATCTCAGCCAACCTGCCGTCCCCGTCCCCCGGGGGAACTACGCTGCCATCCTGAAACAGGGCATCCTTTACATGAATATAAGCAATATAGGGTTTTAATTGCTCATAAGCCTCCAGTGTATCCTGCCCGGCCTGCACGAAATTGGCAAAATCAAACACTGCCTTAAAATGCTCTCCCGCAAATTGTTTCAGAATATCCAGGCAGCCCTCCGCCATCTCTCCGTAAATTCCCTTCTCATTCTCATGAAGCAGGACCACTTCATTAGCTGCAGCATAGTCGGCAAACTGTCCCAGGCGCTCCATAACCTCATCTCTCCACAGGCAGGTCCGCTCTCTGTGGGAAACTGCCCTCTCCCCACAGGACTCCGATTCCTCCGGACCGTAAAAACTGAACATCCGAATATTGGGAGTATCCATGATATGGGCTATCTGCACCGTATGTTTAAACAATTCCATATGACCGGAAAAATCATCCGTAATCCGGATCTTCCCTAAGGGAGAGCCGATTGCCGAAAGCGAAAAACCTCTGCCCTCCAACCGCCTTTTAATCTCCCTGGCCTCCGTCTCCGAATATTCCACCAGGCTCCTTCCGTCCACTCCCCGCATTTCAATGTGGTTCATTTGCAGTTTTTCCAGCACCGCCATCTGTTTATCCAAAAGCGGGTCGATCTCGTCTCCAAAGCCTGTTATCACAATATTATCAAACATATTCCCTCCGTTCTGCCGCACAGGGCCGTCGTAAACTGCCCTGTTTTATTCCCGGCATATACATTTCCGTGGACAATATCACTTTCCTCAATAGGTTCCCGTGGTGTCAAACACCACACCGCTTCCCGTCTTTTTCCGGGAAACGGCCCGCCTTTTGTTCAGCTCCTGCAGGAAAAGCTCCTCATCAAAAGGAATCTCTATCATTTTATCCAGCCAGCCGGACAGGTGCATGGCATTGGAGAGAATGAGTCCCCGGATTCCTTCCCTGCCCTCTGCCACCAGAGACGTTCCATGGAGTATCCGTCCTGCAAATGCTTTCAGCACCCCCACGTGCTGTTCGTTTTGCCCGTCCGTCTCCACTTCCTCCATCCTGTACTCCGGCTGGGCAAAGCCTTCTTTCGAAGTTTTGCAGAAAACTCTTTCGTTTTCGTTCAGACGGTACAGCAGGAGCTTATTGTTTTCGCACACCAGCTTTCCCATTTCCAGCATGATCTCCAGCCGGTTGGTGCCGGGAGTGTCTGCCGTAGAAGTCACAAAGACACCCGTTGCCCCGTTTTCATACTCCATATAAGCCGTAACGTCATCTTCCACCTCAATGTCATGCCATTTTGCCTCGTGGCAGAAGGCCCTGACCCGTACCGGCAAACCGCACAGCCACTGAAGCAGGTCCAGCTGATGGGGACACTGGTTCAGCAGCACGCCGCCGCCCTCGCCGTCCCAGGTAGCCTTCCAGTCCGCAGCATCATAGTAGCTCTGAGTACGATACCAGTCCGTAATGATCCAGTTCACCCGTTTGATCTGTCCCAGTTCCCCTCCCGTAATCAGCTCGTGCATCTTGCGGTAAACACAATTCGTCCTCTGATTCAGCATGATGGCAAAGACCTTATCAGACCTTTCCGCTGCCTCGTTCATCTCCCGCACCTGCCTGGTATAGACTCCTGCCGGCTTTTCACTGAGAGCATGCAGGCCATGCTCCAGGGCGCAGATCACCAGTTCCGGATGCAGATAATGGGGCGTGGCGATCAGAACCGCGTCACAGCTTCCGCTTTCGATCAGTTCCCTCCCGTCTCCATATACGGCCACTTCCGGCGGAAGCTCCCGCTTTGCCCAGTCTCTTCTCGCCTCCCGTACATCAGCCACCGCCGTCAGTCTGATCTCCGGTGCCTTCCCCTCCAGAATACTTCTGGCATGATTGCTTCCCATGCCTCCGATCCCGATGATTCCCAATCTTACCTGTTCCATAGCTCCTCTCTTTCCGCCGCCCAAGCGGCACAAACAATTGGTGAAAATCCGGAAGAATCACCGCCCTTGCGATTCTTCGAGGCGAAACTTAGATTTTCTTAGGCGGCGTTTTTTGACGCCTTAGAAAATCTTTTCGCCTTTTGTACTCTCATAAATCCGCGCCATCACCAGCATGGTATTTTCCACCGACTGCAGATCATTGGCATAGGGAGTTCCCTGTTCGAGACTTCGATAAAAATCACCGATACAGGCCGCGTGCCCGCTCCCCCAATAGGATTTTCCCACAACCTGCCCCGCCTTTAACGAAAAAACAACCTCATCCCCCTGCAAGTAACGTACTGTCACTTTCTCTTCTTCCAGTCGGATACTGCCCTTTTCACAGGCAAGCTCTATCAGCACCGGCGCATCTGTAACATAAGCCGTTGTGGCATAAAAACAGGCTCTCCTCTCCCCCGGAAATTCCAGGAAAACCTCCACCACATCCTCCACCTCCGTCACTCCCCGCAGATGGTGATTGCTCATGGATGCCGCCACCGTATCCGGCTCTCCCAGCCACCGCAGCAAAAGATCCAACGTGTGGATCGACTGATTGATCAGTGCACCGCCGCCTTCTGTTTCCCACCGGCCCCGCCAGTCGCTGCTCTGATAGTACTCCGCCTCCCTGCACCAGGTGACGAAGGCTCTTCCCCCCTTCAGCGTTCCGAGCTTACCTTCTTGCAGCAGCTCATCCACCTTGTTCACGGACGCATTATACCGGTTCTGAAAGCAGATTCCTATTCTCCCCCTGCTTCCCGCCGCACATTTCAGCTCCCGGAACTGCTGTGCGGAGATTGCGGGAGGCTTCTCCATAAATACAGCTCCTCCCCTTTCCAGCACCTTCAGCGCCATGGGCACATGAAGATAATGGGGCGTACAGATATGTACCACATCCGGCTGGCCGGCAGCCAGCATTTCCTCAAGATCCCCATAAACTTCCGCCCTGCCTCCGCCGAACCGGGCGGCAAGCTTTTCGGCCCGCTCTTTCCTGCAATCCACAAAAGCGCACAATTTCACCCCGTCCAGACCTTCAATTGCCTGGGCATGTACCTGTGCAATTCCTCCGCATCCTACAATAGCCGCTTTTCTCTCCATAATGCCTCCATGATACCGCTTCTGCCGGGCCTTTGCTTGAGTATAAACAATGGTTCTTGTATAAACAATACATAAATCCTACTACTTTATGATGAAATACGACCTGATTCGGGTTGACTGCCGCTGAGATACCTGCTATTCTGAAAACAAATTCATCTACACAGCCCTGCCGCAGCTATTTTGCGGCACACATGGAGTACATCATGGAAAAGCCTGTTTTTTATCCCGAAAAAGATTATGCTTACAATATTGTCCGCCGAACCGAAATCTGTAATGCCCACATTCCTCCCCATGTCCATGACGGAGTAGAATTATACTTAAGCCTGTCTCCCCTGCCGGATATACTGCTGGGAAACCGGGTAGTATCGGCAGAACCGGGAACTCTGATCCTCATTCCGCCTTTCTGCGTGCACAGGCTTTTTGACAGAACAGACGAATTATATGACCGCTATATCCTCTCCCTTAAGGCTGCCTGGCTGGACCACCTTTTCCCCCGGGAAACCGAACGTTATTCCTACCTGCAGGACCCCGAACACCCCCTGCTGCTCTTTCCCCCCGTTTCCCTGCTGCATACCATGCAGAAGACACTGGATGAACTGCTCTCCTTTCATGGGGAATGCACCTTTTCATCCGTAAAATGCCTGATGGAGTTTATGTCGCTGGTAAACAGTCTTGTAAGTCTACACGATTCGGGTAACAGGAAAAAACTCCTCATCTCCACAACCCAGCAGACGGTGAACGAAATCATTCATTACCTGGATGAGCATATCGGGGAATCGGTTTCCCTCCGCGATCTCTCCGGAGAGTTCACCTACAACCCGGACTATATCTCCCGTATTTTCAAAAAGCATACCCATACTACCGTCAGCGGCTACATCCTGCTGCGGAAAATGGCACGGGCCCGGCAACTGCTGTCGGAAGGACATACAGTGACACAGGTACAGCTCATGACCGGTTATACCAGCTATGCCCATTTTGCACGCACCTTTAAAGAACAGGTTGGCATACCGCCCGGAGCATACCGAAACTCCCACTTGAATTCAGCACATTAAACTGTTATAGTATGAGATACATTGTTTCAATTTGATTTTACCGGGAATAAGGAGGAGGTCTCCATGACTGAACTGACCTGCGGCTTTATCGGCCTTGGGCTGATAGGCGGCTCTATAGCCAGAGCCTTAAAGGAATACAATCATCAAATCAAAATCGTGGCTTATGATGTGAATCCCGAAACCCTCCGCCTGGCAAAGCAGGACGCCGTGGCAGATGTAGCAGCCCCCGCCATCGACGAAAGCTTTTCTGACTGTGATTATATTTTCCTGTGTGCCCCCGTACAGAAAAACGACGGGAATCTCGCCGCCGTCAAAAAGGTACTGCCTGCAAAATGCCTTCTGACAGACGTGGGCAGCGTAAAATCCACCATCCACGATGCCGTCCGGGAGGCAGGTCTGGAACACTGCTTCATCGGCGGACATCCCATGGCCGGCAGTGAGCGAACCGGTTATGTCAACTCCAAGGCGGCACTGCTGGAAAATGCTTATTATATCCTCACCCCCACGCCCTCGGTTCCCCGGGAAAAGCTGGATGCCTACCGGGATCTGGCGGCCCGGATCGGGGCCATCCCCCTGATTCTGGACTATCGGAAGCACGACTATGTCACTGCCGCAGTCAGCCACCTTCCCCACGTCATTGCCGCTTCTCTGGTAAACCTGGTGCGGGACAGTGACTCGGAGGACGGCATCATGAAAATGATTGCCGCCGGCGGCTTCAAGGATATTACCCGCATTGCTTCCTCCTCCGCAGCCATGTGGCAGCAGATCTGTCTGACCAACACGGAAAATATTTCCTCCCTCCTGCAGGTCTACATCGACTCGCTGACTGCCGTCAAGGCCCAGCTTGATCACCGGAGCGAACAGGAACTCTTTGCTATGTTTGACGATGCCAGAATATACCGCGACTCCTTTGTCAACGCTTCCAGCGGCCCCATCAAACGCTCCTACAGCTTCCATGTGGACATTGCGGACAAGACCGGCGCACTGGCACATATTGCGGCGCTGCTTGCCGAAAACGGCCTGAGCATCAAAAACATCGGCATCACCCACAATCGGGAATCCGAGGACGGCGTGCTTCTGGTAGAGCTTTACGACGAGCCCTCTCTGGACACTGCAGTACAGCTTCTGGAAAAGGCTGCTTATACCATTCATCTAAGGCGCTGAGGTTTCTTACCCCGGCGTCGGTGCCCTGCACCGGCTCCAATCCTCTCCGCCCTGTTACCGGCCCTTCTCGTCCCGATGCCGCGCCCTCCTTCTCCGCAGCCGTGCCGCCAGCCTTCCGGCAGCGACGCACAAGAGCATGCCAAAGCTTCCGCCGCAGGTGTCCAGGAGCACATCCCAAAAGCTGCACCAGCGTCCCGGCACAAACAGCTGGTGCAGCTCGTCCAGTCCCGCGGAACAGAAAACCCACAGTACAATCAGCAGGTACAGCTTACTCTTTTTTCCAATCCACTGGCTCCACAAAATATACAGCAGAATTCCCATACAGGCATACTCCGAAAAATGCGCCAGCTTTCGCAGCGGATGCTCGAAATATTCCGCCAATTCCTGCATAAAATCCTCCGTCCAGTTTCCCCCGGACAGATTGTTCAGCAGTTCTGCGCATTTCTCCGAAATCCTCTGACTGAGAGATCCCGAAGTTTCCCCGTCCTGTGCGGAAAAACCAAAAATCAATATATAAAGTGCCAGCAGCAGAATCGCCGCTGACACCGTAACTCCTGTTTTTTTCTTCCGGTCAGTTTTCATGTTTTCTTTCATACGAAGGTTGTTCAATATCCTGCTTCCTTAGCTGTTTTCGCCGTTAAGCTCGCTGACTGTCTGATAGGTTTCGATTCTGGACAAATCCATCTCCCCCATTCCCACAAAGATGGCACCGTAATCGTATTCCCCGGTCCTTTGCTCGATCCTTACGATCTGCAGAAGGGCATGCAGCACCTCATGGGTCCATAGGGTAAGATGCGCTTCATACACCTCTCCTACCTCCAGAAGCTCCCCACACTCAAATCCGATCCCGGATTTGGATACATCCACAATATTGATGGCTACCTCATTGCCGGTATTGCTGTCAAGCCTTTTCATGATAATCTTTGCCGGCATATCAGTTCTCTTGTTTCTTCTTCTCTCTGTCATGAGATCTCCTCCGTTCCTTACTAACACCCATGATTCCGCTTCACGCAATTTTACAATCCCAAGGCCAGCAAGCTGTCCCAGGAGCCAAAGCTCCCAAGGCTTTGAACATCTTCATTCCCTTCACATTACCATACCACAAAATATTTGCGTGCGCAACGGTCAATCAGTTCATCCCGCCCACGGCGCACTGCCTGCAGCAGCCTCAAAACATCATAGTTTCCAGACTTAACTGCTCATACTTCTCCGGCAGCTCGTGCAAATATTGAAAGCATTGTTCTGTATCACATACGATTCCGTTTTCTTTACACTTCCGGCAAAATAATGCAGTCAATTCCCTGCTTCTGTCACTGGGTATTTCATATGCGTATCCGAATCTCTCACTGTATTTTTCTTTCATCCCCGGAAAATGCCTGTCCAAAGCGGCATAAAAATATTCCCGGCTGCCCTCACGCAGGGTAAGGCCCATTCCGAAATGAATGACCCCATATACTTTCGCTTCTATGCAGTAATCCAGAATGCCCTCTATATTTTCCCTCGTGTCATTGATAAACGGCAGGATCGGAGACAGCCATACTACAGTGGGAATCCCATTGTCTCTGCAGATCTGCAATACCTTCACCCTGTCCCTGGTGGTACAGACATTGGGCTCCAATATGCGGCATAATTCCTCGTCATAGGTGGTCAATGTCATTTGCACCACGCATTTTGCCTTCTTATTAATGCTCTTCAGGATGTCCAGATCCCGGAGAATCCGATCGGATTTGGTCTGGATTGCCAGGCCGCACTCATAGCGGTCTATGACTTCCAGACATTTTCTGGTAAGCTGCAGCTGCTCCTCACAGTGCATATAGGGGTCACACATGGCCCCTGTTCCTATCATACACTTTTTGCGCCTGGAACGAAGTGTCTTCTCCAGTAATTCCGCCGCGTTCCGCTTTACTTCAATATCTTCAAATTCATGGGAAAACTGATAGCACCTGCTTCTGCTGTCACAATAGATACAACCGTGGGTACATCCCCGGTATAAATTCACGCCGTTACTGGCTGACAGTATCCCCTTCGCTTCTACATAGTGCATTTCCGGTCTCTCTTTCCGTGCAGTACTTTGCACCTGCGGCACGCCGCCCCATCAGCCTGTCCTGATTTCCACATCCTTCACCGCCATATTCTTAATGCTGTCGGCTGCAAAGCCATCCCGCTCTGCCCTGATCCTCAGATTCTCAAAGCAGAAATCCCGCAGCTGATACTGCTCTTCATCCGGGGTAACGTTAAAAAATGTGTCGCAGTCGCAGTTACAGTTTCGCATCACCACGTGGTCCGCAACGGACAACGGTTTGTCCTGGCGGTTCTTTAAGTCAAAAAACTGTGTCCAGGGATTGATATTAATAAAATTCCTCACTCTCCCCTCCATGTTTTCCACCGTGATATATTCGTAATGCTGCGGCGTGTCAGGACGCATTTTCAGCCAGAGGAGATTCATGCCGTCCAGGATTCTGCCCCGCCGCAGAATAATATTGCGGTTATGCACAGACTCGGAGCCGCAGGTCAGACATCCGTGGCAGAATCCATAGATACAGTCTTCAATAAGAATTCTCTCATTGCTCCCGTTCTCCGGCATTCGGTCCGCCCAGGGGCCCTTTCCGCCCTTGAGTACAACGGAATCGTCATTCACCTCCATATAACAGGACTTAATCAGTATATCCGTACAGACATCAATATCAATGGCGTCGGTGCTGGGCGCTTTCACAGGGGCCGCCGGAGAAAAAATATGACAGTTTAGAAACTTCACATACCGGCACCGATAAATATGGTTTGTCCAAAAATGCGCATTCTGTAAATGCAGCTCTCCGATCAGCACATTTTTACAATCTGACAGATATACAAGCCGGGGTCTTTGTTCATCCTTGTTGGTACACTGCGGGTTCCAGGTCCGGCGCAGCCAGAAAGCTTTCCAGGATCTCAGTCCGTTGCCGTCAATCGTCCCTCTGCCGCACATGGTAAACCCGTCCAGCCCGTCACCGTTGATCAGCGCGGCAAAATACCGGCAGGTCTCGCCCTCCATGCGCGTCTCGCACACAACATAATCCGCTATATCGTCGCTGCCCTTCAGGGTTCCGCCCTCCGATACATAAAGGTGGACGCCCTGCCTGAAAAACAGGGATCCTGTCATATAAGTCCCCGCAGGCACTACAATGACACCGCCGCCGTCCGCAGCCGCTGTATCAATCAGTGCCTGTATCTGCTTTGTATAAACCTTCCCGTCATCAAAAATATGATGCTGGGTGAGCACATACTGCCGCCCCAGCTCCTTTAATTCCGGAATCTCCACATCATAAAACCAGTCTTCCACCGGTGTGCCGTCAGGAAATATCTCCCCCATATCAACCTCAATCCTTCCTCATGATTGTGCCATCTGCCTTTGAACCTTCTGCAGCATCTCCGTCAGCCGCTGATAGACCTCTGCAGAAGATGTGTCACATTATAAGCATGGCATCCCCAAAGCTGAAAAACCGATAACGCTCCCTGACCGCCTCCTGATAGGCTGCCAGCACCCTATCTCTTCCGGCCAACGCGCTGACCAGCATCACCAAAGTGGATTCCGGCAGGTGAAAATTGGTAATCAGGGCATCCAGCACTTTGAAATGATACCCTGGATAAATAAAGATCTCCGTATTGCCGCTGCCGGCATGGACTTTTCCCTTCTCATCCGCCGCGCTCTCCACGGTACGGCAGCTGGTGGTGCCCACACAGATCACACGCCCTCCTGCCTGCTTTGTCCCGTTAATCTTCTCCGCGGCCTCCTCCGAAATCCGATAATACTCCGAGTGCATATGATGGTCGAGAACATTTTCTTCCTTCACCGGCCGGAAGGTGCCCAGTCCCACGTGCAGGGTCACATAGGCAAGGTTTACCCCTTTCGCCTGAATCTGCTCCAGAAGCTCCCCGGTAAAATGCAGCCCCGCAGTAGGGGCCGCCGCAGAACCCTCGTATTTGGCATACACGGTCTGGTAGCGGTTCCTGTCCTTTAGCTTATGGGTAATATAAGGCGGCAGAGGCATCTCCCCCAGCCGGTCCAGAACCTCCTCCCAGATCCCCTGATACATAAATTGAATCAGGCGGTTGCCTTCTTCCACCGTCTCCAGCACCCGGGCCATTAACAGCCCGTCTCCGAAGCTTAGTACCGTGCCGGGCCTGCACTTTTTCCCGGGCCTTACCAGGGTTTCCCAGACATCCGCCTCCCGGCGCTTTAAAAGCAGCACCTCCACACGGGCCCCGGTGTCCTCCTTAACCCCCAGAAGCCGTGCCGGAATCACCTTGGTATTATTCAGCACCAGGCAGTCCCCCGGCTTGAAATACTCCGTAATCTCCCGGAAGATATGATGGGACACTGCCCCTGTATCCCGATCCAGCACCAGCAGCCTGGAGGCGGAACGATCCTCCAGCGGATCCTGGGCAATCAGCTCCTGGGGCAGGTCAAAATTAAAATCACTTTTTTTCAGAATCATCCCCAAATTGTCCTTCACACTTTCTGGCATGCCGAAGCATCCGGCACATACAATCCATGAAACTCTAGGAAAAACCGCTGTCCCTGCGATTCTTCAGTGTGAGCAGGCGCTGCTCCTGCGCCGTAGAAAATCTCCGCGAAGCGGCCCCTGCCGCGAGCAAAAACTGCCGAGGGCAAAAACTGCCGAGGGCAAAAACTGCCGAGGGCAAAAACTGCCGAGGGCAGTTAGATCTTCTTCTCACACTTCACACTTCTCCGCAAACACCTTATACCCGCGGTACGCCTCATAAATATCAGCCTTGCTGGTAGCCTCCCAGGGAGCGTGCATGTTCAGCACCGGCACGCCGCTGTCAATGACGTTCATGCCGTACAGCGCCAGAATATAGGCGATGGTTCCGCCGCCGCCCACATCCACCTTGCCAAGCTCCGCGGTCTGGTACACTACCCCTTTCTCATCCAGGATCCGGCGCAGATGGGCAATATACTCCGCATTGGCATCGTTGGAGCCCGACTTTCCTCTGGAGCCCGTAAACTTGTTAAATACCATACCTGCCCCCAGCCATGCCGCATTCTTCAGTTCGAAGCAGGAGCGGAAATTGGGGTCAAAGCCTGCACTCACATCGGAAGACAGCATACAGCTTTTTGCCAGGCATCTTCTGACGTTCATCTCACTGTATTCTCCGGTCAGATTCATCAGCTCCGCCACCGCATTTTCAAAAAACCTGGACTGCATGCCCGTTGCTCCCACGGAACCGATCTCTTCCTTGTCCACCAGGATGCAGCAGACTGTCCTGTCCGTATCCTTTAAGTCCAGCATTGCCTTCATGGAAGTAAAGGCACAGACCCTGTCGTCCTGCCCGTATCCCAGGATCATGCTGCGGTCAAATCCGGCCTCCCTTGCTTTCCCGGCAGGAACCACCTCCAGCTCCGCGGAAAGGAAATCGTCTTCTTCTATATCATAGGTTTTTTTCAAAATGTCCAGCACCCCGGACTTCACAAGATGCCTGGCCTTTTTCTTTCCCTCGTCGGTCTCCTTTTCCTCCTTGCCGAGAATGATCGGTCTTGAACCTACAATCAAATCCAGGGCTTCACCCTCGATCACCTTTGCCGCCTTCTTTTCCAACTGCTCCCCTGCCAGGTGGATCAGCAGGTCGGACACGAAAAATACAGGATCATCCTCGTTTTCACCAATGTTCAGCTCCACGGTGGTTCCGTCCTTTTTCACCACCACACCATGAATGGCAAGAGGCAGCGTTACCCACTGGTACTTTTTTACACCGCCATAATAATGGGTATCCAGATAAGCAAAGGTGTTGTCTGTATCCTCAAACAGCGGATTCTGCTTTATATCCAGCCTGGGGCTGTCAATGTGGGCGCCCAGAATATTGATGCCCTCTGCCATGGGCTTCTTTCCCATCTGAAACATAACAATGGACTTGTTCATCCACACGCTGTAAACCTTTGCACCGCTGCCTACGCTCTCTCCGCTCTTTACCAGGCTCTCCAGCTCCTGGTATCCCCGGGCTTCAATGGTGTTTACAATGGTGTCGATACACTCACGCTCCGTCTTGCCATTGTCCAGAAATTCCCTGTACTCCTTACACAGCTTTTCCAGCTTCTTCTGCTGTTTTTCATCAAAATTTTCCCATGCACATTTCTTAAACATAATTTCTCTCCTCTCAATCACTTATTTCCGTGTATGCCGCCGTCGGCGGCAAGGTTCCCTGTTGTCCGTTCCTCATTACCTGCCGGCCAGGACCCCACAGGACATTTGCGGCATGGACGGCTGCTGCCATGCACGGCCGCCCTACGGGGTATCTGTATCTGCCTCCGGATCCTCCAGATCATAGAGCTTCCCCGTGGCAAACGGGCTTCCCACATCACATCTCCCGTGGTGATAAGCCTTCTGGTATGTGCCCTCCTTTACCGCCTCGGACGTCTCTACCTTGATCCGGCTTACTCCTGCCTCCGTCATAAAATCCAGCATTTCCATGACCTTCTCCGGATCACTCATTATACGGCCCTTTCCCATAAATCACATCCATACTCCGGACTGCACCACAGTCCGCACATTGTCATCAGCTTCTTAAGTCTATATCCAGATGATATTTCAGATTCTTTAATATCTTCTTTACGAAACGGTCCACGGAATCTGCCTCAAAGGCTTCCTCCCCGGGAAGGAACTGGACGGTAAAGGCCATGCTCCTTTTATCCTGAGGAATCTGTCCGCCTTCGTATACGTCAAACAGCTTTATATCTCCCACATGGGAGCAGGCATTCCGAATTGTCTCCTCTACCTGTCCGCAGGTTACCTCCTTGCTCATGACCAGGGCCAGATCACGCTTCTCGTCCGGGAATTTGGGCAGTGGTATAAACACCTCCTTCTTGTCACACAGGGCTGACAGCTTTTTCAGATCCAGTTCCAGCAGGTAAGCATCGGTCCGCAGATCCAGCTCCTCTGCCACCTCGTAAGCTACCTTGCCAAGATACCCCACCTTTTCCCCCTCACAGAGAATATCCGCCGCCTGATAAGGATGCAGGAAAGGCCTGCCTGCCGGCTCATAGACAAAATGCCCGAACATTGTTTCCGCCAGCTTCTCCGCCATGCCCTTTAAGGTAAAGAAGCTCTCCTGTTCCCCGAAAATACCGATACAAAGCGTGTCACGCTCATCCGGATAGTCTTTTATCGGCAGCTCTCCGGGAATAAATACTTTTCCCGCCTCAAACAGTCTTCCGGACAAGTTCCCCTTTTTCTGATTCCTGGAAACGGCATTCAGCATGGATGCCGCCAGGGTGGTACGCATCAGGGAAAGCTCCTCGTTTATGGGGTTCAAAAGGCGGATCACCCTGCGCTCGGGAGCATCCTCGGGCAGCCGCAGCATATCCAGATCCGACGGGGAAATAAAGGAATAATGTATGCACTCATAAGCCCCGAGGCTGCACAGAACCCTCTTTAGCTTCAGCTCCTTTTTCTGCTCCACGCTTTGGCCCCCCAGGGTTACCTTCGCATCCCACAGGAACGTAGGTACCACATGCTCATAACCATACATGCGGATGACCTCCTCCGCCACGTCCTGATAGGTCTCCATATCCTCTCTGAACGCCGGCACCTGCAGAATCAGCTCATCGCCGTTGATCGCCGGCGCAAACTGCAGATTTTTCAGAATGCGGAGAATCTCTTCATTCGGCACCTGGATTCCCAGCACCTCGTTTATCCTTTTCACACTGACCCGCAGTTCCCCAGGCTCCACGGAATTCCCGGTATTTACATCCACATGAGTACAGGACACCTTGCCGCAGCCCAGTTCTTCGATCAGATGCAGTGCCCTTTTCATGGCATGGATGGTCGCATACTCATCCACACCCTTTTCATATCTGGCGCTGGCATCCGTGCGCTTCCCCAACGCCCGGGAGGTTTTGCGGATATTGTCCCTGACGAATTTAGCAGACTCAAACATCACTTCCCCAGTAGTATCACGGATCTCGGAATTTAATCCCCCCATAACGCCTGCAATGGCCACAGGCTTTACACCGTCACAGATCACAAGATTATTAGTATTTAAGGTATACTCTTTGGAATCCAGAGTGACAATCCGCTCCCCCTCTGCCGCTCTCCGTACCCGGATGGCATTACCCTCCAGATAGTCGCAGTCAAAGGCGTGCATGGGCTGCCCCATTTCCAGAGACACATAATTTGTTATATCCACAATATTGGAGATAGGCTCCTGTCCCACCAGGGCCAGTCTTCGCCGCATCCACAGCGGTGATTCCCCGACCTTTACATCATACACGTAATGTCCGATGTATCTGGGGCAGAGGTCGGGAGCGTCTACAGTAACGGAAAAACCGTCCTTCTTAACCTCCGTCTCCGTATAGTCCATGGCAGGAAGCTTTAGCTCCTTATCCAGAACCGCCGCCACCTCCCTGGCAAGCCCCAGAATACTCTGGCAGTCAGGTCTGTTAGCGGTAATGGAGACATCGAAAATCCAATCGTCCAGCCCCAGCATGGGCTTCACGTCAGCCCCCGGCTCCGCAGCCTCAGGAAGAGCCAGCAGGCCGTCATAGCCTGCGCCCGGATACATGTTTTCGGTGACTCCCAGCTCCGTGCCGGAACACAGCATCCCCTCGGACTCATAGCCCCGAAGTTTTCCTTTTTTTATCGTCATGACACCTTCTACGGTCTTGTGGTCCTTTCCCGTCATGATTACGGTAGCCCCCACCAGGGCCAGCGGGAATTTTCCTCCTGCCTTTACATTGTCCGCGCCGCAGCAGACCTGGAAGCTGCCATGGGCGCCTGCGTTTACCCTGCACACGTGCAGATGGGTTTCCGGAATGGGTTCGCACTCTTCCACCAGTCCCACCACCACACCGCTGATTTCCCTGCCGGTCTCTGTCAGCTCTTCCACTTCAAATCCACAGGAAAACAGCTTCTTTTCCAGCTCTTCCGGCGTTATATCAATATCCACATATTCTTTTAACCAACTAAGCGGTACTAACATTTTCTTCCCTCCGTTTCCCCTTTAATTGTCGTTGATCTGGCTCAAAACCCGCAGATCGGATTCAAACAAAAGCTTGACGTTGCCAATGCCGTATTTCAGCATGGCGGTGCGGTCCAGGCCAATGCCAAAGGCCAGGCCGCTGTACTGCTCCGAGTCGATGCCACAGTTTTCCAACACTTTATTATTCACAATGCCCGCGCCCAAAAGCTCGATCCAGCCCGTACCCTTACACAGCTTGCAGCCCTTGCCGCCGCAGGCATAGCAGCTTACGTCCACTTCCACAGAAGGCTCCGTAAAAGGGAAATAGGAGGGGCGCAGTCTTGTGGTCGTCTCCTCCCCGAAAATCTTCTTCACAAACAGGTCCAGCATACCTTTCAAGTCGCAGAGAGTAATTTTCTTATCCACCACCAACCCCTCCATCTGATGGAACATAGGGGAGTGAGTGGCATCGTCGTCCGAGCGGAACACCTTGCCCGGGGCAGCGACAATTTTGATGGGCGGCTTCTTCTTCTCCATGGTGTGGATCTGGGCCGCGCTGGTCTGGGTAGCCAGCAAAAACTCCGGTGACAGATAAAAAGTATCCTGCATATCCCTGGCCGGATGGTCTTTGGGAATGTTCAACGCCTCAAAATTATAATAATCCTTCTCGATCTCCCGGGTCTGGGCCACCTCAAAGCCCATGCCCACAAAAATATCCATGAGCTGGTTGCGGATCTGAGTGACGGGATGGAGATTGCCTGTCTCTCTTTCTTCCGCAGGCATAGTCACATCAATTTTTTCCAGTTCATAGCGCAGACGAAGCTCCTTTGCCTTCATCTTTTCATCCAGCTCGGCAAACTTCTGCTGCGCCCACTCCTTCAGCTCATTTACGCTCTTGCCGAAGCTCGCCCGTTCCTCCGGAGCAATGTTTTTCATTTCCTTCATCATCTGCCCGATTTTACCGGTTTTTGAATCCAGAAACTGCTTCCTCAGCTCGAATGCCGCCGCCCTGGATTCGACACGCTTTTCCATACCTTCCAGGATCTCCTGCCGGATACCGGCAAACCTGTCACTTCTTTCACTCATTGAGCAATCCTCCGTTTTTCTTTTTTACTTCCAAACACTCTGCATACGGCGGCCGTTCGCCCGCGTATAAGCACACTCGAAAGGCTTTGCCTTCCTCGTTCGCCGTTCGCCCGCGTATAAGCACACTCGAAAGGCTTCGCCTTCCTCGTTCGCGTTGCTCGTCAGATTCGGAAGCGCATGTTCGATTATGCGAGCATATCGCCCATGCGCTTCCGAACCTGACTCTGCTTATACGCGGAAAAAGTCCCATGCGCATTACTGCACATGGGACGAAAATACTTCCGCGGTACCACCCAAGTTCCCCGCCTTTTACGCGGGACTCTCACTATGCGCCTAACGCGCGCCACACGGCCGAAGCTACTTCCCGGGAATAAAGCCCGGATGTTCACATCCGACGGCTCCGGTGAGAAATTCGGGAACACGTCTGAACCTGGGGAAGTTTGCAGCCAACGGCTTCCCCTCTCTGCCGGAAAACGAGTCCTTACTGTACACCATCCATGCCTTTTCTGTTCTTAATTGATAAGTTTAACCGTCCTTCCGGGAAATGTCAAGTACTAACTTACACTGCAATTCCCACAGACAGGGCAGGCTGAGACTGATTCCTCCGTATATTCCAGGACTGCATCACTGCCGCCCGTTACCCGCCAGTACCTGGTTTACCGGCCTGAAATACCGGTTCATATAAGCCCCGATCATAATGATATACATGCAGAAATACATCCACAGCAGGATAATGATAATAATGGCAAGGCTTCCGTAAATACCGTAGGAATTACTGTAATCCACATAGATGGAAAAACCCCAGGAAAAAATGCTCCAAACCACAGCCGCAAAAGTCGCCCCGGGAATCTGCTCCTTAAACTTAAGCTTATCGTCCGGCACATAGGCATAAATCGCCGCAAAGAGCATGGTCAGGACCGCCCACACCAGCATAAAGCGAAAGTGCATGATAAATGCCACCAGCTTCTGCAGCTGGGGTATCCTGTGCAGGGCCAGATTGACCAGCTGATTGCCGAACACGTTGAGAAACAGGGAAAGGATCACCACCACCAGCATGACCACCGTGTAAAGGCAGGCAATGCCCCGTACCACGAAATAATTCCGCTTTTCCTCCACACCATTCACTGCATTCAGGCCGTGCATCAGGGCCATCACACCCTTTGCCGCCGACCAGAGCGTGGCAATCACTGCGATGGAAAGGCTCCCTGCCGACTTGTCAAACACTTCGTTAATCAGGCTTTCCACCAACGGTTCCACCTTATCCGGAATAAGATCCGCTACCAGTCTGATCAGGTTATCCTCTGTAAGCGGCGTATACGGAATCATCATGCAGAGAACCATCAGCATGGGTACAATAGACAGAAAAAAGAAGAATGCAATACTTGCCGCATGGGCACCGATATTCTGTTTTTTCATCTGGACGGAAAAATCCTGTCCGATCCGATACAGCTTATGAATCACCTGTCGTCTCCTACTCATAAATACATTTTATCACGCAGTCCTCATAAAAGTACGCCAAAATATCCCCGGCGGCCCAGCCGCACTTTGCCATCTCCTTGGCTCCGTTCTGGCTCATCCCCACTCCGTGGCCGAAACCTCCGCCGGATAAACTATATCCTATCACATTTCCGTTCTTTTTTCCAGTGGAGATCACAAAAAATCCGCTGGGCAGCAAAGCCATGGCCCCGCTCTTTCTGCCGTCCTGCCGCACCACCGATGTCTTGCCGTCATTCAGGACATAGCGTATGTTATGTTCGGAAATCACCTTATAGGTTGCTTTTTCCGCTTCAATCACCAGTTCGTCCGCCACGCCGCCGGCGCCTCTTTTCGCCACATAAATCTCCCGAATATCTCCCAGACCGCGAATCTCCTCACTCACATACTCCCCGTCCTTTAAGGTCAGGATCAGGGCGCTGTTGGCATCATACCGTTTCTTCAGAGTCTCCAGCATACGATCCCCGTCAAGCTGCTTCACTTCATAGGTCCAGCGGTACCAGCTCTCGTCCGCCTCGAAATCATCCTCATTTTTTGACAGGATAAATTCCGCAAAAGCTGCTTCCTCCCGGAATGCCTCACCCAAATCTTCCGACCCCTCACTGCCTTCCCCGCCGGTCTCTCCGGAAGCTTCGGTTATCCCGGGTGATGAAGGCTCCGCCATCGCTGCCGCCATGGCGGCCCTGCTTAAGGGCTTCGCCCGCAAGTAAGTAATCAGGGGGGCCGCCGCCGTTTTCCACACATTGGCGTCGCTGCCCATACCACAGGAGGTAGAATAATAATAGGTTCCCGCCAGCGCCCCGTCCGCCGTATGGAGCAGCAGCCCGTAAGTCTCCTTCACCGCCGTGGTGGTGCTCTCCTGTTCCAGAATGTTATTATAAACCTGATAGGAAGTACTGTCGTCCACATGGGCCCCATACTGCGGGTAACCCGCATGCTCCATATGGCCGTAAGCATAGGTTCTGGCACAGATCGCCTGGGCCTTCAACGCCTCCGCCGGATAACCTGCCGGCATCTCACTGGGCACTACGCTGTATAAGTACTCCTCCAGCAGCACCTCGTTGATAACCGCGATCCCCTCCTTCGTCTGCAGCAGCTCCATCCTGCCGCGATAGGAGGGAGTTCCCTGGCTGCGGTTCACATTTTTTAGTATTACCTTCCCTGTCAGCACATCGGGTACGACAGAAACCCTGCCGCTCTCAAAGTAAGGACTGTCACCTGAAAACGTAATCTCCTCCCCTGCCCGATGAAGCTCCGTCTTCCTGTCGTCGTAACTGCCGTATGTAATCGTGAAATCCGTATCCGCCGTGATCACCGGTTCCGCATGAAGCAGACCCGAATAATCCGCAGCCTTCACCAGGACCCGTATGTAATCCATGGCCTCCTCCTTCGCCAGGAGAATCCCGCAGATCTTCCCCTCTTCCAGGCACAGATCCGTAAAGTCATATCCGATACGGATGTCCCCGGCGGTGCACATCTCCAGGCTGTCATAAAGCCGATACCCTCTGCAGTCTGCCGCCAGAGGCAGCTTCCCATAGCCCTCCACCTCCACACCGGTCTCGTCTACACTCAAGATCCGTCCGTTAATTTTATCCTTTTTCAGCTTGATCTCTGTGACAAGACCGTCCGTCAACGTCACATCCGCAATTTGCTCCCTTACCGGCTCGCCCGGGCGGTAAGCCTGTTCCTCCCCTCCGGCATTGCCCCAGCCAAAGCTATCCCTCTCTCCATCCCGAAAGACAAGGATACCTTCCTCATTTTCTTCCAGGATCCATATATTATGTATTATTTCCACCACGGGAATATGCGGCTCTTCCGGCGGAACCTCCTCCTGCGGAGTCTCGCTTCCGTGCAGGAGCACCCCAATCAGCTTTCCCGCCAGCAACAGTATAATCAGCAGAAAACCCAACAGACAGATAAATGCCTTCAGCTGCATCCGCTGGGATCTGCTTAAGTGAAACCGGTCTTTTTTCACATTAATACCCTTTCCTTTCCCGCATAAGTCCTTTCTGTATGGAAACAGGCATAAATGCCCGCGCACAATGTGCGCCTTGCAACGCACATTGCAAAAGAGCAGCCTTCAGTGGCTGCTCTTTTCTTTTGTGTAGCAAACTTGTTTGCAATTACCCGAAGATGCCGCCCCTTGTTTTTTGACTCCTAGCAATGCTAGGTGGGTGACCGCAGCCACACTTTTGCCTTCCCTTCCGATCCTCGTAATGAGTGAGGGCCTGACAGCCGCCTGGCGATATAGGAATCCCGTTTAAAGTAATGTAGGTTCAAAAATAAACAAGAGTTATCGAGCACTTCAGGTTATTTATATTATAGCTCATTCCCCCGGTGTTTACAATAGAAAAATTTCCCGGGAAATAATCCCCGGGAAGAAATCCCCGGGAAGAAATCCCGTACTACCTTTCTGTTGACAGCCGTTCAAATCCATACTACAATCATAAATACTTACTTTGTTGAATAAAAATGCGTATTCAACCAAAGCATTTTATGTGCGCCGCAACGCACAAAAGGATTACCATATGAAAAAGAAATTTTTAGCCCTCACCCTTTGCCTGCTGCTGGCAGTCGGCCTATCCGCCTGCGCCTCCGGTTCGGCCCCGAAAGACGATTCCTCCCAAAGCGCTGCAGACGGCAGCGCCGGCCAAGATAACGGAGACAGCCCCGAAAACGGTGACCTGTCCCAGAACCTTCCGTCCATACCCGGCATCGGTGATAATTCCTCTCAAAACACTCCCGACGGTTCCTCCACGCTGACCGACTGGTACAACAGCGAGGAACGCACCCTGCTGGAAACTACCATGAACGAACTTTTCAGCGAAGCAGGCATGCGTTTCACAGTCGGCATCGAAGAGCCGGACATCTTGATCTATAATTACCAATACGACGCACCTGCGGATGCCGCTACCATTGAGGCAAATCTACCGGCAGCAATTCCTTCCCTGACGGAAACGATCAGGACGTATCAAGCCATGGGGCTCCCCTTAAGGGTCATCCGCATGAATTATATGGATGCCGAAGGTTCTATGATTTACACTCTGGATGTTACGGAAGATTTTGATCTTTCCCGGCTTCCCGATACTCCCGCGGCAGCAGACGAAGCCACAGGCCTGGATGCCTGGATGGAGTCCGCGGAAGCGGCCAGCGTCATCGAGACAGTCAACAACCAGTTGGCCGCTCTGGGCATCACCATTGATCTTGCCGCCGACGGCAACGTCTTTGTATACAAATATTATCTTCCCGATGAATTTCTGCCCTCCCTCACCGCGGAAGATGGCCAAAACTTTTTCACAACCATGGTAAACTCCGGCTCCGCTTCTATCAGCAGCATATTCACCACGTTTGAGAAGATTTACGGCATTACCATTGAGGCCGTGCGCTTTATCTTCTATTCCTCGGACGGTACAGAGCTTTACAGCACGGACGTTACACTTTAAGGGCAAGCCGGCCTTTAGAAGATCCCTTCGTTTACGCCGGAGTGAAGCACCGCTGTCTTAGGGACATCCGTCTCCTTTTTCAGCCATTCTGCTTCCTCCGGTGTCAGATAAGGCGAAATTCTCCGGCAGACCTCCTGCTGGTAAAACGCCAGATAACAGCGCTGCACATCGTTTAACTGCTTCATATCTATGGCATCCATGTCGATCGGCACCCAAGTCAGGGTCTTAAAGTGCATAAACTGTCCGTATTCGTTCTTCGCGTCATTCTCGGCTACCATCACATTCTCGATGCGGATCCCGTGACTGCCCTCGATGTAGATTCCGGGTTCATTGGTAACGTCCATCCCCGCCTCGATCACACTTTCCGCCTGACCCTCCATATACCTCCACCTTAAGCTTTGGGGGCCCTCATGCACATTCAGGATATAGCCTACGCCATGCCCCGTTCCGCATTTGTAATCCAATGCCATATTCCAGATGGGCTGACGGGCCAGAATGTCAAGATTTCGCCCGGTACAGCCGTACAAAAACCGCGCGTGGGTCAGCTGCAGCATAGCCGCCGCTACCATGGTATAATGCAGCTTCTGCTCCTCCGACACCGGTCCTAAGGCAATCGTCCTTGTCACATCCGTGGTTCCCCCCAGATACTGCCCGCCGGAATCGATTAAATATAGGCCCTCCGGCTTTAACACCGCATGATTCTCCGGCACAGGCTCATAGTGCATCATGGCCGCATTGGCGCCGTATGCGGAAATGGACGGGAATGAGAGATCAATGCACTCCGGAATCTCCCTGCGGAGGGCTTCCAGCTTATCCGCCGCCGTAATCTCCGTGATTTCCTGCTTTCCGATATTAGTCTTCAGCCAGTAAATAAACTTCGTCAGCGCCACGCTGTCCTTTAAGTAAATCTGCTCCATATTGGCAAGCTCTGTGGGATTTTTCACCGCCTTCAGCAGCTCTGTGGGATTATTTTTCTTCACCACGGTCTGCCTGCCGTCCATTACCTTATAAAGGGCATAGCTGCAGTGTCTCTTATCCACCAGCACCTTCCGGCCTGAGGGCAGCCCCTTCAGATACTCCACCGCCGTACCGTACTCCTTCACCTCCGCCTGCTTCGCCGCAAGATACCTTCTGACTGTTTCGTCCATGGCCTCGCCCTGGATAAAAAGCACCGTCTCCTTCTCTGTCAGCCAGGCATAGGACATGGCCACTGGATTGCACTCCACGTCGCAGCCCCTGATATTAAAGAGCCACATGATGTCGTCCAGCTTGGTGAGAAGCAGACTGTCCGCGCCTTCCTCCTTCACCTTCTTTATCACTTCTTCCCGCTTTTCTTCAAAGCTTTTGCCCGCCAGCTTTTCGTCCAGAACCGTCACCTTTCCTGCCGGGAATTTCGGGCGGTCCGTCCAGATCGTTTCCGCCAGATCCTTTTCATAGGCAAAGCTCATACCTTTCAGTTCTTTTTCATAATTGATCCCCTGGGACATGGGTACTACCCTGCCGTCAAAGCCAAGGGTCTGCCCTGCCGTCATATTCTTCTGCAGAAATTCCAGAAGGGTGGGCACACCCTCATCCTGCATGCGGAACAACTCCACCGTGGTACCCGCCAGCTCCTTTTCCGCCTGGATGAAATATCTGCCGTCCGTCCAAAGCCCTGCCCCCTCCTGCCATACCAGCAGCGTGCCGTTGGAGCCGGAAAAATTGCAGAAATATTCTCTTACCTTAAAATAATCATTCACATATTCGGAGTTATGGAAATCTGCGGTAGGCATCATGTAAAAGTCAATGCCTTCCCTGTCCATCGCCGCCCGCAGCGCAGCCAGCCTCTCCTGAATTGCCTTATTGTCCATATTGGTTCACCCTTTTCGTAACAGTCCGGCTGCTTAACCGGCCGTAAACGTTACCTGTCACGCCCCTTCTTCCATACTAACTTTCTAAAATTTCTTTGCACCTTGAGGTTCCCACCCTGTCGCAGCCCAGCTCCAGGAACATTTCCAGATCCTTCGCCGTGGAAATACCTCCCGCCGCCTTGATCTTCACGTCGGATCCGATATACCTTTTGAAAAGCTCCACATCTTCCCTTACAGCCCCGCCGGTACCAAAGCCGGTGGACGTTTTGATATAATCCGCTCCCCCGTTGGTCACGGCCCTGCACATGGCGATTTTTTCCGCTTCCGTCAAATAGCAGGTCTCAATGATAACCTTTAAAATATGGCTTCCACATTCTTCTTTGATTCTGCGAATCTCTTCTTCTACCTTGTCATACTGTCCGTTCTTTACATCCCCGATGTTGACCACCATATCTATTTCGTTACAGCCCTCCGCCAGGGCCTTCCTGACCTCCGCAATCTTGGCCTCCGTCACGCTGTATCCCAGCGGAAATCCCACCACGGTACAAATATTGACCCTGTCTCCGTATGTGTCGTGTATCCTTCCTATATACGCCGGCGGGACACAGACGCTGGCAGTGCCATATTCAATGGCCTCCTCACACAGACGCGCAATATCCTCCCATGTGGCAAAGGCTTTCAGCTGCGTGTGGTCCACATGCGCCATCATTTCCCGTATTGTCATATTCCTCTCCATTCTGCTTACTCCCGCAACGCCTTACTATCGGTAATCTTACTCCCGCACATCAGTGCGGCGGAGCATTAAGCTCCGCCGTCTTGTCTGCCGTTATATCCTGTTTTCTGCGGCAGCCGTTTTTGATGAACGGCCGCCGCAACTGTACCTTACAAATTGAATCAGGCCTTGGGTCCTGCAGCAACCAGTGCCTTGCCGGCATCATTGCCCTCATACTTTGCAAAGTTCTTGACAAACCTGCCTGCCAGATCATTTGCCTTGGTCTCCCAATCAGCTACGTTTGCATAAGTATCGCGAGGATCCAGAATACCGGTATCTACGCCGGTAAGCTCGGTAGGGATCTCAAAATCAAAGATCGGAAGCTTCTTGGTAGGCGCATTATTGATCGCACCGCTTAAGATAGCATCGATGATACCACGGGTATCCTTAATGGAAATACGCTTTCCGGTGCCGTTCCATCCTGTATTTACCAGGTATGCCTTTGCGCCGCTCTTCTGCATTCTCTTAACCAGCTCCTCCGCATACTTGGTAGGATGCAGCTCCAGGAATGCCTGACCGAAACAAGCCGAGAAAGTAGGCGTAGGCTCGGTGATTCCGCGCTCCGTGCCTGCCAGCTTAGCCGTGAATCCGGACAGGAAATAATACTGGGTCTGCTCGGGTGTCAGGATAGACACGGGAGGCAGCACACCGAACGCATCCGCTGAAAGGAAGATCACATTCTTTGCAGCCGGTGCGGAAGAAACGGGACGCACAATATTCTGGATATGATTGATCGGATAAGATACACGGGTATTCTCCGTTACGCTCTTATCATTGAAATCAATCTTACCCGCGCCGTCCACGGTAACGTTCTCCAGCAGGGCATCCCGCTTGATCGCGTTGTAAATATCGGGCTCGGAATCCTTATCCAGATTGATTACCTTAGCATAGCAGCCACCTTCAAAGTTAAACACGCCGTTATCATCCCAGCCGTGCTCGTCGTCGCCGATCAGCAGTCTCTTGGGATCTGTGGAAAGAGTGGTCTTGCCGGTTCCGGAAAGTCCGAAGAAGATCGCGGTATCCTCACCGTTCAAATCCGTATTTGCGGAACAGTGCATGGAAGCAATCCCCTTCAAAGGCAGATAGTAGTTCATCATGGAGAACATACCCTTCTTCATCTCTCCGCCATACCAAGTGTTGATGATAACCTGCTCACGGCTGGTAATATTGAAAGCCACACAGGTCTCGGAATTCAGGTTCAGCTCCTTGTAATCGTCAACCTTTGCCTTGGAAGCGTTATAAACAACAAAATCCGGCTCAAAGCTCTCCAGCTCCTCTGCCGTAGGCTGGATAAACATGTTTTTGATAAAGTGAGCCTGCCATGCAACCTCCACGATAAAGCGTACTGCCATGCGGGTATCCTTGTTGGCGCCGCAGAATGCGTCCACTACAAACAGTCTCTTGTCGCAAAGCTCTTTCTTTGCAATCTCCTTCACCTTTGCCCAGGTATCCTCTGACATAGGATGGTTGTCATTCTTGTACTCATCAGAAGTCCACCAGACAGTGTCCTTGGAATTCTCATCCATTACGATGTACTTATCTTTCGGAGAACGTCCCGTATAGATACCGGTCATAACGTTCACCGCGCCAAGCTCCGTTACCTGGCCCTTTTCAAAGCCTTCCAGGCCGGGCTTTGTCTCTTCCTCGAACAACGTTTCGAAAGAAGGATTGTGTACGACCTCCTTGACTCCGGTAATGCCGTACTTGCTCAAATCGATCACTGCCATATCTTTTACCTCTCTCCTATGATTCTGATTGTAAATTTCAAAAAATTTACTGCTTATAATTTTAACATGAATTTGTCTATCCGTAAAGTGGTGTTTCTTGAGTTTAGAAAAGTTTTAGCTGCATGATTTTTCTCTAATTGTATAATTTCATTGCCGTCTGCATATTGCTGCTTCACAACACGATTTCCGGCTGGAACCTGCTCAGTGGCAATCTTAATGCTTCCGTACACATTATAATTGGTGCTCCTTATATCCGCTCTTTCTCCCCCATACTGATCTTTTGGGAAAAAAAGAAGCATTCCACGGAAGAAATTCTTCCGATGAAACGCCTCTTTTTGTCAACTGCCTGCGGAAATGAGACTGCAGACCTGCCCTGCGCGGATTACGCCAGAAAGTCCAGCACCGCATCCTTCATCCCTTCCACGTCGCACTGCTTATGATGCAGCACCGGAGCGGTCCGAATTTCCTCTATAGCAGGAGGCACCGCCACGTTTGCCAGCCCGGAGAGCTTGTCCGCCAGTTCAAAATCCTCCATGGAATCGTAACTGGCATCGATGGCATTCATCACGCTTCTGGTAAACTTAAAGGGACTTGCGGTAGACGCTATCACGGTCTTGGTCTGATCCCCGGTCTCCTTTACATACTTCTGATATACGGCGCTGGCAACAGCGGTGTGAGTGTCGATCACATACCCGCAGGACTGGTACAAACGCCTGATCTCCGCCGCTGTTTCATTCTCGTCGGCATAAGCCCCGTAAAAATCGGAAAGCGCCGCCTTCATCTCGTCGGTAATCTCATATTTTCCCTGCCTGGTAAGCGCTGTCATCAGCTCCCGGTTCCTGTCCGCGTCATTACCCGCGATCCGGTAAATCAGACGCTCCAGGTTACTGGAAATCAGAATGTCCATAGACGGCGAGCTGGTCAGCACGAATTCCCTGTTCCTGTCATAGGCGCCGGTACGAAAGAAATCATAGAGCACTTTGTTTTCATTGGAAGCGCAAATCAGCCTGCCAATGGGAAGACCCATGTTCTTCGCATAAAAAGCCGCAAGGATATTTCCAAAATTGCCCGTGGGCACTACCACGTTTATCTTCTCACCGGAGACAAGCTTTCCCTCCCGAAGCAAAGTGGCATAAGCATACACATAATAACAGATCTGAGGCACCAGCCTGCCGATGTTGATAGAATTTGCGGAGGAGAACTGAAAGCCCTTCCCGTCCAGCACGGCTGCCAGCTCCCTGTCGGAAAACAGCTTCTTTACACCCGTCTGCGCATCATCAAAGTTACCGTGGATTCCCACTACTAGGGTATTGCCGCCCTTCTGGGTCACCATCTGCTTCTCCTGGATAGGGCTGACGCCGTTTTTGGGGTAAAACACGATGATCCTGGTGCCTTTCACATCCGCGAAGCCGGCCAGAGCCGCCTTCCCCGTATCCCCGGAGGTAGCCGTCAAAATGACAATCTCATTCTTTACGTGATTCTTCCTGGCGGATGTGGTCATCAAATGCGGCAGGATGGACAGCGCCATATCCTTAAAGGCAATGGTGGCGCCATGGAACAGCTCCAGATAATAAGCTCCTCCCGCTTCTGCCAGAGGCGCAATCTCCCCGGTGTCAAATTTGGAATCATAAGCCCTGGCAATACAATCCTTCAGCTCTTCCTCCGTAAAGTCTGTGAGGAACAGCTTCATCACCTCATATGCCACCTGCCGGTAGTCCATACCGGCCAGTTCCTCCGGACTCTTATCCAGCGCCGGAATATGATCGGGAACAAACAAACCACCGTCATCGGCCAGCCCTTTTAAGATTGCCTCCGATGCCTTGACCCGGATACTCCCGCCCCTTGTACTGCTGTATAATACTTCCATTTTCATCCTCCATTCAAGCGTAGTGCTTTATTCCGCGCCCCGGGTTGGCCGGGTACTCAGCTCCAGAAGCTTATCCCGCATGTCATTCTCCAGCTTCTGCAGCTCCGCCTCCGCGCTTCTTCTCTTCTCCCTGCCCTCCTGCTGGATCTTTAACACCTCATCCAGAGTATTGATCAGGGTCTGGTTAGTGGTCTTCAAATTCTCAATATCCACGATACCCCGCTCGCTCTCCCTGGCCGTCTCCACCGTAGCCACCTTCAGATTCTCGGCATTCTTTTTCAGCAGCTCGTTTGTCATGTTGCTGACCTCCCGCTGGGCCTTTGCCGCATCGGTCGAATGATTCAGGCCAATAGCGATCACCATCTGGCTCTTCCACAGAGGAATGGTATTCACCAGCGTAGACTGAATCTTGTCGCTCATCACCGTATCGTTGTTCTGGATCAGACGGATCTGAGGAGCCATCTGCAGAGATACCGTCCTCGTCAGTTCCAGGTCGTATATTTTCTTTTCAAAGCGGTTGCACATTTCCGCATAATCTCTGGCAGCCTGGGTGTCCTCCGGCAGCTTGCTCTGCTCCGCCTTTGCCACCAGCTCCGGAAGTTGAACCTCCTGAGCCTGCTTCAGTTTCTTCTTGCCGGCAAGAATGTACATGGACAGCTCCTTAAAATAATTCAGATTCAGCTCGTACATCTTATCCAGCATGGCCACGTCCTTCAGGAGTGTGACCTGATGCGCCTCCAGCGCACTGCTGATCTTGTTGACGTTGACCTCAGCCTTGTCATACTTTGCCTTCATGTCCGACAACTGATTGGCCTTTTTCTTAAACATTCCGAAAAAGCCCTTCGTCTCGTCCTCATCCTCTATAGAGCGCAGTTCGGAGACCACCCTGGTCAGCATCTCCCCCACTTCGCCCATATCCTTTGTGCGGACATTTCCCAGAGCCGTCTCGGAGAAATCAGCTATCTTCTTCTGACAGCCCGCACCATACTGAAGTACCTGCTGGGTATTGGTAATATCAATCTTTTCGGCGAAGTCATCCACCATTTTCTGCTCTTCCGGTGTAAGCCTGACCTCCATTTCTTCTCCCACCTTCTCTGCGGGCACTCCACCTTCCACTGTCTCTGCGGGCAGCTGCGGCTTTGTGTCCACCACCGGCTCAAAGGTCAATGTTGGCGCCTCTTTCAGCAACTCATCCAGATCGTTCATCTATAGCCTCCTTGTGTTATGTATAATTTTCTATATGGCTTAACTATTTGACCCTCGCAAAAACATCCTGTCCCGCCAGCCCTTCCTGTGCCAGCATGGTCTGCAGCACCTGGGCATCCGTGGTCACATCATAAGCCGTGTCCCTGTGCATCCTTCCCAAAAGCTCCACAAAAGCACTGTTGATCGTGTCCAAGGTCTTCTCGATCTCTGCCTTGGCCTCCAGGATCTCCTGGCTCTGGGCACTGAGCTCGTCAAATTCCTCATAGGCTTCCACAAGCTTCAACGTGGTGGGCAGATAATAATTCATAAATTTTTTCATTTGATGCCGCTGTTCCGGATGCTCCCTCAGGGCCTCAAAAATCTCCTTCAGCAGATTTTCCAGCCTGAAGAGCTTGGCCGAAATCTCTTCCCCGGGAATATTATCATTCATATTCCGCAGCTTCCGGATACACTCCTGCCCCTCTGAGATTATGGACTCCAGCTCATCGTTTCCGCCGTTCACGGTCTCCCGAACGACATCGGCTGCACTTTCAGCCTTCTGCTCCCTGGTTCTCCCTGATGCCGCATTCTTCAGCGCCTGAGCCTTCTGCTCCTTTTCCAGCAGCACTCTTTGCTTCTCTATGTCCAGATATTCCATGTAGATCTTGTCATCCAGCATCAGACAGCTCTCCTGCTTATCCAGATGTCCCTGGGGGAAATGCCCCGCCGACAGCATCTTGCGAATCTCCTTCAGGATAAATTTATGAGTCTTGTTAGTATAAAGCGACAGCTCTTCCAGATTGATATAATGTTTGTTCCCGGCCAGATGCAGAAATTTCTCCGCCAGATTCAGCCTCTTTTTCTGGTCGCAGCCCACACTTATCATACCGGCAAAAAAAGCCAGCGCCATGGCCAGAACCGAAAAAACCACCCACCATCCGCCTCCGCTGCCGATGGCAATGCCCAGAAAGATTGCGGAAAGCACACCCATAATACCGGTGCCGATACCGCCGAACACCTTGTAAAGCACGCTGGAAATCTGCCCCACCTTGCGAAAAGGCGCCCGCTTGGCCGCAAGCTCCGTCTCCCGCATTTTCTGCTCCTGTATCTGCTTCTCCTGCGCCTGCTTACGTGCCCGAGTGGCACTCTCCCATTTCTCTGTCTGGTTTTCAACGGTGAACCCGGATACAGCCTGTCCTACTCTGGAAGTCACATTCTTCACCGTGTCCGTTACCGTATCCACCACTACATCGCCCAGATCCCTGAAATTGCCTGTTTCCAGTGCATCCTCAACGGCATCTCGTATCTCTTTGCCAATATCGTTCCACGACTTATAATTGTCCATTTCCTTGTCCTTCATCATCAGGGTATCTACATAACAGCAGCATTACCATACCATTCACAAATTGCCGGAATCCGTATCTTAAATCACAGCTTGCTTTCGTCGGCAATTTCTATTAGGAACATAGCCATTATCCCATAAATATCCCCGCATGGCAAGCACTTTGTTCATAACCGTCCCGGAAAGGACTGCTGCCGTTATTTGTAAAATTCATGCCCGCCATGGCGGAAAAGAAAAGTAAGCTTCTCGTCAAACCACTTCATCTTCCTGCTGCTGGCATACCTCCTGGCCGCAAAATACAGTGCGCCCTGGGAAATATCCTCTCCCGCCAGAGCCCTGTCCACCGCTTCGATCGTCTCCTCACTGACCTCCACGGTATGGATTCTCCCGCTGGCCACGGGCGAGAATTGTGTGACGCCCTTAGAGCGCTGAAAGACCACCTCCGTTACCGTATCCGGAAAGCTGTCGCTGTCCACGCGGTTCAATACCACATTTGCCACCAGCAGCCGGCCATCCTCGTCCTCATTACCGGCCTCCGCTTCCACGATCCTCCGGAGCACGTCAAGCTCTTCTTCCTCCAGGAACCGGTAATCTCCCTGCTCCATCACATTATAGCTGACTACTCGCTGTCCCGACGCTGTCACATCTGCAATTCCCATCCCGGCGTTGCTCTTGCCTTCCGTCATCTCCGAAATGGCCTGCTCCTGTGACAGGGACTCCATGTCCTCCAGTCTCAGCAGCACATGCGGAGCCGCCGCAAGCGCCGCCTGCGTAATCTCCCGAACGCAGAAGCAGCCCATTAATACAATCCCATTACAAAGCAGCAGCAGACTTAACGCTTTCTTATACATATATGTATATGCCCTGTCCTTTCACATCTGATTCCGGGACAGCCTTGCCTGTCCGATATATCAGTATATGAAAGTATTGCCTGTTATATACCTTGAATGTTATACTGTCATTAACCTGGCTCATTGCCCGCAGGACTGAAAGGAGGCCGGATATGGACAGATTTCCTGCGCCGGATAACGCCGGCCAGCACCGCTCTGAAGGGGTTTACCCTGCCTTCCGTAAAAACGGGGAGGCCTATTTCCGTGCCTCGCTCACCTATCGCGGAAAGCATATCAGTCTGGGCAGCTTTTCCACTTCCGGGGAGGCCCATGCCGCTTACCTCGAAGGCCGCCGCATCCTGGCAACCCCTTCCTGCAGACCCGAAAACTATGACGGGGAAAGCCCTCTGCCCTTCGAAAAGTGGGTCTGCCTTGCCAATTTCAGAGATAATCAGCTTTATTTCGGCAACCCCATCTACATGGGTAAAAGAATGTTTTATTATTACCTGTCGCCTGCGAAAATGCTGAAATTCGACCCTGACGACCTGTTCTACTATTCTTCCCACAAGATCATGTGCCGCGGTAACCATTATTTCGTGGCGGACTATGGACTGCAGGTCAGTATTGCCTCCAGATACGGCATCAAGCCCTATGCAAAGGAAGGCCGGGATTACCGCTTTATCAACGGGGATCCCTGCGACTTCCGCCGGGAAAACCTGGAGGTGCTGAACGTCTATCACGGCGTTTCCCCGGAACAGAAAAACGGACAGCCTGTTTATACTGTCCGCATTCATATCCGTGGAAACTATATCGTAGGACGTTACCATGACGAAATCACCGCCGCCATCGCCTATAACAAGGCTATAGACATACTGCATAAAAACGGTGTGTCAAAAAAATTCCTGCCCAATTATATTGAAGATCTCTCTCCCAGCAAATATGCGGAAATTTATTCCTCCCTGCAGATTTCCCGGAAAATACTGGACTATCGCCCCTGACGGGAAGGTGAAGCGCTTTCTGACGCTACTTTTCCGCATAATCAATAAAACTGATATTCAGATTTGCCGGCCCGGCAATCCCGTCTACCGATCCCTGGGTACTGTACTGCCACATGCTGAATTTATATGGGTAATCGGGAATATCTGCTGCCTGGGCCAGCCATACGTCATATGCCGTCAGCTTGGACATGTCGATCTCCTTTATCAGCCATTCCTTGTTCCCATAGAGAATGGTCTTATAGCCCGCAGCTTCCACCGTATCCAGAAAGGTCTTTGCTATCTTCGTGCGCTCCGATTTGGTCAGGGCATCGATCCGGGCCGTATCGTTGGGCACAAATTCCATATCAAAGGCCACGGGATAGGAAACGGTATACTCCCCCAGACTTTCCAGGACCAGATTCGCCTCCTCTATTGCTTCCTCCTCCGTAATGGCCTGGGAATAAAAATATACGCCCACGTCAAGTCCGGCATCCGTAGCACGCTTAATATTCTCACTGAAATATTCATCCACGATCAGCTGCCCGGTACCGTAACCTCTTGCTCCTACACGGATCATGACGAAATTGATCCCTGCCTTTCTCACCTTCCCGAAATCGATATAATCCTGGTCCTTTGAAACATCCACACCCACATAGGACACCTGCTTGCCGTTCTCATAATATTTCATCAGATCGGACTGGCAGACCAGCCTGGTAAAATCATACTCATGTTTGGGCAGATAGGGGCTGATCAGCACCCACTCCTCCTCGCCCTTCGTGTTCACCACCCGGGTATGCTTGCCGTCAGTAGCAGGATCGTTTTCCACCTTTTCCTGTACCACAGGCTCTGAGGGCTTCGGCGTCTCCTCTTCCTTCGGCGGGTATTTATCCCAGAAATCAAAATCGTCCGGATGCAGATTGCTGCCCTCCGAGGAGGTGCCGTCCGGTTCCGGGGTAAGGATAACAGGGGAAGAAGGCCCCTGCTGCCCCGGGTTCTTATTTCCGTGGCTTCTGCCGGTATTATTGGCTAAAAGAACGATCACCAGAATAATGGCAATAAATGCTGTTACCGCAACAATGGTCATCACCACTGTGGGGGTCATACCGGACCGATCGTTATAATCATCATGCAGTTTCATATCCCGGCCCTTCCGCCTCCTTTCCCGTTCTCAGGAAATCACTCTTCAGGCAAAATTGCCCGTCAGAGACTTTCTTCCTGCGATTACAGCTTCATTATTGCCTTTTTCGGGCATTTCTCCGCACAAACGCCGCAGCCCACACACTTTTCCTGATCAATGGTGGCGTTAAACTCCGTCACCGTCACAGCCTGTTCCGGACAATTCTTTACGCAGATGCCGCAGCCGATACATCCCGTATCGCAGACCTTCATGGTGACGGGTCCTTTGTCCTTTGAGCTGCATGCCACCGCCAGCTTTGCCTCATAGGGCACAAGAGAAATCAGCTTCTTAGGGCATACAGCAATACATTTCCCACAGGCCTTGCACTTCTCCTTATCCACCACTGCGACACCGTTTACCACATGAATCGCGTCAAAAGGACAGACCTTCGCACAGGTGCCAAAACCCAGGCAGCCGCTGTTGCAGGACTTCGGCCCGCCGCCCGGCACAAAACTCATCATCCGGCAGTCCTCAATTCCGTAATAATCATAGTCCTTCTTTGTGCGTTCACAGTCTCCCTGACAGGCCACGAACGCCACCTGCCTCACGGTACCTTCCGCTTCCACGCCCATAATCCCTGCGATCTGCTTTCCTACCGCCTCACCGCCTACAGGACAGGCATTCACGGGAGCCTCGCCCTTTGCGATTGCCGCCGCCAGGCCGGAACAGCCCGCATATCCGCAGCCGCCGCAGTTATTTCCGGGCAGGGCCGCCAGCACGGCCTCTTCCTTCTCATCCACCTGTACCTTGAACTTAATACCCGCGGCTCCCAGGAAGACACCGACAAAAATACCAACCACGCCGACCACTGCCGTAGCCGTGATAATTCCTAATACATTCATGAGTGCTCCTCCTTTCTAAAGAGCCCCGGACAAGCCGGAAAATCCGATAAACGCTATTGCCATCAGGCCTGCAGTCAGAAGCACCAGGGGCATCCCCTTAAAAGGCTCCGGCACATCGTTGTACTCGATCTTTTCCCGGATACCCGCCAGGATTACAATGGCAACGGTAAATCCCACCGCCGTGCCAAAGCCCACCAACGTCCCCATACCGATACTGTACTTCGCCTGCTCATTACTGATCGCCACGCCCAGCACCGCACAATTGGTAGTGATCAGGGGCAGGTACACGCCAAGGGCCTCATAGAGGGACGGCATCGCCTTCTTTAAGAACATTTCCACAAACTGTACCAGCGCTGCAATCACCAGGATAAAGACAATGGTATCCAGATATTGCACATTCAGTCGAATCAGCACGAATTTATTGATAATTCCCGCAACAGCGCTGGCCAGAGTGATGACAAAGATCACCGCCACCCCCATGCCGCCTGCGGTTTTCACCTTCTTGGATACTCCCAGAAAGGGACATAGCCCCAAAAACTGGCTGAGAACAACATTGCTCACCAGAGAGGTACTGACCAGCAACAGCAAAAACTCTCCGATCTTATGGATCACCATGGCAAACATTTATTTCCCCTCCTTTTCCAAGTCTATGATCTCCGGCCGCGCCGCCTTTTCCGGCACTTTCTTCACCGCACCGTCCGCTCTTTGCCCGCCGGCATTTTCATCATAGAATCGTCTGCTGCAGCCCTGCTCCGAACAGTTCATACAATCCTCGCTGCAGCCGGAACCGATCTTCTCATAGGGCTTTCCTGCTTTCTTCCGCTTTTCCTTTATATAGTTCTGCAGCGCCACCAGGCACGCCAACACCAAAAAGGCCCCGGGAGCCTGCCCAAAGATCCGGATCGGCTCAAAGGAAGACGGCAGCACGGAGAACCCGAACAGTTTTCCCGCACCCAGAAGCTCTCTCACAGCGCCGATACAGGTCAGCGCAAAGGCGAAACCAAGCCCCATGCCGATACCGTCAAACAACGAGGCCGCCGGCGGATTGGAGTAAGCATAAGCCTCCGCCCGGCCCAGGATGATGCAGTTTACCACGATCAGCGGAATATAGACACCCAGCGACTTGTTCAGCGCCGGCAGATACGCCTCAAGCAGAAGCTGCACAATAGTGACAAAGGACGCAATAATCACGATAAACGCCGGAATTCTCACCCTGTTTGGAATCACCCTTCTGAGCAGGGATATAAACAGATTGCTCAGGGCCAGCACTACCATAGTAGTCAGACCCATACCCAGCCCGTTGACGGCCGATGTGGTCACCGCCAGCGTAGGGCACATGCCCAGCATAAGCACAAAGGTGGGATTTTCCTTGATAAAACCGTTGTGCAGCCTTTCAACCGCCTTATTCATTGACAGCACCTCCCCCCAGCAATCTCAATGCAACCTTCAGTCCGCCGTTCACCGCATTGGTTACGGCCCTGGTGGTGATGGTGGCGCCACTGATGGCATCCACCTCATTCTCCGCCGCGGCACCGGATTTGGTGAAAACAAAGCTCTCTGCCTTCCGTCCCGCGAACTGGGGTGTCAGGACATTGGAAGCCTCCATGCCGAGCCCGGCAGTCTCGGAAATCTGCGTAATGGAGACACCGTTTACCGTCCCGTCCGTCCCCACGCCCACGTACAGTACGATTTTGCCGCCATAGGCTTTGGTAGAAACGGCCTCCGCCACATATCCGTAAAGCGTACTGCCGTTGTACGCTGCAAATACGGTTCCTATCTCCACATTATCTTCCGCCAGCTCCGCGGCAAGCTCTTCCTCCGGCACGTAGCCGATGTCATCAAACCGCAGCTCAATCCCCTGCTCTGCAGCGTCAGGGAATACGGCGATACACGCCTCCTGTATGGCCTTTTCCTGCTGGATACGCCTGGGCTCCTTCGTGAGCTCATAGACAAATCCCAGCAGCAGTCCGGCTATCAATGTTATGCAAAAGAGGATTCCTGCCTCCTTCAGCATAACGGAAACATCACTCTTATTTTTCACGACGTCTGCCTCCCTTCTCATACCCGAAGGCTCTCGGCTTTGTAATTTTTTCAATCAGCGGCACCAGCAGGTTGCCCAGAATAATGGCGTAGGACACTCCCTCCGCTCCGGAACCGAAGACCCGGAACACTCCGGTCATAAGCCCCAGAAAGATTCCGAAAAGATACTGCCCCCTGATGGTGATGGGCCTGGTCACATAATCCGTAGCCATAAAGAATGCTCCCAGCATCAGTCCGCCGCCTGACAGCTGTGCCGTAAGGTAAGCCGGGGAGAGCCACTGTCCCTTCGCCAGGTTCGTCACCGCCAGAAATACCACAAAGGTTACTATGTAGCTGCCGGGTATCCGCAGATCAATAACCCCCAGGAGAAGCAGGAAACACGCTCCGATAACCAATGCTATGACGGAAGTTTCGCCGATAGTACCGGCAGTGCGTCCGATTACCATATCCATCACGTTGACCTGGCCGCCCTCTTTTAAGATTGCCAAAGGAGTCGCCCCGGTGTATGCGTCACAGTCGAAAGCCGTCATGGCCGTGGGAAATGAAATCAGCAGGAAACACCTGGCGGCCAGTGCCGGATTCATGAAATTCTGCCCCAGCCCTCCGAACAGCATTTTCACCACAAGGATGGCAAAGACACCCCCTAAAGCCGCCATCCACAGCGGAATGCTCACCGGGAGGTTCAATGCAAGCAAAAGACCGGTCACTACCGCGGAAAGATCGGTGATCGTCATTTTCTTTTTATACAGTCCGAACAAGAACTCCGTCAGCACGGTGCCGGCCACCGTCACCAGAATAACAGCCAGCGCCCTTGGCCCGAAATTGTAAATTCCAAAGCCGGTGGCAGGCAGCAGTGCAATGATGACCGCCAGCATGATGCCATTCGTCGTCACCCTGGAACGAATATGGGGATTTGATGATACTTTATATAATTCGCTCATGCCTTTCCTCCTGTTTTCTTCTTTGCCAGCTGTATCTTACGCATGGATTTGATCTCCTGGGTCAGCGGCCTCTTTGCAGGACAGATAAAGCTGCAGCAGCCGCACTCGCAGCA